>QIAL01000394.1:831-40916 GCA_003225535.1 Acidobacteriota bacterium | reverse complement strand
GAACGGCCTCCTGAAGACGCTTCTCAAGTTCTTCAAGACATTCCTGCTCGCTGATTGCGGGATGCGTGCCATACTCCGGCAGATTCCAGTATTGGCGGATTTTGATCTCGCCGTTGCGAAACTCCATCAGGTGCCCGGCGGGCAATTTACGGATGCTGGGAAAAGCCGTGTGCGGGTCAGGGATGTAACCAAAATAGAAGTATTGCAGCAAGCCTTCGGAATCGATCTCCGCCAATTCCGGATGCACCGCCAGGATCGTCTTGATCTCAGAACCAAAGAGCAACCGGTCCTGATAGAGAGCGTAGTGCAACGGCTTCTTGCCCAATCGGTCACGAGCCAGGAGCAGGACGTCTCGTTTGGTGTCATACAGCGCGATCGCGAACATGCCGCGAAGCTTCTTCACGCAATCCGCACCCATCTCTTCGTAGAGATGGACGATCACCTCGGTATCGCTGTGGGTATAGAACTGGTGACCTCGCCCCTCTAATTCGCGGCGCAATTCCGGAAAGTTGTAGATCTCCCCATTGAAGACCACCCAGATGGTCCGGTCTTCGTTGTGGATAGGCTGCTTCCCGCCGGCCAGATCAATGATGCTGAGCCGGCGCATCCCGAGCCCTACGGGGCCTTGCGCGTAGACTCCTTCATCGTCGGGGCCGCGATGGACGATCGTCCGACACATCCGCTGCACGTCGGCGGCTTCGATGACGGCGCCACGCTTGCCGACGATGCCCGCTATTCCACACACTGGCCGATCTCCTTTTCATCCTGTAACCTGCCTACTTCTGGGTAGAGTGGCCTTCTCCCCTGCACCGCAATGGGCTGTTCGATCACTCGCAGATCCTCGAGCCCGCAACTCTCAAACCAGCGAAATACTTCCTCGTAGGTGTGCTTCGACTGGTACCACGGAGAGTACCAATCAAATGTGTCAAGAATGCGCCAGGCGCGATCCGGGTGATGGGCCATCGGGATCATGTACGCCAGCGCGCCGCTCGCTGGGCGGCCTACCAGCGGAATTTTCTTCAGCACCTGATGAATACCATGGAGCGGCACCACACCCCAGCACAGCTTGTGCAACAACTTCGGCGGCATCCGCCTCGTCACCTTGCGATATAGGTCGCTCATTTTGTACCAGTTGTTGTATCCGCTGTAGAGCCAGATCGCGATTCGGCCACCCGGCTTCAGCAGCCCCGGCAGCATCATAAAATCAAAACTCTCCGGAGCAAACGGAAGCTGGAAAACATCTGCCTGAAATATCGTCGCATTCCGATCTGCCAGATTGCGAGCCGCGACCTCAGCAGCCAGGCTTAGGTCTACACCTACCACGTGTGCTCCCCAGCGCGTGGCGACGTCTGCAAAACGACCCATACCGCATCCCACGTCGAGCACGAGTTTTCCCGCGAGGTCGTCCGGACGGAAGCCGGTGCGCCTCCGGAAAGCTCGCTCAGAACGATCGCTCTCCTTCGTGTCCAATTGCGTTCGGGCGTGCACGTGCCATTGAAAACCAAAGCTGCCAGCGTACCGTTGCGCCTCCACAAAACGAATGACGCCGTTGACGCAGGGATACTTGCGGCCGCATTCGGCACACACCAACTCGCCATCCCGTTGGTCCAATCGCCCCCGACACGAGAGACAAAGGAGTACTGCCAACACTTCGTCAGCGACCTGAAATGAGTTGTGGTTGAGGGATTCGATCATAAATTGCTCGATTGAGGCGTCGTTGTTCACCACCCTGCACCGGGTCCGTAAGCGGCTGGTTGCTGATCCGCACCATCGCGCAGGTATAGGCCATCATGAAATACGGATACAAGGTGTATTCTGTGGAAGCGAAACATGCTCCCGCGAGATATGCCAGGATGCCCGCCCACAAGGCTTGCGTGAAGAGTCTAAACTCCGAATCTTCCTTATAGTGTGTCGACTTTCGCGCTTGCGCAATGTTCTTCAACGATGCTCCGACTGCCCACAGGAAAAGGAAAAGAGCGGGGAAACCGGCTTCGGCGGCGAGTTCTGTATAACTATTGTGGGCCACGACCCATCCTTGGTCCACTAGCAGGAAGCAGCCCGGACCCACGCCAACCAAAGGATGTTTCACCGCAATCAGAATGCTCTTTTTCAACAGAGCCTTCCTCGCGTCCAGGGAGCCCTTGTCCCCTGACCCTTCAATATTCCCGAGGAAAATACTCTCGACGCGCGCCCGGTAGTGCGCGGTCGACAACGCTGCGCCTAGGCCGATAACCAACGCCACGACTGTGACCACCACAATGGAACGCCGCTTTCCCTTGATTCCATATTCCCACACACAAATTGCAAGACTGAGAATAAGCGCCAGTAACCCGCTTCGCGAATAGGTCAGAACTACGCCGAGCGCCATAAACACCAACGCAATTCCCCAGAGCACTTTCCTGAAACCCCGCGCATGCAACATGAACGCCAACCCTATCGGAAAGCTGATGGCGATGTTGATCGCCAGGTCGTTAGGGTTCTGAAGAATGCTTTTCTGGATTCCCTGTAGCCGGCCATCTCTGAAATGATCAAGCAGGATGGAAGCCACGGTTACCAGCGCCACCGCACTCACTTGAATCCAGAGCAGTTTTCGGAGTTCCCACGTCGTGACGACAGCCATGCTGATCAGCATGGCCACGATGACGCCTTTGGCATAATTGTCAAACACCCTCGAAAATGCCCCGCCTGGCCATAGCGCTAACGGCACGCACAATGCCATTTGCAAGAGCAGCAACCACAGTATCTTCACTACCTGTGGCACCTTTGCCCTCCCGCCACTCATCATTCCGAAGGCGAGCGCCACGGCTCCGATTACCCCGGCGATCCGCGCCATCGGAATGTAACTCAGTCCGGGAACGAAATCCTCGGGCCGGTAGTAGTAGAGAACCGAAAATGTGACAAGCGCGCCATAGACAAACGGGCGGCGTCCCAGTTTTGCGACAGCTTGAGTTCGCGCCGCCATCCAACCGGTGGATCCGTCTTTATCCTTCGCCCATTGACTCTGAGTGTTCATGAATTTGCGCTCTTGCAAATCACCTTCTTGCCGGTCTCGAACTTGCTGCTTACCGGGTCCATGCCGCTCGTCTCCCGCCCACAAAGTTCGCCAGGGCCACAACTGCAGCACCATTCAACAGCACGAAAGTGCCGGCCGCATCGGCCACACGCGCCAGGATTCCTCCTTTTATCCACCGTCCGATTGCCAGCACGCTTAGTGAATAGAAAACGAGTTGCAGAATAAGAGCTACGCGGTAAAACGGAGCACGGATCGCAAACGACGCCGCAAGCAAAACCACCAACGCGAACGGAACAGCGAGTCGCAATAGCTTGTGACTCACAAATTCAAATCGGATCGGGTTGGTGCCACTCAACAACCAGGGCGCCAGTTGCAGTAACTGATAGTTGCCGCTCAGAGTGCGGACTTTGCGCGAGAACTCCCGTTCGGTCCCCAGGTCTGGATGGTCCCAGGCCCTCGCTCGTTCGTCTAAAACCACCCGCTTGCCCTGGCGCACAACCTGCATCGGAAGATAGACATCGTCCAAAATAGTTCCCGGCGGAACTCGTGTCAGCAGTTCTCGCCGAACTGCGTAGAGAGCCCCGGTTGCTCCGACGACCGAGCCTGACGCAGCCTCCAGTTTCCGAACCACCTTCTCGATACGCCAGTAAAGACTCAATCCCTGCGTGCTCTCTGTTTGACCAGCATCGCCCAGCATCAGTTCCCCGCTCACACACCCCACTGCAGGATCGGCAAAATTTTCCGCCAACAGACGCACAGCCTGCGGTTCAATGATCTGGCGCGCGTCCGTGAACACCACAATTTCTCCCTGGGCCACATCGATCGCATCGTTCAACCCACCCGCTTTGCCTTGCGCTAACTGGTTCAACACGATATGGATTCGCGCATCGCTCCCGTAGGCCCGGAGGATGCTCTCCGTTTGATCGGTTGACCCGTCCGAGACCACGACGATCTGGCATCGATCCGCAGGGTAGTCGAGTTCCATCAAATTCCGCAGCTTGGTCTCCAGAACCTGCTCCTCATTGCGCACAACCATGGCAATCGACACCAAGGGTGTGGCCAATCCGCGCTGAATTGGCCTTGAACGCCAAAGCATCCGTACGCGCAGCCAGCAGGCATATCCCAAGTACGTATAGGCAATGAGAGCAGCTGCCAGCCAGAACAAATACCTCATATAACTTCTGCCGTTCTTCGCGCTACGAAAGGCACGCTGCTGATCTGGTGATCCGGTTCCGCTCCGATTCGACTCTCGCACGCGTCCATGATTCGAAGTATCATTTCGCGCCCCGCCCCAGCAGAACGATTTTGATCGTTTGAAAGACAATCCAGAAGTCCAAGCCCACGGAGGCATTCTTGATGTAGAAAAGGTCGTACTGCAGCTTTTCGCGGGCATCCTCCACGGTGTTGCCATATTTGTATTGAACCTGAGCCCAGCCGGTAATCCCGGGTCGCACCGTGTGCCGCACGCCGTAGTACGGAATGTCCCTGCTGAGTGACTCCACAAATTCCGGCCGCTCGGGACGAGGCCCCACGAAGTGCATATCTCCCTTCAGCACGCACCACAACTGTGGAATCTCATCCAGGCGCGACGATCGCAGGAATTTGCCCACCTTTGTAATCCGCGGATCGTTATCAGTGGCCCACGTAGCGCCGGTATCAGCCTCGGCATCCTCGCGCATCGTGCGGAATTTATAGCAATAGAAGACGACTCCTCCGCGCCCGACGCGTTTCTGGTGGTAGAGAATTGGGCCTGGAGAGCTCAACTTCACGGCGAGAGCGACCAACGGGAGAACTGGTAATGCAAAGACGAGGCCAACCAGCGCAGCGGTGAAGTTGAGGGCTCGGCGAATCAGGCGGTTGAAGGTGCTAAAGCGAAACCCTTCGGCGAAGATCAGCCAGCTCGGATACAGCTGGTCGACCTCGATTTTTCCGGTAATCTTCTCCAGCCACGATGTGGCTTCCTCCACCTTCACACCCTTCAAGCGAAGATCCAGCAATTCTTCCACTGGAAGTGTGCCGCGACGATCGGGCATGGCTACAATTACGCGATGCACACCTCCTTCCTGGGCAAGCAAAGTCAAGTGCATCGCTACGGACTCTCGCGTGAGTTCTCCTTCAACATTCCCCGTCCAGCCTACGACTTCGATCCCCTGTCCGCTTTGTTGCCGCAAACCGTTCAGCAGTCGCTGCGCGCGTGCTCCCGTTCCCAGTACGTACACTCTCTGGCGGAAATAGGGCTGATGTACGATCCACGAGTACGCGAAACGCCATAAGAAGAGGGTGAACATCAGGATGATGATTCCGGTCCGCAGCGATCCATTGCCCGGAAGGAACTGGGGAAACAAGACTCCGACGGCGGAGAGACCGAGGGCGACAAAGCCCAATACCAGTAAAATGCGGAAGAGTTGGTCCCATTTGGCCCCCAGCATCGACGTGTCATACAGGTCGAGCCAGTGCGAAATCAAGAGCACGATTGCTGTCACGCCCAGAATCTTGACGTACCCACCCTCCACGTTCAGCAGAAGCCACCAGTTCTCCTGGTTCTGAAGGGTGGTCGCCACGACAAACGACAACCAGACAATCAGGGCCTCTACCGCCAGCAGCACAAGAGCGCGAAGCGGGTAATACACTCGGAAGAGCCGGTTTTTTCTCGTATGACTCGTAGTAGTAGCGGGCGTATTCAGCTTCGTCACGGTCGGTCCCGTTCAGCACAACGCCTACCAGCATCTGGTCGGGGAATTCCATGCGGGCTTTGCGCGCTACGTCGGAAGGTGTCGAGTTGGAACGTACGACCATCAGCACACCGTCACAGGCTTTGGCCAGGACGCTGGCATCAGAAACCGGGATTGCCGGGGGCGAATCAATGATGATCCAGTCAAACACCGGTTCGATACGCTGCAAGAGCACTTTCAGCCTGCTGCTCGCAACCATCTCCGCGGGATCCTCAATAGACTCACCGCTCGCCATGAAGAACAGTCCCTCCATGGGCCCGCGTTGAATCACCGAAGCTTCATCGGCCTTTCCCAATAGGTACTCTGCAAGGCCGGGACCCTTAGGCGCGCCCAGCATCTGGTGCAAGCGCGGTCCGCGCAAATCGGCATCAATCAGCAATGCCCGGCGGCCATGCTGCCGGACCATCACTTGCGCGAGATTTGCCGAAGTGAACGATTTGCCTTCCTTGGGAAGAGCGCTGGTCACCAGCAGTTTCTTGAGCGGCATCTTCTCCCGTATGTGGTACAACCGCGACCTCAGGGTGCGGTACTCCTCGGTTCCCTTCGCGCTGTCGTTGCCGTTCATGAACAGCATAGTTTGGAGATCCGGATTCCAACCGGGCTGCGGACAGCGGCCCAGCAGCATTTCCAGGCTAGAGGGGCCTCCAAGCTCCGGCATCCCTAAACTGGGAGGAACCCGATTTACCTCGATGTCGTCATAACCAGGGACGTCGGCCACCGGAGTTGTCGCGTAACTGGACGGAACTCGCTCCCCTTGGGTACTGGCCCGCTCTTGTTCTGCTTTCTTCAGCGCTTCATGAATTCGGCTCATAGTTTCCTTTCACTGGGGAGGTCTCTTTTTCTTCCTGGCGTAACCGGTCGGCCAGAGTAGCCAGAGAACGCAACGCATCCACTAAGTCGAACTTGTTTCCATTGCTGCTGGGCGGTGGCATCGTCATTGCACCCGACGAAGTGTTGTCGCCCAGATCGAAATCGCGCGCCACCGCATCTACCACCCCGGGCTCGATCAACTTTTGCTGATCCACGAACGCACTGACCAGGCAATGCTCGCAAAGCAGGTTGATGACGCGAGGAATGCCGGTCGAGTAGCGGTGGATCGATAGCAAAGACTCCGGAGTAAAAATCTGTTGCCCGTTTGAGCCCGCGATCCGCAATCTCTGCTGGACATAAGCTTTGGTCTCGTCGAGAGTCAAAGGATGGGTCTTTGCGCGGAGCGTTAGACGCTGTCGAAGCTGCCGGAGTTGCGGCTGCTTCAATTTTTGCTCCAGCTCAGGCTGGCCCACGAGCACAATCTGGAGCAGTTTCTCGGTAAATGTCTCCAGGTTCGTGAGCATGCGAATCTCTTCCAACACTTCATCGGAGAGGTTTTGCGCCTCATCCACGATGAGTACCGCCGTCTCTCCTGCCCGATAACGGTCGAGCAGCCAGTTATAGAGCCGCAGCAGGACCTGGCTTTTGGCCCGGGAATCGCACGGAATTCCGAAATCGGCCATCATGTAATCGAGGAACTGAGGCACGTTCAGCCGTGAATTGAAGATGAACGCCGTTGCCACCTGTTGAAGTCGTAACCACTCAAGAAGCTTATTGATCAGAGTGGTCTTCCCTGTTCCCACTTCGCCAGTCAACAGCACGAAGCCTTTGCGGCTTTGTATGCCGTACGTCAGGCAGGCCAACGCTTCCTCCGTGTGCCGCGTTAGAAACAGATAACGCGGGTCGGGATTAACGTTGAACGGGTTCGCTCGTAGTCCGTAAAACTCTTTGTACATGATATTTCCCGGAGGCGCTGATGCTTACGCTCTCACACCGCACTCCCATCTACCGTTTTCTTGCGCTGCCAAAACTTGAACTTACCGTTTGTATCCGCAGCCGCAACGCCCACCCAAGGCACGGCAATCAGAGTGGGCAGTTCCAGAACGGCTTCGGCATCGCGCTCGTTACGGATCGAGTTGTCCTTCAATTCGAGCAGGAGAGAGATTCCCATCCCAACCGCAAGCCCGGCCCCCAGTCCGCCCAGCGCGAAGAACAGCCGGTTAGGAAAGCTTGGGCTATCGGGAAGGTCGGCGGGGTTGAGTGGAAACATCCGCTCACCTACGGCCTGGTTGTTCATCTTCACCGTCAGATCGGCAGAGCTCTTTTTCCCAAGCAGGTCTTCGTAGGTCTTCTGGGCGTTGTCATAATCGCGAGTCAGCTGCTTGTATTGTTCTTCCACCGCGGGACTCAAGGAAATCCGACCTTGATAGAGCGAGATCTCCTGTTGCAAGCGCTTCTGGTCACGGGTCGCGGCGCTGATGAGTTCTCCGTACTGGTGAAGCTGCAACCGCAACTGACGGATGTCGGCCGGTTCGGTCGCCGATCCTTTCTCGTTGCTGTCCTGCGTACTGTCCGCTGACTCTTTATTGACATCGGCCAACTTCTTTTTCACACCGTCGATGTCGGCCTTGGTTTTCATTACATCGGGATGATCGTCGGTGTACTTCGAGTTGAGTTGGAGTAGCTGTGAGTGGAGATCGGAGAGCAGCTTCTGCAGGGTCTCAGGGTTGGTGGAATTCTGCGAACTCTTCCACGCTGCGAACTGCTGAGCGAGCATCGAATCGGTATATGCCTTGTCCTGCTGCGCTCGATTCAACGTTTGGGTATTCGACTCGAGTTGCGAGTTTAACCCGGTTAGGATCTTCAGGTTGCTCTCTTCGTCCCCGGGGAGCTGCCCTACGTACTGCTTCTTGAACTCCGCCAGCTTCGCGTCCATGCCGTCGAGGTTGTTCTTGGCGTCTTCGATACCGCGATTCAGCACTTCGGATGTGCCGGCGGCCGCATCGGCGATCTGTTTTGAGTTTTCATCCACCAACAACGTGGTGAGTTCATTACAGATGAGTTGGGCCTCACGTGCGTTGGGAGCGGTGTATTTCACATAAAAACCCGGGAAGGGACTGGCGTTCGGCTTCCTTCCTTTACTCGAAGTGCCGATGGCCAGCAAGTCGGATGGCACCTGTTCGACGGACATGTTCGCCCGTATCGTGTCGATCATCGCCCCGACTTCGGCGGGATTCTTCCCTGGGAAAACCCGCTGTACCAAGGGCCGCAATTTGCTTTCGGCCAGAACCTGTTGCTGCAGAGTCGACACCCTAGCGGTTAAATCCGAGGAGACAACCGGCTGCACCATCGATTCAGGAACCTTCTGTCCCTCGATCAGGACCACGGACTGCGAGGTGTACTTGGCCGGGAAGGCGTATGAAATCAGAAACCCTGCCAAGGGCGCCAGCAGCGCAGGAATCAGGATGACCATAGCGCGGCGGCGTAACATCGCCGTGTAGTCCTGCATGGTTAATTCACGATTTGTAATCATTTCCTTAAGTCCAATCTGGCCGCCCTCGCGCCACACCTGGCCCGCTGGTACGGCCTGGAATCAGTCGATACGGATTGGCCGGGGCGTCCAATCCAATCCCAGCGTCACTACCTGTCGGTTCGAGATTCGATTGCAGGGGACGCCGCTCACACAGAAAGAATGGTCAAACGCCAACTCATTGAACTGGTAACTCACGAAGCCGTGCCATTGGCGACTGAAATAGCGGTGCAGTGCGGCACCCGCGAAACCGGAGTTGTAAGTCGTCGCGTCATTAGCGGGGCATGCGTTCTGCGGGTTCTGAAAACTGGTACACCCCTGTATCTGCTGCTGTGTTAGTGGTTGCAGGCGAATATTGTGTGAATATCCCAAATTTGTCATAAGGGTCCAGACGCGCGATAGGGGATGCTCGACATCAAAGCGAACCAGGTCGGTCTGTGCCCCCGCAAACACCCCGCCGCCGCTTGTCGCGAACCTCTCGTATCGCAAGTCCAAGTTATTCTTCGAAAGGCGATAGCGCAGGCGTGCCTGGGCGGCGACACCAACCCGTCGGTTCCGACTCGTTATCGGCATGAGTGTGTCACCGAATGCCACACAATACTGAGGCGGAATGGTGGGATCGCTGCAAACTTGGCTTTGCGTGTCGGTCAGCACCAACTGAGGACCGGCCCCCAGCAGCAAGTCCAGCCTGCCGGAGATACGGTGTCCATACATCCCCTGCACGACGTGCGTGTGAAACGCCGCACCAGTTACGCTGAAATCGAACCCCTGATATCCGTAGGCAACAGCGATTTGAGTATGTGGAGTCAGGATCCTGTTGTACCCGCCCTGGGCGGAGACTTGCGAACTTCCTATGAAAGATGTGCCATTCAAGTCGTTTCCATAGAAGTGCGTGAACGCGTATCCTGCAGTGGCCGTTACTGCCGACTTCGGATTTAGGTTTTCAGACACTTCCGCCAGACTCACGTTCAGAATTCGCGGTGTCAGCCCGAAAGCTCCTAATCCACCTCCACCCTGAAAAGAACTGAAACCCGAACTGCTCAATCCGCCAATACCTACCGAACCAAGTGACCCGTAGGCAGCTCCGAAATTACCTTCGGGAAGATAGCTGAAACTGTCGCGAACAGAGAGTTGTCCGCGCTTCCAGTGAATCTTCTGTTCCAGACCCAGATCCTGCAACTGCCTCAGACCAACCCCACCCTTATTGTAGTAACCGACGCCGCCCATGTAATCGAGCGCCAGATCATAGTGGCTCCACAACCTTCTCAGTACCAGCGTTCCGAGGCCACGACTGATTGAACCAAACGTACTTCCGCCCAATGTATTCCCGATATTGGTACTTGCAGACTCACTGAAAGTTGCTCCCGGCTGTAGATAACTTAACGGAGCTGCATGCTCCTGCAAAGACGGCAAATCCATCCCCGAAAGAGGCGGATTCTCATTGATCGGTGCCGGAGCATTCTCCTGCCCGTAAGCCGGGACCGGTTGCTGCGGCGCCTGCGAGTCAGACGGCGGAGTCTGATTGTCCTGCGCCCAAGCCATCCCAAGCGCGAACACCATCATGCCTAAGATTCCTACAATTTGGCGTCTGTTCATTCGCAATTCCTTAAGGCACCACAATCGTGTCACCCGGCCTCAACTCGATGTTCTGCTCCGGATGATTTCCCTTCACGACTTCCTTGTAGTTAAAGGGCAATTTCTTCTGCTTACCGCTCTCGGTGCGAAGCAGATAAATCGCCTTAGGATTGGCGAACTGCGTAAAGCCAGCCTGAGCCAACGCCTGCAGCATGGTCATGTGCGGCAATAACGTCATGGGGCCGGTGTGTGTAACCTCTCCTGTGACAAAGATCCTCCGGCTATTCATTCCGGTCACCACCACGGTGACGCGAGGATCGGCGATGTACTTCTTCAGCCGGTCGGTGATCGTGTCCCGCAATTGCAACGGCGTTAATCCTGCGGCCGTAATGTCGTTGAGCAGCGGCATGGAGATCTTGCCGTCAGGACGAACCGGCAGCGTCTCCGTGAGATCGGGCTCTTTCCATACAGAGATATGCAGAGTGTCGTCGGCTCCGATCACATAATCCGGCGCTACGTTGGACGCCTGCACTTCGTCGCTGGATTTGGCGCCGCTAGAGTTTTCAGACTTCGATGCAGTGGTCGCAGCCTGCTGCGTTTGCGACAGCATCGCGTTCGCGGACAAACCCATCCACAGCAACACTGCCAGATGGATCACTTTCTTCATTAGACTCTCCATGCACTTACGACGCTCCATAACCCTCAAATCCAATTTGTTTCAGCTTGTAGAGCAGCGCCTTGTAACTGATCTGGAGTTCCTCTGCCGCTCGCCGCCGATTCCATCTCGTGCGCGTCAAGACTCTGAGAATGAGTTCCTTCTCCGCCTCATGAGAGGCCGCCTTAGCGGCAGCTTTCAACGACGTCCTTCGACCGTTGCGCGCCGACGGGGCCTTCTGCAGCAGAGCCCGCAGTCCGCCCATGGCCAACTGTTCGTCACCTAGCGCTACCAGGATTCGCGCCGCCGCTTCCAGTTCGTGCAGGTTTCCCGGCCATGAATAATCCTGGAAAAGGCGCCGGGTTTCTTTACTCAAGGCCGGAATCGGACGGCGGAATTCCTGGGCATATTTGGCGAGAAACTCCTCAGTCAGAATCGGAATGTCTTCCTTGCGCTGACGCAAAGGCGGCAGACGCAGGCACACTCCGCTAATGCGGTAATACAGGTCCTCACGCAAGCGGCGCGCTTTGACTTCGAGTTCCAGATCCCGAGCGCTGCCGCAGATGAATCTCGCCTTGACGCTCTCGCTGTGATTGCCAACCCGCTGCGAGAGAACGGTCTGCACGTACGCCTGGCAATCCGCGTTCAGATCCCCCAATTCCTCCAAGAAAATCGTGCCCGCGGACTCATGATTTTGGCCTGAAGACTTCTCGAGATCCTCAGGCTTGAGGGTGGAACACAGAAGTCTCCGGAAGGGTTGCGCACTTCGTCGAGAAAGGTCATGAATGCGCTGCGCAGTAGCGTGTTTGCCCGCACCGCGCTCGGCCAGCAGCAATACCGGCACGTCGCTTTGCGCGAGTTCCCGGATAACCGCTTCAACCGGGCGCATGCTCGCGCTGGCACCTTCCACGAATTTTGTCACAACGTCAATGGCCATTTCGCAGTTGACGGGAATCGGCCGATCGCCCCAACCCAGGGATGATTTGCCCATTTTTCCCCTTCCTGTGGTTTCACCAAGGTCGAACCCCAGTCAGCCCGTGGACAGAACAAGAGCAAGACACTCGCCGAACCTCCAAGCTGCCATCCCCCAGAGGACAAGAATTTTCTGTCATGCTTGTTTTTCAATAACTTACACTACAAAACGCATCTTTCAAAGGGGGATACTTCAGATCTTAGACTGCCCTCACGCCTATACGCGCCGTAGCAACTGTGGGAAAAACTTTTCTCACTTGCACCAGCCTCGGATCCCATGCAGAGGATATTCAATCCCCAGATGTCCTCGCGGCACTTGCAGAATAAAGTTCTTCGGGGTTTCCGTGTCGTTACCGCTGTAACCAAGGGATCTGTTACCAAAGCGGGGGAGAACCATCGCGATTTTGCTCAGATTCGCCCAGACGGAAACTGAGGTTTTTCGGCTGGACTTAGTATCTCACGTCTCCGGCCTTGTCATCGGAACCAAGGGCAATTCTGGCCATAAATCACCTGCCGATGTTCTTCCCCACAACCCCAGAATTGGCGTCCGCGGCACCACTCTTCACTACTCAATCCTATTGGCCACACCTTCGTTAGGCTCGGTTCTTGAACGTGTGACATTGCAGGGTTTCGTTGCGCAAACCTACCCTACTGGCTTATCCTGAGCTATCCCCGACTATTGACATTTCCTGGATCGTGAGCACCGTCCTGCAATCCGACACTTCGAGTGTGCGCCGGGAGGTTGGCGCTTCACCCGTGGTGCCCCTCTGGCAGCTCATAATCCTGTCTGGAATCATTCTTTGGCTCTACCGGTCAATCCTGTTTCACCTGGTTGGGCAGTGGTGGCATGACCCCAATTTCTCACATGGGTTTTTCGTGCCGCTCTTTTCCGCCCTTATTATCTGGCAAGAGCGGCAAAACCTCGCCCAGCTTCCTCTCCGTCCGTCCTGGTCCGGGTTGCCGATCTCGGCGCTGGCGATGTGCACTCTCGTTGTGGGACAGCTGGGAGCGGAGTTATTCCTTTCCCGCTCCTCGCTGCTCATTCTCCTGGCTGGCCTTATCGTGCTGTTTTGCGGATGGACGTACTTCCGGGCCCTGCTGTTTCCCTGGGCGTTCCTGATCCTGATGATCCCGATTCCGACGATCATCTTCAATCAGATCACTTTTCCGTTACAGTTGCTGGCTTCGCGAGTCTCCGGCCTGGTATTGCCACTGCTGGGAGTGCCGGTTTTGCGGGAAGGAAACGTCATTAATCTCCCAGCCATGGCTTTGGAAGTGGCTGAAGCCTGCAGCGGCATCCGGTCGCTGATGTCGCTAGTTGCCCTCGCGATCATCTACGGCTATCTAATGGAGAAACGGCTTTGGGTGCGGTGGGTGCTGGCTTTCGCCTCGGTCCCCATTGCTGTAGTAGCAAATAGCGTGCGCATCATCGGAACCGGATTGCTCGTCCAATATTGGGACCCGGAGAAGGCGGAGGGTTATTTCCACGCCTCCTGGGGATGGATTATCTTCGTGATTTCCCTGGTGATGCTTTACGCCCTGCATAACTTGATGAGTATGATTTTGGAGAAGGCCGGAGCAAAGGAATGAGCCGATCCATCGCGCGTTTTCTCCCTGTCGCTCTTCTGCTGACCGTCACCGCGATCTTTCTGCAAGCTCGAACGCGCGGCGAGGTATTCCCTCTTCGCCAGAAGCTGCAGTCCTTTCCGCAGCAACTGGGAAGCTGGGAGGGAACCGATGTGGCCATTGATGACGATACCCTTCAGGTGTTGGGTCCGGGGGACTTTCTCTTGCGGGTTTACCGCGACGAACAAACCCCGCGGCCGCCGGTAGATCTCTTTATCGCCTACTTTCCGAGCCAGCGCGCTGGGGACACGATACATTCTCCCAAGAACTGCTTACCGGGAGCCGGCTGGGCGCCAGTGCAGTCCGCCCATATGATGCTGTCTGTTCCCAACCACGCACCCTTTCCGGTGAATCGTTATGTAATCGCGAAGGGCGATTCCCGACAGCTTGTTTTGTATTGGTACTGGGCACATGATCGCGGCGTGGCCAGTGAATATTGGGCCAAGTATTTCCTGGTCGCAGACTCAATCCGGATGAATCGCAGTGACGGCTCTCTGGTAAGGCTGAAGACCGCCATTTCGCCGGGCGAGAGTGCGGACGCTGCCATGCAGCGACTGCTCCCGTTCGCCGATCGCATTCTCCCTCAATTGGACAACTACATTCCGCGTTGAGAAGGCCTGATGTCGCGATTTGGTCAACCGCCAGTGACTCCGGTAATTCCTCCGTCCGGTTCCTCTACAGTAAGATCGATATATCACCGAAACCAGATGTTTCGTCATTGCCCAGTATCCCTCATCGGAGAAACAACATGAGTCGCTCCAGCACTGTGCGCCTGCTAATCCTGAGTTCATTTTTGCTTGCTCTGTTAACCGGGTGCTCACGCGACCCGAATGTTCGCAAGCAGAAGTTCTTTGATAGTGGGGAAAAATACTTCGCTGAGGGCAAATACCGCGAGGCCGCGATCCAATACGCCAACGCCGCGCAGATCGATTCACGATTCGCTGAGGCGCACTACAAACTCAGCCAGTCGTACCTGAAACTCGGTGACAGCAATCGCGCCTACCAGGAACTCAGTCGAACCGTAGAACTCACTCCCGAAAACTATCGCGCCCACACAGACATGGCCAACATGCTCGTGACTGTGCACAATCCAGATGGCTCCATTTCCTCGGATGCGTTCAAGCAAGCCAAAACCCACCTCGATTTGCTGCTCGAGAAACAGCCGAACAATCCCGAAACCCACGAGGCGTGGGCCAATTACTACGCTGCTCAGAACAACTTAACGGCAGCCATGCAGGAAGTACAACGAACCATCACCCTTGATCCCAGCCGTTCGGAGTCTTATCTTCTGCTCGCTTTGTTGCAGCTTCGCTCGAACATGCCCGATCAGGCTGAAGCGAATTTCAAGAGAGCTGTCCAGGCCGATCCCAAGGCGATGAACGCTCAACTGGCTCTCGGCGGTTTTTACCAGTCTCACAATCGAATGCCCGAGGCCGAACAGCAGTTCAAGCACGCCATCGACATCAATCCCAAGGATTCGTCGCCTCGTGCCGCCTTTGTTCGTCTGTTGATGCAGGAAGGCAAGAGAGACGAAGCGGAATCCTTCCTTCGCCAGACCAAGAAGGATCTTCCGGATAATCCTGAAGCCTATCGCATGCTGGGCGATTATTACTTCGCAATCGGTGATCTGGACAAAGCAGTGGTCGAGTATGGATCCTTGTACAATGACCATCCGAAGGACACTCTCGCCAAAAAGAACTACATTCAGATTCTCATTCTCAAGAACCGGATCGATGAAGCCGCAAAGCTGAACAATGAAATTCTGAAATCGACACCACATGATGTGGACACGCTGGTCTACAAGGGTGAGATCCAACTTCGGCAGAACGATGCCGCGGGAGCGGTCGAATCTCTTCAGTCCGCATTGAAGAATGACTCCAATAGCGCCGTTGCTCACTATCAATTGGGCTTAGCCTATGCACAGCAGCGGGACTTGCATCGAGCCGAATCGGAATGGCGCGAAGCCGTGCGTATCAAGCCGGACATGACCGAGGCCCACCGCCTGATCGCCGGCCTTGAGATCAGCCGTGGCGAGGTTGATGCCGTTACGCAAACGGCGGAACAGATTATTCAGGCGCAACCATACTCGCCGGATGGTTTCCTGATTCGAAGCTTGGCTGAACTCGCGCGTCAAAAATATGCTGCTGCCGAAAAGGACGCAGGGGAGGCGGAGAACAGGGCGCCCGAAAGCTTCGCTCCCTACTTCCAACTCGGAAACATACAACTCTCCCAGAAGCATTTCCCCGAAGCTGAAAAGTTCTATCAACAAGCCTTGGACAAGGATCCATCGTCTCCCGATTCCTTGAGTGGATTGATGAATACGTATGTCGCGCAGAAGCAGTACGACAAGGCCATCGCAGCAGCCAACACACAGATCGCCAAATCCCCCAACACCAGCAACTTCTACGATCTGCTCGGAACCGCGCTTTTCGACGGCAAGAAGGACTATGCAGGAGCTGAAGCTGCGCTGCGGAAGGCAATCGCTCTCAATAAAAACAACGTCGATGCTCTCGAGAAACTCGGCAAAGTGCAAATCCAGGAGGGATCGGTTGACCAGGGACTCGCGACGTACCTGCAAGCAGCCAAGGACAATCCACACGCCGTAAGCTTTTACATTCTGGCCGGCGAACTCTACGAAACCAAACAAAACTGGGATCAGGCGAAGGCTATGTACCAGCAGGCTCTCAGCGTCTCACCGGATCATCCTCTGGCTTCCAACAATCTCGCCTACGTGCTTCTGCAGCAGGGTGGCAACGTAGACGTCGCCATGGGTATGGCGCAGACCGCCCGCCGCGGCATGCCGAATTCGCCCAATGCTGCTGACACGCTGGGTTGGGCCTATTACCATAAGGGAATTTATCAGTCGGCGATCAGTCAGTTCCAGGAAGCGCTACGCCTGAACGAGCGAGCGGGCGCTCCCGACGACTCCGTTTTGCACTACCATTTGGGGCTCGCCTACCAGAAAGCCAATCAGCCATCGCTGGCGCGGCAGCAGTTAGAGAAAGCCGTGAAGCTTAAACCCGATAATGCCGATGCCCGCAGAGCATTGTCGGAGCTGCGCAGTTAAGCGAAGAACGCCGTCACAATATCGCCACTCAATAAATAACCCCGCCTTGCGGCGGGGTTATTTGCGTGTAACGTATTCCTACGCTTTCAGCTTGCGCCGAATCATTCCCCCCATAGCAAGCAGCCCAGTTCCGAGCAGGCTCAGAGAACCTGGCTCCGGAACGACCACGTTCACGTTCGTGTCGCCACTGGAGATCTTGGTGCAGCCGTTAAAGAAGCCCTTGCCGGTGTTGACGGTCAACTGAACAGTCACACCGACAGCCGAGTAACCTGACCCAGTTCCCGTTAGGGCTCCAGTTAACGTGTAGTTGTGAGTCCCATTGGGGAGAGTCGTCATAGTCCAGGTCACAGGACCAGAAAACGTTCCCGTGAACAGCGTTCCATTGGGAACTCCATTGCTGCCGTTGCCGGTAATGGTGAACCATCCGCCCGAAGCGAACGTGCCGCCGATTTGCAGCGAACCGCTCAACAAGGCTCCTGTTTCAAAGCTCACGCTACCCAGGTTAGAACCTGTGATGAACCCCCCATTTCCGTTGACGGCAAACAACACCGACCCGCTCAGCGAGAGTCCGCTGTTCGAACCCGATAGAGTGCCGCCACTGTTGCTGTAGTCGATGCTGCTGCCCGCAAAAACTGCCGTAGGCAGGGCCAGTGCCAGGACAGCAAGCAGAACTAGTTTCTTCATTTGCCTTCTCCTAGGAGTTACTTCTGTTGGGTCGAACGACCCGTGGATTGCACCCTTTTGAGGGAGATATGAAAGGCGCGAGGCTTGATGTGCACCTCGAATTCCAAACAGAAGACTCCTAACCCAGAGCAACGATGGCACTTATGGACCTATCCGACAGTAGTTCCGAGGTGGAGTGAAAATCTCTGCGCACCAGAAATCAACCGGCGACGAATCTTCCCATGTGCAACTTTTTTGTCCGGCGCTGAGATTAGAGCGAAGGAAGGGAAATGGCTAGAAGGCTCTCTCCGTCGCGAGCTCGCGCAACGTGCGCCCAAGGTTCACGAATTCTGGCAGCGCCCGGTGTCCCAATTAGCAGAAGCCGAATTGCAAGCCGAGAGAACTAGTCTGCGGCGATCTCTTTTTCCGGCGGCGCCTGCGATGGCTTCGGCGAACGGTTCGACGGCAAGCCCGCGTCCCGAATCTTGTACAGCAGGGCGCGATAACTGATGCTTAGAGCCCGCGCCGCTTGCTTGCGATTCCAGTGATGATTCTGCAGCACTTTCAGAATGACCTTACGCTCCAATTCGCGCACCGCCTGGCGGGTCAGTTTCTTGAGAGAGATCTGCCCATCCACTGGGATTTCCGTATTGAAAAAATCGTTGTTGCGCGGCGCCAGATCAGCGGAGATCACTTCCTCGTTGCCCAAGATCACGTACCGCTTGATCAGATTCTCCAGTTCCCGGATGTTTCCCGGCCAGTGATACTTCCGCAGCGTTGTCATCATCTCGGCAGAGAGAGGCTTTGCGCGGCAGTTGTATTTCCGGTTGTGATACTCAAGAAAATAGTCCGCCAATTGCGGAATGTCTGAGGCTCTTTCGCGAAGCGGAGGCAGATGAAGATTCACCACATTGATGCGGTAGAACAGATCGGAACGGAATGTGCCGTTCTCGATTTCCTGTTCAAGCTTGCGATTGGTCGCGCAAACCACACGTACTTCGACTTTCTTGTCTTCCTGCGCACCGATCCTGCAGAACTGCCCATCCTGCAAAAGCTGCAGCAGCTTCGACTGGAGCGACATATCCAGTTCAGAGATCTCGTCCAGAAACAGCGTGCCGCGGTGCGCCATCTCGACGCGCCCCGGCTTCACTCCGTATGCCCCGGTGAATGCTCCTTTTTCGTACCCGAATAACTCGCTCTCAAGCAGGGTTCCGGGAATCGCCGGACAATTTACCTTCACCCACGGCCCGGTTCGCCACGGCGACGCCGCGTGGATCATGCGCGCAATAATGTCTTTGCCTGTCCCACTTTCGCCTTGAATCAGCACGGGAACATTCGCGCCCGCGAGTTTGTTAAGGCGGTCGCGTACCGCATTCATGCCCTCAGTGCGGCCAAAGACGATCGGTTCGGGCGGCATCTCCCCCAAAGGCTGGACAAGTGTACTGACGCTGTTGCTGGTCATGGTGGGTAATTACCAATCGGGGGGAGAGGTATTCATTCCTGCATCCAGAGAGCCAAAGATGGCAGCCTCCGGGGAAACTAAGAAACAGAGACTATCTACTTGAAAAGTATAAATTTACCGGCTAAACGCAACAGGGCACCCTGGTAACCAAGAATTGATTGCCAGAGTAACACTTTTCAGTCACCTATGCGCAAATATTTTCACAGTTTTGACAGGTGCTTCCTTCGGCGAACCGGTGGTTTTTCGGACAGCGGCAGGGGGCGTACAAACTTCAGTCCGAGTAGATAGTATCCATCCGCGGGGGTGGTACGCAGTGTTCTGGCGTTCAAGGTCCGAGCAGCTCGTGGCAACAGCGCCATGGCTGCAACCGGGGCGCTCGGAATCTCCAGCCGAACCTGTGCTACAGCAGGCAGGGTGCGGCGAATCGCAACCAGCATCCCGCCAGCGCTCACGTTCAACGAAGTCGCGAACTCGAGAAATTCTTTGCCCTTTCCGTCTCGACTGCGAACGAAAACGGGAATCGCCAGCGGCAACCGGGCCCACTTCCGCCGCTCACTTCGGGATCTCGCCCCGTTCATGCAGACCTCTCCATAAGCGCCCCTCCCCCAAGCTCCAAACTGCACCTCGGGTGCCAAATCCTACCAGAAGATCCAAAACCTTCCACTCAAAACCGGTATCCCAGCCCAACAATGGCGGCCAAACCCCTAAGAGAGCGGGCGATTTCGGGCGCTAAATTCGTCGTTTGTTCGCTCCCCTACGATACGGTCACTCGGGAAGTAATCGCGCGGAAGTGCAAGCTTTTGCTACACTTGGGTAATTCCGTCGCATTTTTCGTTGACAAGGGATTACCGTGTACCGTAGGCTTCCTTTACCGACACTCCGTGTTGACAAGTTTGAGTGCGGTTTTTTCCTCTCCCCGTGTCAACCTTGTGGTAACTCTCATGACCTCTGCCCAGAAGAACACGTGTGTTTCGGACGCAGCAATTGCTGCTGAAGCGACGCCGCCGACCGTTGGAACCGACGCAGATGTCCCCACCCCTGAGAACCTGCTGCAGGAATACAAAGAGTTGCACGAACGACACCAACGCACCGCTAATGCTCTCGCGTCAGCAGCGCATGATCTCAAGACGCCTTTGTCTATCCTGAACGGTTATGTCGAACTCCTGCACAGCGAGAAGCTCGGTCCTCTCAGTGATCGACAACGCGAAGTCCTGCAGGATATGCGCGACAGCGGCAAGCGCCTGCAGCAATTTATTCAAGATTTCCTGACTTACAGCGCACTCGAAACTGGCGGCTTGCGCATGCAGTTCGACATGGGCAACATCAACGACTGCCTTTCGGGAGTCTGTCGCCTCTGGTCGAATCGATTTCAGCAAAAAGGAATCGCGCTCTACTTCCTCGCCAACGATAAAGTGCCGCACTTTCCTTTCGACGCTCCCAAGCTGGAGCGCATCATATCGAACCTGCTTGAGAATTCTTTCAAGTTCACGTCGCAAGCAGGAACGGTATGGCTACACGCCGAGCCTTACATGTGGGAACGCCGTGCGGCGTCGGTCCCCTCGGCCTCGGAGCGGCGGCGTCAGAATGTCAGCCATCCGAACTCGGTCAAAGTGAGCGTGTCCGATACAGGGCCTGGCATTCCGGCAGAGTTTCACCTGGAAGTTTTCGACGACTTTTTTCGCCTTCCCGGCAACGAAAACCAGGACGGCATGGGATTAGGCCTGGCGATCGCGCGCCGACTGGTGCAAGGTATGGGCGGTAAAATATGGGTCGAGAGCGATCCCGGCGCTGGTTGCAAGTTTTCGTTTCTGATTCCGTATAAACCGGCTGCGGCCGCCGCCAGCAAAGGAAAACATCGATGAAGCACACCGCCAAGATCTTGCTGGTGGACGACGAACCCGGCATGCTGCGGTACATCAAAACGCTGCTGGAAGTCGACAACTACAAAGTCGAAACCGCGACCACCGGCGAAGAAGCTCTGCAGAAAATCGAGAAGGGACTTGAGCCCGATCTCGTGTTGCTCGATGTCCTCATGCCCGGCATTGACGGCCTGCAGACTCTTGAGCAACTCCGGCAGAAAAAGCCGTCGACCAAGGTTGTCATGCTGTCTTGCGTGAACGATACGCGCAAGGTCGTCCAGGCGATGAAACTCGGTGCGCAGGATTACCTCACCAAGCCATTTCAGAAAGCAGAGTTGGATGCCGTCATCGACCTCAGCATCGGACAAGGCAAGCAGTCTTTCGGCGGCGAAATCGAGGAACTCGCGGATGACGTATTCTTCATCGCCGCCAGCCCCGCGATGCGTAAGATTCGGTCCCAGGCAGCGCTGGTGGCCAATGTTGACATCCCAGTACTATTGCTTGGTGAAAGCGGAACCGGCAAAGAAGTTCTGGCGCGCCTGATTCACAAGCTCTCACCCCGCGCGCATCGCACATTCCTGAAAGTAAATTGCGCCGCTGTTCCCGCGGACCTGCTGGAAAGCGAACTGTTCGGATACGAGCCCGGCGCTTTCACCGGAGCCACCCACGCCAAGCCTGGCAAGTTCGAACTCTGCAACAAAGGAACGATCCTGCTCGACGAAATCGGCGAGATGCCGCCGCTTCTGCAGGCCAAGCTGCTCCACGTTCTGCAGGACCAGCAGTTCTCGCGGCTCGGCAGCCGCTCCGTGATAAAGGTCGACGTGCGCATTCTGGCGGCGACGAACATCAACATCCCCGAAGCTCTCGCTAACAAGCGGCTGCGCGAAGATCTCTACTATCGGCTTAACGCATTCACTCTCAGCCTGCCACCATTACGTGATCGCCGGGAAGAAATTCCGATCCTTCTCAAACACTCGATGACTCGCATGGCTGAGCGCTACGCCCGGCCTCCGTTACCGCTCTCACCGAATTTGCTGCAGGCCTGCCACAATCATTCTTGGCCCGGCAACTTGCGTGAGCTGAATAATTTCCTGAAGCGCTACCTGATTTTGGGAGATGAAAACCTCGCCGTCTCCGAACTTCTGCCGCGCAACGATGGCACCGGAGGAACTCCCGGCGAATCTTCCCGGACGAATGATTCCGGAGGGTTGAAGTCGCTTGCCCGCTCGGCGAAGGACGAGGCGGAAGCCCTCGCTATCACTCGCGCCCTGGAACAAACCAATTGGAATCGCAAGCAGGCCGCCGCCATTCTGCAGATCAGCTACAAAGCCCTGCTCTACAAGATCCGGCAATATGGCATCGCCGAGGCCCGAGGCCACCACAAACTCTCAGCCGGAGCCTAGATCCCTGCTCTTTCGCATAAAAGCCCACGCACCGAGCGTGGGCTTTCTCATGCGTCGATAATTCGCAGTTCACGATTCGCAGTTTACGGGACTGTGAGCCCGATCGTCTGCGTCTTGGAATCAGTTCCCCCCGCAGACGTCACTGTGATCGTGTAATTGCCCGCCGGGGTGCCGCTAACTGGAGGTTGCGTCTTGCTGCTGCTGCACGCGGGGACAAGCAATAGCAGGGCAAACACAGTGCACAGCATCAGGATCCCAAAGATCCTCCTCCGCTGACGATTACCACCTACACCCACGAGTGCGATCCCGGGAATGATGAACCAGACAGCGTAGAAATGTCGCGTGAAGATGCTCGCAGCCGGCGTGATGACCGGGCGGGGAGTCGTATGGATGGCCAGCGTCACGGAGCTTCCACTTGTACTCGTCAAACTCACGGGGCTTGTGCTGGGACTGCAGTTTGACGCAGCAGGCAGTCCCGAGCATGAAATTGTAATGCTGGATGTGTACACCGGTACCGGAGTCAATTGCACCGTGTAAGTCGCCGTCGCTCCAGCTACCGCGATGCTCTGATTGGGCGGGCCGACTGTCATTTTGAAGTCTGTCATCTGCGCCGAGACGGATGTCTGAGCCAGCACAATGTTGCCGGGGGCCATGGCCTGGATCGTTCCTCCGTTGAAGAACACGGGGGATGTCCCGCTGCTGTTTGCCGTCGGCGTCGCGGTAATAGTCAGCGTCGCAGTCGACCCAGATTGCAAGGAAATCGGTCCGCAACTGATGCTCGGATTCGTGGAGCCGCTCCCGCTACAAGTGCCCGCTCCGGCGAGGCTACCGGTAACATTCGAGAGCTGCACTCCCGTTGCGGTCAGACTCAAATCTGCGGTGACCACGATATTGCTGGCCAGGTCCGGCCCGTTATTCGTTACCGTGTAGGTGAAGTTCGCGGGGGTTCCGGCGCTGATGTATTGCTGAGTTGCCCCCAGGCTGAGCTGTCCCGAAATGGACAGGCTCACCGCCGTTCCGAACTGGGTTACGAATGAGTCGTATCCGCCGCCATTGTTCAGTTGCAGCGGTTTGGAAACCTGCAGGTCCGTTGAATTGGTTTCTCCTGCAAGATACGTATTCTGGTTCACGTCGAGCGCGATGCCCGTACCTGCGTCAATGCCGGTGCCGCCGAAATAGCTGGCCCACGAGGCTGTGGTCGTCTGACCCACGATCGCTCCCGTATTCAACCGGGCAATGAACGCATCCTGCGTCCCATTCAGATTGCTCTGAATCGAACTCGGAAACGGGAACACGGGGAAATTCCCATCCGTTCCGAGTGGCGCAACGAATGGCGACTGGGTCCATCCCGTGATCATCGCGCCGCTGTTCGTGTCCACGGTAATCGCGAGACCTTGCTCATCGTTCTTGCCGCCGAGGTACGAGAAATAGTTCAGCGCAATATTAGTCCCGCCCGTACTCGGATTGCTCAGGCGCGCGACGAAAGCGTCGGTGGGTCCGGCAGGCTTAGTGCCGCATGACGCCGCCATATTGTTGAGACACTTCTGATAAGGTGCGAAGCTGATCACGGCGCTGGGATTGATGAAGTCGGGAGAGCTTGTTGTCCCAACGACGTACACATTCGCCGCACCAGAATCAATGGCAACGCCATTACCGAAATCGCTCTGCCCCCCACCGACATACGTCGACCAGATCAACTGCTGTCCCTGCGCTGCGTTAGGATTCAGCTTCGCAACGAAAGCATCCGAAGCCGTCGGGTTCGCGGCATTCGCGCAGGATTGAGGACTGACAATGTTTGTTGTCGGAGGGCTGTCCAGACACGGCTGGTAAGCATTCAGGATCGGGAAGTCAGTCACACTGCATCCGGAGCATCCCGAATATGTGAAGTTCGTCGTGCCTGTGAAATAGATATTCAGATTTGTGTCGACGGCGATTCCCCCGCCATCCGCTATCAGCGTCCCGTTGAATGTTCCTCCGCCGAAGTAAGTCGAGTAAAAAATGCTGCCAGTGCCCCCCGCGTTTGTGTCTACTCTGGTCACAAAAAATTGCTTCTGTGTCGGCGCGTTCGAGGTGCTCTGAAATGGCAGGCGCTGGGGCAAATTGGTGGCGGGGAATTGGTCCAGCACCGACGTTTCGACCGAAGTAGTCGTTCCCGTCACGTACAGATCGCCCGCCGGATCGATTGTCATCCCACTCGCGATGTCGGTCCCATTCCCCGAAAGGTACGAAGAATAATCGAGTGCGGTGAAGTCGAAACTGAGTTTTGTTACGAACACGTGCGTGCCCGCGCTGGCGGGAGAGGCCTGATATGCGGTCGTGGCGGTTGTCGGAAAATCACCCGAGGTGGTTGTACCGGCAACGTACGGATTCTCCCCGCCATCAACCCCGATTCCGACCGGATAGTCGTTGCCGCTGCCGCCAAGGTAGGTCAACTCCAGGAGTTTCGCGACTTGCGAACCCAACGGCGGCTGAATCTTGGCCACATAAACATTCTCCGCACCATGCAACGTAGTCTGCACTGCACCGGTGGGGACCGGAAGGTTCGGAGAAGTGGTAGACCCGGCGAGATAGATGTTCAAGCTGCCGTCGACGGCTACGGAAGTATTGTGCTCGTCGCCACTGCCGCCAAAATACGTCGAAAAGTTCAGGATAGGATCGATGATCAGTTCTCTCGAATGGTCGTACGCTCCCACTGCGAAACCCACTCGATTCGCAGCCCGCAGTACGAACGCCCCCTCCACCGTTTGTTTTCGCCCATCGATCGCCTGATATACGCTCGGCGCATCGAGGCGAACGTTTCCATCTTGTCCCCGGATCACCAGAGATCCATCCCTCAGTTCGAGCTTCTCTGCCCCGCTGAATTCGAGTTCCACTCGGGATGGGTCACCACTCGGCGCCACCTGGAAGTCATACTCCAGATGTCCCTGGTTCCCGTAAAAGACCAGATTGATGCCGGGATAGACATTCTCGTAACGCACCCGCGCGAACTGTGGAACACCAGTCCGCCACTTCGCAGGGTTGTTTCCGATGAAGTAATTGCTCTTCCCTGGCAATGGGTCAACAGCACTCAGGCTCGTATTGGGGTTCGCCCCTGCCAGTTTCATCCGCAGGGTCTGGACCCGGCTTTCCGAACGCGATGAAGATGATCTTGACCGGGTTTTGGAAACCAAACTGAGGATTGCCCCATCATTTCCAAGAACCATGCTGTACCCAGAACCATGGGTCACGAACCTGGCGCGGGCGTCGGCGGGATCCAGATCAGCCTGTCCCAGATTCTGCTCGAAGATAAGTGGCAGCCCCGCCAGGATGGAGTGCGCTTGAGCCTTCATCTGCACACTGGGCTCGACTCCAAAAACGGAGGCGCCAGCAGTTTTAGCGTGATTGTGAACAGCGTTGCCAAAGCGGGTCCCCCACCCGAGAACACCGCATCCGGTCCCGAGCAATACTAACCCGGCCACCAGAATGCGAACCTTTACCACGGATGTGCCCCACCAACGGCGATCTACGTTCACACGTTCCTCCGATGCAATCAGATCAGTTCTTGCGCTCAAGTCGCTTTCGTCCAGATCGTTTTGACAAACCAGTGGTGAGATGAGGGATGCACTATCTATGCAGAGCCTCGCGCCGGCATATATCCCCGAGCGAGCTTCGCCCTTAGCTGCTGATCACTGGAACTGGCGGAAAAAATTAAGTAACTACTTAAACATCTGACGGATAGGCAAGTCAAGCCGACTCCTCAGTCCGGCCCCATACGGGGCTCGGAAAGCCTTGCAGCAGAACCAAACACCAAACCAAACTCGTACGGCCCGCTGACATGACACACCACGCCGAACCTCGTCTCCCCCAAGATTCGTCAGATGCAGTGGCTGGGCGGGAAAGATGCCGGACGGCGAGTGCAAATAATGAACAGATACATTCCCCGCCTGAGGAAATCTGCCCTGACTTTGGCGATCTTCTGCAAGTCATTGCAATCCTCATGGTGCGTCGAGAGCTGCACTCCGCCGAAGAGGTTGAGTCCATTCGGCAAGCCTGCCTATTCACAATCCATTTGGCAGCACGATTGCGCATATAGGAAATGAACCCTGCATTTTCACCTCCTCCCCCGGCTCACGGAGGTCTCTGTACCGACCTTCTGCCAAGATTTACCGAGTTAGTTCCGAACCGCATTTTGCTGTTGCAAATGGCTGACAATTCTATAAATTGAGGGCTGCACTCGTGCTCTCAGGTTTTCTCGGATGTTGCTGTCTGCCATGTGCTGCATCACGAACGACTCGCAGTTAGGCGGGCAATGCAAGCAAATTCACAGGAACGGCGGGCAATGCGGCGCTTTGACATGCGCCTGCCTGCGATCGTCCGCGTGGACGGCACCAATGAGTTTCACACCGAAACCCTGAACGTCAGCGCGCGCGGCGTCTTCTTTTATCTCGACCGCCCGGTAGTCGCTGGAACCAAGGCCGAGGTCACACTTACCTTTCCTCCCCACGTCACCCTGACCGATGCGGTACGCGTCCGCTTCTCTGCCCGGGTGATTCGCGTCGAAAGCCCACTTCCCTCCGCCCGCATCGGCGTCGCTGCCATGATCGAAGACTACGAATTTCTCCGCACCGCCGGCAGCACTGATTTCCTCTCAGCCCTGCAGACCGGGTTGAAGAGCGCGAACTGATCCGACTCCTGCGTCCGCCACGCCTCGGACTGTCTGTTAAAATCGCTAGCCGTTGCGCACACGTAAACGAGCGAAGGAACCTTGCTCCGGCGCAATCCTTCGTCTCCCTTCGTGTCCTTTGTGATTCAAGCCTTACACTGGCCCTCTCGCTATGAAACTCTCGGTCGTGATGCCCGTTTTTAACGAACAGGCTACTCTGCGCCGCGTGGTCGAGCGCGTCATGTCGGTCGGCCTGGAACTCGAAGTACTTTGCGTCGACGACGGTTCGAGCGATGGCTCACGCGAAATCCTGGCCGAACTGGAGAAGCAGTGGCCCCAGATGCGCGTCTTTTTGCAGCCCCACAACGTGGGAAAAGGAGCGGCCCTGCGTCGTGGGATTCAGGAAGCCACTGGCGATTACGTCATCATTCAGGATGCCGACCTCGAATACGACCCCAACGACTACCGCCGCCTGCTTGAACCGCTCGAGAGCGGACAGGCCGATGTGGTTTACGGCTCGCGCTTCGTCGGCGCCGGCCCCCATCGCGTCTTGTACTTTTGGCACTCTGTCGGAAACTGGTTTCTCACCCTGCTTTCCAACATGATCACCAACCTCAACATGACCGACATGGAAACTTGCTACAAAGTCTTCCGCCGCGAGGTCATTCAGTCGATCCCGCTTGAGGAAAACCGTTTCGGATTCGAGCCGGAAGTGACCGTGAAGATTGCCAAGCGCAATCTGCGAGTCTATGAGGTCGGCATCAGCTATTGGGGACGGACCTATGCGGAAGGCAAGAAAATCGGCTGGAAGGATGGCGTCCGCGCGCTCTGGTGCCTGATGAAGTACGCCGTGAAGGAGCCGCAAAAGAAAGCGATGTCATCCTGAGCCGCGGGTTCTGCGGCGAAGGACCTATGTATTTTTGCAGCCAGATCTACTTCCCCTTGCCCAATTCGCGAAGTTGCTGCCGCAGCCGGCTGAATCTTCGTACGAGAGTACCGATATAGAAGAGATGAATCGCCCAGGTCGCAACATAGGCAGCGAATAGAAACTTGACAGCGTTCATCGGGAACTCCTGCTCAGCGGAAGGCTCGCCTTCTCCGAATCTTCGGCACCGGCCAGGGACTCCATCGCGTGTGCCTGCTCAACCTCTCGCTTCAATAACTCCAACCGGAAGCGCGACCAGCACACGAGAAATCCAAACAATAAAAACGCCAGCCAGCTAAACAGAAGCACGTGCAGCATCCGGGGATCCATCGATCCTCCGCCGCCAATCACTGGCTGCGGATGCTGTGTCCGGAAGAACCAGATCGAGAGGTAAACCAGGGGTACATCCAGCGCGCCAAATACCGCTAGCGCCGCGGCCAGCATCTGCGTCTGCGCGCTGTTCGAGAACCGCCGCAGCACCAGATAGCTCACGTAAATCAACCACAACACCAGCGTTGACGTGAGGCGAATGTCCCCGGGCGCCCACCAGATTCCCCATACTGGCCGTGCCCACAGCGGCCCGGTGATCAAAACGATGGTGCAGAAAACTACTCCTACCTCCGCGCTCGTAACCGCCAGCACATCCAGACGGTCGCCGGGAAACAACTTGCCCACCAAAAAGTACAATGCTGGAATCAACACAATCGTAGTCGCTACCGCGCTTGGCTCCATCCCGGGCGGAATCAATCGCCGCACCGGAGGAAGAAATGGCGCAACGAGACCCACTACGCCGATGCCAATCGCAACCCACTTTGCCGCATTCTCAGTAGATGCCTTTGACCGCGTCAGATATCGAATCGACGCCACGAAATTGATGAAGAACAAAAGAAACGCGGTCCATGCCGACGGCACGTGGTAGTAAATGATGCGGTAGACTTCGCCCTGCAAGGCATCTGTGGGCGCAACGACCAACGCCAGGTAGAGTGCATAGCCCAGCAGCGCCACGGTCACGATCGACAGGATTGGGAAGATCTTTTTCATTCTGCGTGCAGGATCGTTCCGAACAAGGCCAGACTAGCCGTAGTAAACACCACATCGTAGGTCAGAAGCAACACGATATAGAAATGCGCGGAATTCTCCCCGGTAAGAACTGCGGTGGTTCCAGCGACCATGCCCAGTACCGCCGGAATCGAAATCGGAAACAGCAGTAACGGCAGCATGATCTCGCGGTTTCGCGTGCGCAGAGACATGGCCGCGAAAAAAGTCCCATTGACCACCAGCGCCCACGTCCCCAGCAACGCAATCGGGATGAGTTGCCACGCCGGTCCCAGCACGTGCAGGTTGTAAAACACTATGAACAGCGGAGTCATCAACGCTTCGAGCACGCTAACGAACAAAAAGTTACCGACCGACTTCGCCAGGAACAGCGCGTTCGCCGGAGCCGGTGACACTCGGTACGCATCCAGAACCTGATTCCGCAATTCGCGTGCCCACGTCTGATTCAACGCAACCACCGCCGCGAACAGAAACGCCACCCACACCAAACCACCGACGATATGCCGTGACTCCTCCGCCAGCGGATCAAAGGAGAACACAAAGATCACCACCACCAGCAGTGAAAAGAACAGCATCGAGTTCAACGCGTCTTTCGAGCGCCATTCCAGCCGGATGTCCTTCACAAGCGTCGCGGACAGCACCGCCCAGAACGACGTCATTGCGCCCGTCCGCGCTCGGCCGTGGCCGTACGAGCAACAATCTGCCCCGCCTGCATCCACACGAACTCATCGGCAGCGCCCTCCAGCAGCATTGCCTGGTGGGTCACCACAAAAATCGTCTTGCCCGCATCACGCATGCCCCTGAGCAAACCAACCATCTCGCGCGCGGAATGTATATCGACGTTGGAGAACGGTTCGTCGAGCAGCAGCAATCTAGGATCGTGCAAGATCGCCCGCGCCAGGGACATCCGCTGCCGCATCCCTTGCGAGTACTGGCCCACGCCACGGGTAAGTTCGGGATCAAGGCCCACCGATCTAATTACTTCTTCGCACCTGGCATTACTCACAACCCCGTACAGTCCCGCGAAGTAACGCAGATTTTCCATCCCGCTCATCTCGTCGTACAGCAGCGACGGATGCGCCATGTACCCTATCTCGCGGCAAGCATCGCGCGGGCTCTTCCCGAAGATCGAAATCGTTCCCTGCGTCGGCTGGGCAAGCCCGGCAAGGCCCCGCAGCAAAGTGGTCTTCCCAGCCCCGTTGTCGCCGAGAATGGCATGAAGGCGCCCGGGATCAAATTCGGCCGAAACGCCGCGCAAGGCGGCAAATCGCCCGAACTGCTTGATCACATTCCTGACGGTAATGGTTGATGCGACTGCTGGGACGCTCGCGGAAGCACTCACAGCCAAGAATCTATGGATTTCAGGGACTTTTTGCAAAGGAGAGAATCGTCGAAGGCAACAAAGGTATCGCGTGCACCCCTCGGACAAAGCAGCGAAACCGAAGCACTCCGCGCCCTGTCATCCTGAGCGAGGATTGTTCGTTGCGCGGCGAGCGCAACGAACAATCGCAGTCGAAGGATCCCTACACCTTCGCAATTCTCTCAGTTGCCGCGATGGGTCCTACTGATACCACGCATTCGCACCTCTGAATGAGGGCAATGGAGAGTCGTCGAGAGAATAGCTGAAAGTTCCGACTGTCGAGGTCAGGCTAGTTCGAGCGTTCCGGCGAACTGGTCTGCACCTCAGTCATGTTCTTGGCCGGCGCCGACGCCGGAGTTGCTCCCGGCTGCTGCGGAGCATACTTCGAAGCGCACTTGGCCTGCAGTTGCTTTGCATGGAACACGCCGTCACGACCGAAGCTGCCGTCGGCCAGCGCCTGCGACTCGTCCTTAAAAGTATCGGGCGGCGCCTCGGTTCCGGTGTAATCGACCGCGATTTTCTGATCTTCCTCCACCAGCACAAATTGCACGTGCGTTCCCGTGCGCTTGATCGATCCCGTCTGCACGTTGCCCGCGACCCGCAAACGCTTGGTATACGCGCTGTCACCCATCTTGTGCAATTCCTTGATGGTCACGTAATAGCTCTTGCTGTCCTGCACTCCCGTGTAAGCCAGATACGCCAGCAAAAAGAGAATTGCGACAGTTGCGCCACCGAACTTCAGGTAGGTTTTCAGTTGACTGGACATAGCTCACCCCACAGGAATCTCTACTGCTTAACTGTACCCGTCTTCTAGCTCCCAGATCAAGATTCTGAAGGGCTCCTGCCGGCACTGACCTTTTGCCTGCAAAGGTTTACACTCTTTTCGCCCTCAATCAGCCAGGTTACGGAAGGGTTACCAAGGCGCCGAGTCGCTCCGGGAGGAGAGAGAATTCAATGTCTGATTCGCTGCGGAAATACCGGTTGTCACTCATTTCATCACTGATAGCTTTCCTGCTGTTCCAGCTTTCGAGCCCCAACCTCGTGGCGCAAGCCCGCCCTGACGCCAAGAATTTACTGAAGCAGATGACGATCGAAGAGAAAGTCGCGCAACTCTCGCAGCTCCCAGGCTTTCCGATTCCCGAATTCATTCAGCAGGTTGGAAATCCCGAAGCAGTCATCCGCCATTTCGGCGCCGGCTCGGTGTTATGGGTCTCCGACCCGAAGCAGATCAACCGCATACAGCACATCGCCGTGGATGAATCCCGACTTCACATCCCGATCCTGTTCGGACTCGACGTGATCCACGGCTACCACACAATCTTCCCAGCGCCGATCGCTATGGCCTCTTCCTGGGACCCCAAGTTGGTCGAGTCCGCGCAAACCGTGGCGGCCCGTGAGGCACGCGCCGCCGGAATCGCCTGGACCTTCGCCCCCATGCTCGACATCGCCCGCGACGCCCGCTGGGGACGCATGGTCGAGGGCGCGGGAGAAGATCCCTACCTAGGCTCAGCCATTGCCCGCGCGCAAGTGCTGGGCTTCCAGGGCACGCAGCCCGGCGCTCTCGACCGCGTTCTAGCCTGCGCGAAACATTTCGCCGGGTACGGCGCTGCCGACGGCGGACGTGACTACGACTCTTCCTACATTCCCGAAGAGCAGATGTGGAACACCTATCTAGTCCCCTTCAAAGCGGCCGCGGATGCCGGTGTTGGCAGTTTCATGAGCGCGTACATGGACCTCAACGATGTCCCCGCCAGCGGCAACCGCTGGCTGCTGCACGACGTCTTGCGCGACACGTGGAAGTACAACGGCTTTGTGGTAAGCGACGCCAACGCCGTCCATAGCCTGATCACCCACGGCTATGCTTTCACCGCCGGAGTGAATATGGACATGGCCAGCGGCACTTATCTGAAGTACCTCATCGCAGAAGTGAAACAGGGGCACATCGCGATGAAGCAAATCGATGACATGGTTCTCCCAATCCTCGAAGCCAAGATTAAACTAGGACTCTTCGAGCATCCGTACGTCGATGAGGCTCGCATCCCCCAAGTCCTCAACGCTCCCGAGCATCAGGAACTTGCACGGACAGCGGTGCAGCGCTCGGTCGTGTTGCTGCGCAATGAACAGAACGCGCTGCCGCTCAGCAAATCTCAAATCAAATCCATCGCTGTAATTGGTCCGTTAGCCGACGCCGAAGCGGACCTCCTCGATATGTGGGGAGCGATGACAAAGCCAGGGCCGACCGTCAGTATCCTGCAGGGCATCAAGAACAAAGTCGGCGATTCCGTGCAAGTGGAATTCGCTCACGGCCCCAACATCCGGCGCGACATTCCCTCGTTCTTCGAGAACATCCCCTTCGTCCCGGTAAAAGAACAACCGAAGCAGTCTCCGGAAGATGCAAAAAAAGCCTTCGATGACGCGGTCGACCTCGCCAAGCGCAGCGACATTGCGATTGTCGTGCTCGGTGAGATCGCGCTCATGAGCGGCGAAGCCGCTTCGCGATCTTCCCTCAAACTCTCCGGTGGACAAGAGGAATTGCTTGAGGCAGTCGCAGCCACCGGGAAGCCTGTCGTACTCGTGCTGGTCAACGGACGCCCGCTCGACATTTCCTGGGCGGCCGAGCACGTTCCCGCGATTCTCGAAACCTGGTATTCCGGAAGCCAGGCCGGCAATGGAATCGCCGACATCCTCTTCGGCGACGCCAACCCTGCTGGACATCTTCCCGTAAGCTGGCCCCATAACTCCGCCGAACTCCCGCTTTATTACAACCACACTCTCACCCAGGCTCCTGAAGATGCGCCGGGTTTTACCTCACGCTACTGGGACGCTCTGAGCACACCGCTTTATCCGTTTGGTTATGGACTCAGCTATACGACTTTCTCCTACGACAACCTGAAGGTCAGCCAGTCGGAAGCCAAAGTAGGCTCAACCCTCGACGTCGCGGTAGATGTGGCAAACACTGGTAATCGCGCCGGAGATGCGGTCGTTCAGCTCTACATCCATCAGCGAGCCGGAAGCGCCTCGCGCCCGGTACGACAGCTGAAAGGATTTCAACGGCTAACGCTTCAGCCCGGCTCGAAGCAGACCATCCATTTCAAGCTCGGCCCCGACGAACTCCAGTTCTGGAGCCCGGCCCTGAAAAAGTGGGTCGTAGAGCCGGAAGCCTTCGACATCTGGGCCGGCGACAATTCCCAAGCCAAGCTCCACACCGAATTCCGCCTGACCCAATAACTCGAGAGTGCCCCACCCTTCTTTCGCGCTTTTGGCGAAAGAGTGTGGGGACTTTGACGTCCTCTGTATTCCTCAGTGCCCTCTGTGGTGAAAGGTCTTCGTTTCTACGCTCACCACAGAGGCGCACACAGGAGCGAGCCGAAAGTCCTCTCCGCTACAATGAACATTCTCGGAGCACACTCTCCCTATGATCCATCCCTGGCACGACGTAACTCCCGGCGACAAACTCCCGCAGGAATTCGACTCGGTCATCGAGATCCCATACGGCGCAAGCGTAAAGTATGAGCTCGACAAAACCAGCGGCCTGATCCGCCTCGACCGTGTTCTCTATTCCGCGGTCTACTATCCCGCGAACTACGGATTCATCCCGCAAACGCTTGCCGAAGATGACGACCCGCTGGATGTGCTCGTCCTCTGCCAGGAAACGGTCGTGCCGCTGACGATCATTCACGCCCGCACGATCGGCCTGATGACCATGGTCGACGCCGGCAAGCAGGATCACAAGGTCATCGCCGTCGCGACCGAGGATCCCGAGTTCAACTCGTACCGAAGCGCCTCAGAGATGCCTCCGCATCGCCTCGTCATGCTTCGCAGATTTTTTCAGGATTACAAACAACTGGAGGGCAAGGCAGTCGAGGTTGACGAGATCCGCCCCCCTGCAGAAGCGTACCCCATCATCCTCGACGCCTTACATCGTTACAGCGAACAGCGCCGTAAAGGCTTCAAACCGAAATCGTAGCGCCGGCACGTGTCCTAAGCGGAGTCGAAGGATCCTGCCGGCTGTGGCGGGGGCGTCTCGCCCCCGCACCTGTTCACCGTCCGATCAGCTCGACGCCGCGTCTATATCCCCTTGAACACGAAGCTGATTTCCTTCGTCTCGTTCGCCCCGATCGTCACCGTCTGCGTCGAGGTCCCCAGCTTCTCGTGCCAAGCCTTAATCGTGTATGTTCCCGGCGGCAGATTGCTCAGATCGAAACTGCCATCCTTCCCCGTCACCGCGAAGAACGGATGCTTGAACACCGCGATGTACCCGCGCATCCAAGGATGCACATTGCACTTCACCGGAATTGCAATTTCCTCGCGCGCAAACGAATCTTCCATCTTCGTCCCGGGAGGCTCCGCCTTGTTCCACTCGCGATTGTTGGTCGGCACCGGATGAATGTTGTGCGAAGTTGGATCGTCGTTCACCAATTCCAGTTTTTGATTCGCCCGCACTGCCATCACGTGCGGCTGGTACATGCAGCCCTTCTGCTCCACCACTACCGACTCGCTTGGCGGATCGAACTTCTGATCTCCCAGCCCCTCCGACACGAAGACAACCACGTTCTGCAGATTGCCTTTGGAGTCCGCCAGGATGTCCTGTGCCATCAACGGGGCGGCGTGCTGCTTGGCGCAGACTGGATCGGCGGCCATGCTGATCGGTTTCGCCGCGGGAACCTTTCCTTCGAAATGGACGATGCCCCGCACGCTCGACGTGGTCGTCGGCGCAGCGCCCCCCGCCTTCACTCGATGCGGAACGGAGATACAAATCGCCAATGCAACCGCCGCGAACGACAAGACCTTCTTAACTCTCATTGGACTTCACCTCAAATTGGAGAATCTGCCGCAGGGGGGAACAACACTTTGTGAACGTTGAGTGTGGTTGCTTCCGGATTCACCTGGCTCCGGAACAATTTCGTTGGCATTACTGCCGTGAAGGCTCCTCGCCGAATCCCTCTCGGTAGCCGGCGGTGAACGAAGCTCGGTCTTTTTCTGTAGACCACCTTCCAATCGGCGGATGCGCCTGCCGCTTTGCTTCGTGCGCCAGCTTGCCCAGATACAGTCCGTCTCGATAGGCGGCATCGTTGGTGAGTCGCACATCGGCAGTCTGTTTCTGCCGAACCGTCACATCTCGCTGCACCAGCATCGCGCTGGTTCCAACGCACCCCATCGCCAGCACGTATGTCAGAAGTCTTTGCATCTTGATCCTCCTGCGACGCGAATCTTGCAGACAGGCTTCTTCTCGGCTCCCGAACGGAGGAGCCCCGAGGCATACGCACGCGTCATTTTGTGCGTACACCTTTCCCCTGGGCCCGGAAAGGCATACTGATCCGGGCGCCTCAAATTTTTCTGTCTGTACCTGGGTCCCTGGATGCCGTCGCGGCCATCCCGTTCATCGCGTGGGGGTACTGCACAAATTCGCGATCGTCGGGTCACAACTTAGCACTCGCTGAGATTCAGACCTTGTCCTGCGACAAGAAAGTCAGGCCCAGTTGAATCTTTTTACATTCTCTTTACAGGTTCCTTGCTACGTCGAATCGATTCGGCGAATTCACTAATTACTCGCTTCGCATCCGGCGATTGCAATGGTCCGAGAGTATTTGATCTCGCAACTGACATCGTCACCGCCGGGTCAAATCAAAGTCATTTCGCAGCTAACCCCGTCACGAGTTCAGCGGCCAGTCGAAAGGGCGCAGAAGTTACGCGTTCCCCAACCCTTTGATTTGGCTGGGAAAAAAGCACTTGACATATTGTACTAGTTATATAGTACATTAGTGCGCGTGGGAAGGAATCTTCAAAACGGCCGCTTCGCCTTCGCTCTTGATCTTCATACCGGCGTCCCGGTGTACCGCCAGCTCATCGATCAGGTGCGAACGGGTATCGCTTCCGGCTCCCTGACCGCGGGCGACCAGCTTCCGACAGTCCGTCAACTTGCCGTAGATCTCGCCATCAATCCCAACACAGTAATGCGCGCCTACCGAGAGTTAGAACTCGGAGGTCTGCTTGAAACCCAACAGGGCACGGGAACATTCATAAGCGAAAAGAAACCGGAGAAGAAAACCGTCGAGCGCGAACGTCAGCTCGGCCAAATGGCAGGAGAATTCGCGGCCCGAGCGGGAGCCGCCGGATTCACCCTGGAGGAATTGATTGACCGTTTGCGCGAGCTTTTGCCTCGTCCCGCACAAAGGAGATAGTCATGCCGAAAATCAGAATTCACGAGCTCAACGGAGTCGCGCTCTTGCTGTTCACCGTTTGCGTCCTGGCCGGAGTCGCCATTACCCAGGCCACGAAAAAGGACGCCTACGCCATCGCAGGAATCCTGGTCGGACTCTATTTCCTGTTCGCGATCAAAATTGTGCGGCAGTGGGAGAAAGTCGCCGTGTTGCGTCTCGGCCGCTACGTCGGCCTCCGCGGCCCCGGCCTCTGCTACATAGTGCCCATCATTGAGACCCTCAGCCCTTACGTCGATCAGCGGGTCCGTGTGGCCAGTGTGTCCGCCGAATCCACGCTCACCCGTGACACCGTGCCGGTAAACGTTGATGCGATCGTTTTCTGGATGGTGTGGAACGCAGAGAAATCCATTCTCGAAGTAGAGAATTTCGTCGATGCCATCAACATGAGCGCCCAGACCGCATTGCGTGAATCCATCGGACGCCACGAACTCGCGCAGATGATCACTGAACGCGAAACACTGGGGCGGCAGTTACAGCAGATTCTCGACGAGAAGACGAACCCTTGGGGCATCACCGTGCAATCGGTCGAAATACGCGACGTGAAAATTCCGCAAGCTCTCGAAGATGCCATGTCGCGCCAGGCGCAGGCCGAACGTGAACGCCAGGCTCGCAACATCCTCGGCCAGGCCGAAACCGAAATTGCCGACAAGTTCGCCCAAGCAGCGGCCATCTACAGGAACGATCCTACGGCCCTGCATCTCCGCGCCATGAACATGCTCTACGAAGCCATCAAAGAACGCGGCTCGATGGTGATCGTCCCGTCCTCCGTCGTAGAAACCATGGGCCTGGGCGGCATGCTAGGCACCGCTTCGCTAGGCGGAGCTAAACCGTAGCGCACGAAGAGTAGCGCGGCATCCTGCCGGCTGTGGCGGGGGCGTCTCGCCCCCGCAGGCCGCCGACACCACTCAAGAACAGGGAAAGGCCCGGGCTTTTGCCAGGCCAATCACAACACACGAACACGCGGCATCAGCCGCTGAGGGCCCATGCCCTCGAAGGAGATCCTATGTCTTCAATCACAACGAATACGCCCAACTCCGCGAGATACCTGAGCTGTGCTTTAGCCCTCATGACTCTCTTGTCTCCAGGCTTCAGCCACGCCCAGCAGCTGCGCCAAGGAGTAACCGTGCAGATGGCGCACACGGCGAGTGCGGTCCCTTATCCCGCCGCCGACGACGATGACGCTTGGATTGTAGTGGTCACCGCAGATGGCGACCTCTATTTCGGAGTGAAGCCCGTCACGCCAGACCAGTTATTGGAAGAAATGAAAGCTACTCCTCGCCAACGCGACGCCAAACTCTACATCAAAGCCGACGCCCGCGCGCCCTTTGCCAATGTGGTGAGAGTGCTTCAAGCAGGACGCGAGGTCGCATTCGAAGCGCCAGTGCTGCTCACGGCGCAATCGCTTTCTCCCGCACCTGGAACCGTGGTGCCTCCGAATGGACTGGAAGTGCTAACCGGTCCAGCGTTGCCCGCTGGTGGGGTCGCAACCGTTGTGCAACTGCTCAACTCGGGCCAGCAAAAACCGTTGCTGCGGGTCAACGGCGATGAGGTCTCGTGGTCTGCTCTGGAAGGTACCCTGAGGCAGCATTTCCAGAAAGGCGATGAAAAAGTGATTCTGTTGAAAGCCGACGAGCAACTGCCATTTGGGCAGGTCGTGCAGGTGATCGATATGTGCCGGGCGACGAAAGCCAAAGTCGTTCTAGACACCCCTCTACTCTAGAATCAGACTCCCAAGAGCTGGTGCAAAGTTACCCTTTGCACCAGCGCAGGATTTTGAAGGCCTGAGCTTCACCACACGTGGCACGCGTTCTCCGCCACCATCGGCTGCCCCGCTTTGCATCCCCAGGCCTTCTGGAACTCCGGCATGTTCTGCACCACACCGTTCACGCGATACTTCCCCGGGGAGTGCGGATTGGTCGTTACCTGAAGGCGCAGGTTTTCCGGACGCTGCTTCTCACACCAAACGCGCCCGAATCCCAGGAAGAATCGCTGCTCCGGCGTGTAGCCGTCGATACTCTGCCCTTCCTTGCCAGTCTTATCGTCGGCAATCATGTGCTCGAGCGCGGCCAGGGCGATCCGAGCGCCGCCGTTGTCCGCCGTATTCTCACCCAGCGTGAGCCGCCCGTTCAGCTTCATGTTATCCACAGCGACGAAGTTCGAATACTCGTCTGCCACGCAACTCACTCGTTTCTCAAACTCTTTCCCATCAGTCTCCGTCCACCAGTCGCGCAGATTCCCTTGCGGATCGAACTTGCGTCCCTGGTCATCGAAGCCATGGGTCAACTCATGCCCGATTACCAGCCCGATCCCTCCAAAGTTCACCGCGTCATCCATGCTCTTGTCAAAGAACGGCGGCTGCAAGATTCCGGCGGGAAACACGATTTCGTTGTACGCCGGATTGTAGTACGCATTCACCGTCGGAGGAGTCATGCCCCACTCTTTCCGATCCAGCGGTTTGTCGATCTTCGCGATCTGCCGCTTGGACTCGAATTCGCTGGTCCGCTCCACGTTGCCCAGCAGGTCATCGGACTTGATCACCACCGAACTATAATCACGCCACGCGTCCGGATATCCGATCTTGTTGCGAATCGCCTGCAGTTTCCCTTTCGCCTGCTTCTTGGTGTCGTCGCTCATCCACGACAGACCATGGATATCGTCATCAAGCGATTTCTCCAGCGCATCGACCATCTTCAGCATGCGCTGCTTACCCTCTGCGCCAAACGTCAGATCGACATAGCGCTGGCCCAATGCTTCGCCGAGTGAGCCGTCCACTAGATTCACGCAGCGCTTCCACCGATCCTGTATCTGTTTCTGCCCGGTCAACGCCTGCCGCATCTTGAAGTTTGCCCGCACAAAAGGTTCCGACAGCCACGGCGCAGCCCCGCGCAGCGTATGCCAAGTGACATAGGTCTTGAGCGCATCCAGCGGCATCGCTGCTACTATCCCATTCACTTGCCGGAAGAAATCCGGTGTACTCACATTCACCGAAGTGAAATTCGGTGCACCCACCGCCGCGAAGTAACGGCTCAGATTGAATTCCGGCGCTAGCGCGATCGCTTCCTCCCGGGTCATCTTGTGATCGCGATTCTTCGGATCGCGCAACTTGGTACGTTCCACCGAGTCCGCCGCCAGCAAAGTTTCAATCATCAAAACAGTCTGCGCAGACTTGGCGGCCTCCTGCGAAGTCTGCCCCGCCAGCGTGAACACCTCAGTCGCGTACTCGACCAGATGCTTCCGCATCTCCACCTTGTCCGAATCATCTTTTACGTAGTAATCGCGGTCCGGCAGCGACAGCCCTCCTTGGCTCAGATATGCAATCACCTGATCGGCATTGTGCAGGTCCGAATTTGAAAAGAAATTGAACAGCGCATTCGGCCCCACCAGATGCAGATGTGCGATCTCCTCCATGAGAGCGCTCTTGTCTTTCACGGCTGCGATGCGGTCAAGCTCCGGCTTCAGCGGCGCCAACCCTTTCGCATTGACGGCCTTCTCATCCATGCAGGAGCCGTACATA
>QIAL01000394.1:0-816 GCA_003225535.1 Acidobacteriota bacterium | reverse complement strand
TAGCCTTCTCCAGGATCCCCTTCTCAATCTGCAGATTGCTCTCGTCGAGTTGCGAGAAGCTTTGCCACGAAGATCGATCTGCTGGAATTTCGGAATTCTTGATCCAGTTGCCGCAAGCGTATTGGAAGAAATCAACGCAAGGATCGACGCTTTTATCAATGTTCGCGATGTTGAATCCAAGACTCTCCGAACCGGAAGAAGCAGACTGGCAGATCGCCAGAGAACTCAGAGCAAAAAGGAGTATGAGCAGCAGACGGAACGCACGCATGAGGAGGCTCTCCTTGTGAAATACCGCGAACGATTCTAAGCCCGTACCCCGGTATCAGCAAACACCGTGACAGCTGGGCCCCTGTGAACCTCTGTGCCCTCTGTGGTGAAGCCTTTGCAGCATGCGTCCTGCGCCGCCCATCCCAACGCGTTTATAATCGAAACTCAGAGAATCCCGTCCCCCAACCCCGTGCGGCGTGGCTCGACCGCCGCAAGAAAGAGAACGCCACCGGCAACTTTTCCCAGATGCACTACGCCCGCCGGGGCGTCATCACCGAAGAAATGTCGTTCATCGCCCACAAGGAAAAGCTGGCGCCCGAACTGGTCCGCGACGAAGTCGCCCGCGGACGCATGATCATCCCCGCCAACATCAACCATCCCGAACTGGAACCGATGGCGATTGGTGTGGCCAGTCTATGCAAGATCAACGCCAACATCGGCAATTCGGCCGTAACCTCTGAGATCAATGAAGAGTTAAAGAAGCTCCACACCGCTGTTCACTACGGCGCCGACACGGTGATGGACCTCTCCACGGGCGGCAACATCCAC
>QIAL01000777.1 GCA_003225535.1 Acidobacteriota bacterium | reverse complement strand
CAACTGCGTCGAAGTGAAGCTGAGCGGAAGGCAGCAAGAACCATGTGGGGACAGCCGCCTTCGGCTGTCCAGCGAAGCGAAGCGAGCACCGTCTCCCGGGAGCCAAATACCGGGAAGCCTCCTTCTCCACAACGCTCGCCACCCACTGCTCGAACGCAATTTAAAAGCAAAGGGCCACTCCGTAGTTCCAGTAAGCATCGAGCTCGAAGGCGCTCGCCGACAGCTCATCATCACCGGCCCCAATACCGGCGGCAAGACGGTCACCCTGAAAACCGCTGGCCTCCTGGCTCTGATGGCTCAATCTGGGCTGCCAGTTCCCGCCGATCGCGCCGAGCTTCCCGTCTTCGACGCGGTGCTGGCCGACATCGGCGACTACCAGTCCATTGAGCAGAATCTCTCCACATTCTCCGCGCACGTCACCAACATCGACTTCATCTCGCGCACCGCGACGGCGCATTCGCTGGTGTTGCTCGATGAACTGGGCTCCGCCACCGATCCCGAAGAAGGCGCTGCTCTCGCCGTCGCCATCGCCAGCCACTTCGGACACGTTGGGTCGATGACCATCATCTCGACGCATCACACATCGCTGAAGGTCTACGCGGCGAACACATCCGGTGTTCTCAACGCCTCCGTCGGGTTTGACGAGCGCACGTTGCAGCCGACTTACGAATTAAAAGTCGGCGTGCCCGGTGCGTCAGCGGGTATCAACATCGCGCAGCGGCTCGGATTGAATCCGTCCATCATCGAGAACGCGCGTGCCCGTCTCGGCACGCAAGCCCGCGACGTTGGCCAGTTTCTCGACAAGCTTCACGCAGAATTGCGCAACGCAGAAGGCGAGCGACTGCGCCTGAAAGCGCGCGAAGAGGAATTGGAGAGGGAGAAGAAGCGCTTAGAAACAGAAGGGCGCAAAGACCAGCAGGCCAAGGTCCGTGAGATGGAGAAGAAACTCGAGAGCGTGCTGCGCGATTTCGAGTATCACGCCCGCGAAGCGGTCAACGCCATCCAGGATCGCGCTGCCGCACAAAAACTTTCTAAAGACGCCGAGCGCCGCATTGCCAAGCTGCGCCGCGAATTTCGCGAGCAGTTCGACTCGACGGTCGTAGCGCACTCTACTGGCGCGGATCAGGGCGATCCTCACGCCCAGCCGCAGGTCATCAAGCACGTGCTCGAGGGCGACACCGTCAAGCTCAAATCCACCGGACGCACTGCCCGAATCGCCCGCAAGATCGGCGACGCGCATTTCGAAGTCGAGATGGGCGCCATGAAAATGAAGATCGCCCGCGATGACATCGCCGAAGTTCTGTCGAGTGTGCGCGCAGTCGAGACGCCAGTGAACGCGGCGCGATCCCGCGGCATCTCGGTGCAACTGGAGAGCGAGGGCGCGAACATGCCGATGGAAATCAATGTCATCGGCCAGACCGTCGACGTCGCGAGCCGCGAGGTTGAAAAGTTCGTGGACCGAGCCTTCCTGGCAGGGCTGCCTCGCGTCCGCGTAGTCCATGGCAGTGGTATGGGCATCCTCCGCAAAGCCCTTCGCCAGATGCTGCAACAGCACCCGCACGTAGCGTTGGTGACCGAGGCCCCTCAGAACGAAGGCGGCGGCGGGGCGACGCTCGTCGAGCTGAGTGTCTAACCCAAACGTCTCTGCGACAGCGCCACCAGCCCCGATGGCAGATATAGAGACTAGCTTGCACCGTCTCTCTTACCACAGAATCTTCTTCCAGTTCTCGTCATAAAGCGCGTCCCGCGCGGCTTTGGCGACAGCCTTTTTTTCCTTGGCCGAAAGATCATTGGAGACCAAATTGTCCTCATTCGCTGGATCGCGCACCTCAGCCTGCTCGAACCGGTTGCCAATGTAGCGCAGCACCGCGCCAACGTTATGCGTCAGCTGGCCATAAGGCTCCGATTCGAGCGCTTTCAAGACCGTGAGCTCCAGGTAGAGCGAAGGGAAATCGACTTTGTTGCGCTCGCGCCAGATTTTCACGGCACAGATCTCCTGCTGCCGTCCCGAATTTCCCACTAGATGCACATGCTGCGTCAGGTCGGTGTGAACGTCCCCGCCAGTCTTCTTGTTGAAAAGAACGCAGCCGCTACCGCGCTCGCGATACGCCGGAATCAGGTCCACTCTCATGCCGAGAGCTTTCA
>QIAL01000776.1 GCA_003225535.1 Acidobacteriota bacterium | reverse complement strand
CTGCAGAACTCGGTTTCGAAAAAGCACCGCAAAGCGGGCGGCGGCGAAGACGAAGCGGCGAAGAAGCCGGTCAAAGAGCGACGTCGCCGGCAGCGCAATGAAAAAGCGGCGGAGGTGGCGTAAATGAAGAGCGCATACCAGATCATTCGCCGTCCGGTGATTACCGAAAAGGGCCTCGCGATTAAGGAGAATCAGAACACGCTGGTGTTCCAGGTGGCTCCGAAGGCGACCAAGACGGAAATCAAGGAAGCAGTGCAGTCGATCTTCAAAGTGAAAGTGCATTCGGTGCGCACGGCCACCTATCCGGGAAAAGAACGGCGTCGCGGAAAGTTTGCAGGCTACCGTCCCGATTGGAAGAAGGCCTACGTGCGTCTGCGTAGCGGCGAGAAAATGCCGGAATACGCGCAGAATCTATAAAACCGTGGTTGGTCGTCGGTCGTTAGTTGCTGGCCGATGAATGAATTGCGGACGACCAACGACGAACGACTAACGACCGAAAGCTGAGAGCAAAGTATGCCGATTAAGACTTACAGACCGACGACGCAGACGCTGCGCTATCGCACCACGCTCGTCAACGATGACATCACGACGAAGCATCCGCATAAGCCGCTGACACCACGATGCGGTTCATCGGTGGGGGCCACAAGCGCAAGCTGCGCATTATAGACTTCAAGCGAGACAAGACCGGGATTCCGGCCACGGTCACGACGATCGAGTATGATCCGAACCGTTCTTCCCGGATTGCGCTGCTGGCGTATGCCGATGGCGAGAAGCGTTACATCCTG
>QIAL01000775.1 GCA_003225535.1 Acidobacteriota bacterium | reverse complement strand
CCCAGCGAATCGCCGCTGCTCGCCTCCATTTGAATTCGTGCGAAGAGTGCCGAAGTGCCTTGCAACGGCTCGAGATCGGTGCGGCCCGCCTCCTGTCTTTGAAGCCGGAAGAGAGGACGGCGATGCAAGCGGGATGTCCCGGGGAACGAGACATACGGGAATTAGCGGCACAGGGTCAGTTAGATGTTGAAGTCGAAGAACTCATGAATCATATTGCCAACTGCGATGCATGCGCCGTGAAATTCAGAGAAGCCGTGGAGGATCTTGCGATTCCGCTCACTGCGGAAGAGCAACGAGAAGTTGAAGGACTCCAGAGCTCGCAGCCGGATTGGCAGACGCAGCTCGCGCATCGTTTGGTTAAGACTCCTACGGCTTCGCCAATCCAGATTCGCCAGAGCCCGCTTGTCGATTCCAGAAGAGCCGTCTTGAAGTGGCTGCTACCCGCGGCGGCACTTATCCTCGTGGCATTTTCAAGCGTGGTTGTGTACAGGTCGATCAAAAAGCCGTCTCTGGACCAACTTCTTCTCACAGCCTATTCGGAAAGCCGCCCGGTGGAAATGAGAATCGCAGGTGCGGAGTATCGCAAATTCGGTGTCTACCGTGGACCGGACGATTCCTCCGAAGATTCGCCAGCCTTGCTCGAAGCCAGGAAGCAAATCCAAACCGATCTGGCACGCCGTGGAAACGATCCGATCTGGCTCGCAGGAAGAGCCAGGACGGAATTGCTGGCTCACAAATTTGATGCAGCCATACAGGACGCGCAAGCGGCGCTGGCGATATCGCCTGGATTGCGCATCGCACGCTTGGACCTCGCGAGCGCCTACGCAGAACGAGGTGCTAAGGATCGGCCGTGGGATACCGCCCAAGCGATTGAAATACTGACGAAATTCCACGAGGAGCAACCGCAGGACCGCGTTGTCGTTTTCAACTTGGCCCTCGCCCTGGAACGGGCGGGCCTCCTGCATAAAGCGGTGGAGCAATGGCACGCGTATCTGGTTCTGGACCCGTCGGGAGGCTGGGCCGATGAGGCGAAGAGGAAGATGGAGGCCGATGAAGAGAGAATCAAGCGCTTGAGCCGGGGTCTTACCCTGATGGCTCCTCGCGAAGTCGCGCAGGACGGGCCGGGGTTGGAAGACGAAATCGATCAACATGCTGAAGACTATCTTCGGCTGGCAACTGTCCAATGGCTTCCGCAAGCGTTTGGGGGCCGGGCCCAAGGCGGGAACGCGGAGGCCAGAGCCGCTTTGCATAAGCTCGGAGAAGTCCTTGAGCGGCGACACCGCGATACATGGCTGTTGGAATTCTTGAGAACTGTCAAAGGTCGAACGTTCCCTCTGGCGGTCAATGCGCTGGCGCGGGCGGTCTCCTCAAATAACTCGGGCGATTATGAAGCGGGAAGACGTTCCGCCCAGCTTGCGCAAATACATTTCTCCGAGTCCCGAAACGGCGCCGGACAGTTTCGTGCCCGGTTCGAAGAAATCTATTCGCTCCGGCTCTCGCATAACGCAGCCCAGTGCGACTCGCTTGCCGGTCCGATGCAATCGTTGCTCCGCAGCACGGGCTATCAGTGGATTCGCATACAAACGTCCCTTGAGCGTCAGGAATGCCTCAGCATGAAAGGAGACATGGGCCGGGCACTCGCAACGTCCAGAGGGAATGTAACTGATTCTGAGGCGGTCCATTATCCTCAACTGTACCTTCGCGCGCTCTTTTTTGCGGGGGATACGGAGGCTTCGCTCGGAAATTTGCGAAGCGCGTGGCGGCACACACATGACGGACTCACCGCATCGTGGAGCAGCGGCGACTCTGCGATGCGGACGTACAGCTTTGTGACCGAGCTAGACTTGCTAGCCGATCAAAGCAGGAGGATCGCGTTCGATGAAGCCGCGCTGAGTGAATCGCTTAAGGTGCTTGGCGCCGACCCCGACTCGCTCATGCGAGCCATGGCCAACCATAGGCTCGCCCAAGTGGAACTTGAGTTGGGACACTCGGACGCGGCGCGCGAATATTTC
>QIAL01000138.1 GCA_003225535.1 Acidobacteriota bacterium | reverse complement strand
CGCCAGTTCCAGCACCGCCAGCTTCTTGCTTTTCTCGCGAATCGAGATCTCCTCGCCCGCGCTGACTTCGTAGGAAGGAATGTTCACCTTGCGGCTGTTGACGGCCACGTGTCCGTGACGCACTAACTGCCGCGCCTGGCGCCGCGACTGGGCGAATCCTAGACGGAACACGACGTTGTCAAGACGCCGCTCCAGTTGCTGCAGCAACTTCTCGCCGGTGACGCCCCTGGAGCGGGCGGCCTTTTCGAAGTAGTTGCGGAACTGGCCTTCCTGGGTAAAGTAAATGCGTTTCGCTTTCTGCTTTTCACGCAGCTGCAGACCGTAGCCCACGATCTTGGCTTTGCGGTCTTTCCCATGTTGTCCGGGAGCGAAGTTGCGCTTCTCGATAGGACATTTATCGCTGAAGCATTTAGCGCCTTTGAGGAACAGCTTCATGCCCTCACGGCGGCATAGACGACACACTGCATCGGTATAACGTGCCAAGTTTCTTCTCCTTTGATGACCGGTTTACAGGTTTGGCTTCACCCTTCGTCCCGGACGTTAAAACAAGTTCTCAGTTGCCAGTTCTCAGTTGAACCTCAAGAACTCAGCTTCTCGATCTTACTGAGAACTGGGAACTGAGAACTTCTTGCTACACTCTGCGGCGCTTCGGGGGCCGGCAGCCGTTGTGCGGAATCGGCGTGACGTCGCGGATCGAACGCACTTCGATTCCGGACGCAGCCAGGGCCCGCACCGCCGACTCGCGGCCTGATCCCGGGCCGCTGACGCGGACGTCAACGCTGCGGACACCGTGATCGCGCGCCATGTTCGCGGCATTCGACGCGGCCTGCTGGGCGGCAAAGGGCGTGCCCTTGCGCGATCCACGGAAGCCGAGCGATCCGGAACTCTTCCACGACAGAACGTTGCCGTTCATGTCGGAAATGGTCACGATCGTGTTATTGAAGGACGCCTGCACATACGCCAGCCCATGCGGCACATGCTTGCGCTCCTTCTTTTTGAAGGTTTTTTTCTTGCCTTTTTTCTCTGGCGCGGCTCCGGTGCCGCCCGCTGCTGCTGGTTTTGCCATTTGAGAGTTCTCAGTTCTCAGTTCTCAGTTGTCAGTGAACGCCAGCGCTCGAAAAACTGAGAACTGGGAACTGAGAACCGAGAACTGTTCTCTAGGTTTTTGCCGTCGCCTTCTTCTTCTGTGCGACCGTTCCTTTGCGCGGACCTTTTCGTGTCCGCGCGTTCGTATGGGTACGCTGTCCGCGGACCGGAAGGTTGCGGCGGTGACGGAATCCTCGATAGGAGCCGATTTCGATGAGCCGCTTGATGTTCATCGAAACTTCCTTGCGCAGATCGCCTTCCACCAATCCTTCGGCCTCGATGACTGTACGGATCCGGTTGACCTCTTCTTCGCTGAGGTCCTGAACCTTCTTCATCGGGTCAACCTTCGCCTCGTCGAGAAGGCGCCGGGCGCGCGGATGCCCGATTCCGTAGATATAAGTCAACGCGATATTGATATGCTTCTGGCGGGGAAGATCCACGCCTGCAATACGTGCCATGTTTCTAGGCCTCCGAAATGCTGCCGGCTATTAAGCCGTGAGCTCCGAGCTATGAGCTTCGAGCGATCCGAGCTGTTTCTGTTCAAGCTCGTGGCTCGTAACTCGCAGCTTCATTATCCCTGACGCTGTTTATGTTTCGAGTTCACGCAGATCACGCGCACCACGCCCTTGCGGTGGATGATCTTGCACTTGTCGCAAATCTTCTTAACCGATGCTCTTACCTTCATAATTCCTTGTCCCATGCGGCCGGGCTTCGCCCTGGCCGGACAGCCGAGGCGGCTGTCGCCACGTGTTATTTATAGCGATATACAATTCTGCCGCGATTCAAGTCGTAGGGCGAAAGTTCCACCGCGACTTTATCTCCGGGCAGAATGCGGATGAAGTTCTTGCGCATCTTCCCGGAGACATGCGCCAGCACTTGATGCTTGTTCTCCAGTTCGACCCGGAACATCGCATTGGGCAGGGGCTCCAAAACCACCGCCATGACTTCAATCGCGTCTTCTTTGCTCATTCGCTCCTAGCTTCTGCTGCTTTACTGCGTCAAAATCACCGGGCCATCTTTGGTCACCGCAACGCAATGCTCGAAATGCGCGCTGAAACTGCCGTCTGCGGTGACTGCCGTCCATTTGTCGCCCAGCACTCGCGTCTCAGGCTTGCCGGAATTCACCATCGGTTCGATGGCGATCACCATTCCCTCGCGCAACCTGGCGCCGTGCCCGCGATTCCCGAAATTCGGCACCTGCGGCTCTTCGTGCAAACGCGTCCCGATACCGTGCCCTACAAACTCGCGCACCACGCTGAATCCAGCAGCCTCAACGTGTTCCTGCACAGCCGCGCCAACATCGCCGATCGAATTCCCGATGCGTGCCTGCTCGATCCCGCGGTACAGCGACGCTTCCGTGACTTCCAACAGCTTCTGCAACTCCGGCTTCAGGCCATCGCCGACTGGGACTGTGATCGCGGCATCTCCGTAATATCCGTCAAGCACTACGCCGCAATCGATTGAGACAATGTCTCCCTCTTTGAGCATCCGCTTCTCGGAGGGAATGCCATGCACAATCTCTTCGTTCACCGACGTGCACAGCACGCACGGATAATCGTAGTAGCCTTTGAACGCTGGCTTGGCTCCGAGCTCCTTGATCTTGGTCTCGGCCGCCCGCTCCAGGTCCATCGTCGTAACGCCTGGGTTCACCAGCGTTTTCACATAATCCAGCACTTGGCGGACGATGTGGCCGCTACGCCGCATCTTTTCGATTTCGCTCGCCGACTTGCAAACAATCGCCATGCTTCGTTCTCAAGCGTGATGATCTTCGAGGATCCGGAAAATCAGAGCCGTCACTTCGTCCATCGGCAGATCTCCGTTCACCGAGATCAGCCTGCCCGTGCGCTGATAGTAATCCGCCACAGGACGAGTCTGCTCCTCATAAGCCACTAATCGCGGCCGAATGACTTCCAACCGGTCGTCGTTGCGGGTCACCAGCTTCGTCGCATGGGCCTCATCGCACAACTCGTCCACGCGCGGCGGCTGAAGGTGGACGTTATAGATCCGTCCACAGGTGGGACAAGAACGTCGTCCAGTAATCCGGAGCAATAATTGATTATAGTCGACGTCGAGGCGCACCACAATCGGCCACGCTCGCGTGGGACGCGAATTGTCAAAGAGCTCAGCTTCGAGCAATGCATCGAGCCACCCGGCCTGGGCTGCAGTCCGGGGAAAACCGTCAAGAATATAGCCGCGCTTGCAATCCGGCTGCACCAGTCGCTCGCGGACCATGGTGCAGACGAGGTCGTCGGAAACCAGCTCTCCGCGGGCCATGACTGCCTTGGCCGCTTGCCCCAACTCGGTTCCTCGCACCACGTTCTCCCGCAGGAGATCGCCAGTTGAAACCTGTGGAATCCCGTAGCGTTCCATGATGCGTTTGGCCTGAGTGCCTTTCCCGGCACCGGGCGGTCCAAGCAGCACCACGGGACCTACTGCACGCGAGGTTTCCTGCGCCATCGGCTGGCCAAAGCCTCCCGACCTCAATCTCCCCGACCGTCGTCTTGGACCGCCGAGGTGCAGCAACCCCATCACTTTCGCGAACATCCGCCGCAAAGGCTACCAGCGGCGACCGCGGATACGTCCGCTCCGCGGTGTAAATCCGTCATAGTGCCGCATGATCAGCTGCGCTTCGATCTGCGTCACCGTGTCCATGGCCACGCCGACTACAATCAGCAGCGACGTTCCGCCGAAGTAAAACGTCACACCCAAGCCATTGGTCACCCAAGTCGGTAAGTTGTCGAAGAACCGGCCAATGGGTCCCCACAAGTGGTTGAGGTGAATGCCGGTGATCATCCATTCTGGAATGAACGAGATCACGATCAGATACAGAGCGCCGACCAGCGTGATACGGGTCAGCACTTCATTAATGAAGTCGGCTGTCCGGCGTCCGGGACGAATGCCCGGAATAAACCCGCCGTACTTGCGCATGTTGTCGGCGACTTCGCTCGGATTGAACACGATGGAAACGTAGAAGTACGCGAAGAAAATGATGCCGACCCCATAGAGCACCGCGTAGAGCGGTTCGCCCCACCGGATCGCGTCAAAGAGGGGCCCAAAGTAGCGGTTAGTCCGCAAGCCGTAGCCGATAGTCTGAGGCAGAGTCAAAATTGACGATGCGAAGATGACGGGCATAACGCCGCCGGCATTGACGCGCAGGGGCAAATGCGTGGACTGTCCACCCATCACCTTGCGTCCAACGACACGCTTGGCGTACTGCACCGGGATTCGCCGCTCGCTTCGCTCCACGTACACGATAAAAGCGACGACCACCACCATGAAGGCAATCAGAAGGATCATCAGCGGGAAAGTAATGGCTCCCCACGAGGCGTTCTTTGCCTTATCGATGAGTTCGACGACTCCACGCGGCAGGCCCACGACAATGCCGGCGAAAATCAGCAGCGACATTCCGTTGCCCACGCCGCGCTCAGTGATCTGCTCGCCGAGCCACATGATGAACGCGCTGCCCGTCGTCAGAGTCAGCATCGTCATGAGGCGGAATCCCCAGCCGGGATTCAACGCGAAGCCACCCTTTTCGAGTCCGATCGCGATGCCGAACGACTGGACCGAGCTGAGAATGACGGTTATGTAACGCGTCCACTGCGTGATCTTCTTGCGGCCAAGTTCACCTTCCTTCTGGAGCTTGGCCAGAGGCTCATAGACCACGGTCAGCAACTGCAGAATGATCGATGCCGTGATGTATGGCATGATTCCCAGCGCGAAGATCGTCATGCGCCGCAGTTGGCCGCCGGAAAAGAGGTCTACAAATCCGAGCAACGAGCCGCCCGTACTGCCCTGGGTAAAGAACGACTCCAGCTTGGCCGTATCGATTCCGGGAGTTGGGAGGTGCCCGCCCAGACGGTACACGAACAGCATCCCAAGCGTGAACAGAATGCGCTTGCGAAGATCCGGAATGCGAAAGATGTTTGCCAGCTTGTCCAGCATTACTGCAAGACCTCGACCTTGCCGCCCGCCTTGGTAATTTTTTCCTGCGCCGTCTTCGAAAACTTATGCGCGCTGACAGTGAGAGCTACGGTTAGCTCTCCATCCCCCAAAATCTTGACCAGATGCTTCGTTTTGATGACGCCCGCCTTGCGCAATACTTCGGGAGTAATCGTGGTCTCGCCCAACTCTGCCAGCCGCTCGATACTGACGATCGAGTACTCCTTGCGGAAGATATTGGTAAACCCGCGCTTGGGCATGCGCCGGTGCAGCGGCATCTGGCCGCCTTCAAATCCGCGGATCATGCGCGATCCGGTGCGCGACCGCTGCCCTTTGTGGCCACGCGTCGACGTCTTTCCCATACCGGAGCCCATACCGCGCCCCACGCGCTTGCGCTTCGTCGTAGCCTTCTTCGGTGCGTGAATATTCGATAGATTCATGATCTCGTCTCGTGGAGGCGTTGCTTGCAACGTCTCTTCCTGCTGATGCGTTCTCGGCGCGCCGGCAGAGACGTAGCGAGCTACGTCTCTACGAATAACTAATTGACGACTTCCACCAGGTGAGGGACCTTCGCGACCATTCCGCGGATCGCCTGGTTGTCCGGACGCTCAATCACCTGATTCAGCCGGGTGAACCCCAGCCCCTTGATCACCAACTTCTGTTTCTGCGGGGCGCAGATGGCAGATCGCACCCACTTGAGGTGAATCTTCCCGCTGCCCGCACTCGTTTTCTTTGCTGTCATTTCAAAACCTCAGTGGTCAGTGGCCAGGGGCCAGTGTCCGAAATTAGTCTGTCCGGGCCACTGATCACTGGCCACTTGTTTCTAGAGTTCGTTCGCGACTTTGCCGCGCAGAGTCGCCACGCTCTCTCTGTTCTTCAACTGCTTGAGCGCGTCGAATGTCGCCTTGATGACGTTGTGCGGATTCGTCGTCCCGATCGACTTTGTCAAAACATTCTGGACTCCCGCCGAAGTCATGACCGCACGGACCGCGCCACCCGCAATCACGCCAGTGCCTTCCGGGGCCGGCTTCAAGAGTACCTTGCCAGAGCCGTAGCGCCCAAGCACCAGGTGCGCAATGCTGGTCTGCGTCAGATTCACCTTCATCAGGTTCTTCTTCGCGGACTCGATTCCCTTGCGGATGGCCTGTGGCACTTCTTTCGCCTTGCCAGATCCGTATCCGACGACTCCCGCCGACGGATCGCCGACGACGACAAGCGCTGCGAACGAAAGATTCTTTCCGCCCTTGACGACCTTGGTCACGCGGTTGATGGCGACCACCTGATCCTTCAGTTGGTACGCCCCTGCATCGAGTTTCTTAATCACTGTTGGCATAATTTTCAGCTTCGAGTCTCGAGCTTCGAGCTTGGAGCCAAAAGCAAATCAGCATTGCTCGCAGCTCGTGGCTCACAGCTCGCAGCTAGAACTTCAATCCTGCTTCCCGGGCCGCATCGGCCAGTGCTTTTACGCGCCCGTGATAAATGTATCCGCCGCGGTCGAATACGACCTTGGTTACACCCTTCGCCTTCGCACGCTCGGCGATGGTCTTTCCCACGGTTTTGGCGGAAGCGACGTTGCCGCCGGTGCGCCGATCTTCCTTCTTGCCTTCGGCGGTGCTGGCGGACACCAGCGTCTTCCCGTGCAGGTCGTCGATCACTTGCACATAGATGTGATTCAACGAGCGGTACACATTCAGCCGCGGACGCTCCGCCGTTCCCTGCATTTTCTTGCGAATGCGCTCGTGTACGTGTCCGCGCTTCTCGTTCTTTGTAATTTTCGTAAGCATTGCTTCTATTCCTTCTCGGACTAAGCAGCTAGAGATCCTTCGCTTTGCTCAGGATGATCGCGGCGGGCTCAGACGCCCGCCAAACGCGATCATTTCGCTCCGGTCTTTCCAACTTTCTTCTTCAGCCGCTCACCGACATAGCGCACGCCCTTGTTCTTGTACGGATCGGGCGGACGCAGTGATCGCATTTCGGCGGCAACCTGGCCGACTTTCTGCCGGTCGATTCCGTTCAGCGTGATGCGCGTCTGCTTCGGATCGACCGCGGCATCCACACCGGTCGGCAGCGGATACTCGATCGGATGCGAGTATCCCAAGTTGAACACGATCATAGCCTTGCCCTTCATCTCGGCGCGATACCCGATGCCGACGATTTCCAGTTCGCGGGTCCAACCCTTGGTCACGCCTTCAACCGCGTTGTTGACCAGTGCGCGCGCCAGTCCGTGCACAGCCGACTGCGAATCGTTTTCGCGAATCGCGAGGATGTGCCCGTCCTTCTGCTCGACCTTGATGCCGGCCGGCAGCGGAGTGTCAACTTTGCCCTTCGGTCCTTGAACCAGAACCGTATTGCCTTCCACTTTGACCGTGACGCCCTTGGGAATCGCGATCGGCTTTTTTCCAATTCGTGACATAAGATCTGCTCTCAGCCTTCAGCTTTCAGCCATCAGGTGCCGTCGCTTTTACTGATCGCTGACGGCTGATGGCTGACAGCTGCCTTTAGTAAATCTCGCACAGCAACTCGCCGCCCACGCCTTCTTTGCGGGCCTGGCGTCCGGTCATTACGCCGCGCGGCGTTGTCAGGATATTGATTCCCATCCCACCAAGCACGCGTGGAATCTCGGTGCGCCGCACGTACACACGGCATCCGGGGCGCGACACGCGCTCCACCTTCGAGATGGCCGCCTCGTTATTGGCGCCATACTTCAGGTATACCCGGATAATCTTGTGGCCCTCTTCTTCCGTCGGCTTGAAGTTGGAGATGTAGCCTTCCTCTTTCAAAATGCGGGCAATCTCCAGCTTCAACCGCGAAGCCGGGATATCCACCTTCTGGTGCCGGGCCTGGAGTGCGTTCCGCACTCTCGTCAACATGTCTGCGACCGGATCGGTCAACCTCATCGTCTGCTTCTCCTTAAGCCACCCGTTCGCTCCGTGTCGAGCGGAGAACCTGCAGCGGCTTGTTCATCATTCGTTCGTCGTCAGTCGTTTGCTTGCTCGCTGATCGTTGCGAACGACCAACCACCAGCGACCAACAACGCTTTACCAGGAAGACTTCGAAACCCCTGGAATCTCCCCGCGCAGCGCCAATTGGCGGAAGCACAATCGGCAGATGCCGAACTTCCGCAGGAAGGCGCGCGGACGTCCGCAACTCTAGCTCCTAAATCTCACGTCGTAGAGACGTTGCTTGCAACGCCTCTTCTCACCACATGCTCAACTGCCCGCGCCAGCAGAGACGTAGCAAGCTACGTCTCTACAAATGTTTCCTATGCTCTGAACGGCATGCCCATGTGCTTCAGCAACGACCGCGCCTGATTGTCATTGGCCGCCGTCGTCACGATGGTGACGTTCATGCCCTTCAGCTTGTCGACCTTCTCGTAAGAGATCTCCGGAAAAATCAACTGGTCGTGCAGGCCGATCGTGTAATTGCCGCGTCCATCAAACGACTTGCTCGATACTCCGCGGAAGTCGCGCACGCGCGGCAGAACAATATTGACCAACCGGTCGAAGAACTCGTACATGCGGTCTCCGCGCAGCGTCACCATCGCACCAATCGACTGTCCCTGGCGAACCTTGAAAGCAGCGATCGACTTCTTCGCCCGAGTAACCACCGGCTTCTGACCCGTGATCTGCCCCAGTTCGTTTACTGCCGGATCGAGGACCTTCGCATTCTGCGTGGCCTCGCCCACGCCCATGTTGACGACGATCTTGTGCAACCGCGGAACCGCCATCGGGTTCTTCAGTTCGAGTTCCTTCAACAGGGCGGGAGCCACTTCCTTTTCAAACCTCGCCCGCAGCCGCGGCCGCTCTTTTGCACTATGCCGCGCCTGTTCCGGGGCCTTCGACTCCGCCGCCGATTCCTTCTGACCTTTTTTCTCTTTTGCCATTTCGTTTCAACTTCCTCTCACGGTTTCGGAGTGGTTACCGGTTCGTGAGAATTGAGTAATTGAGTAATTTGGTGATTGTGTAATTGAAAATCAAACTCTCCGTCGAATTTCAATTACCCAATTTCTCAATCCCCCAATTACTAATTATTTATCCAGCGTCGTTCCGCACTTCTTGCACACGCGGACCTTCCGGTCGCCGCGAACTTCATGTCCAATTCGAACCGGTCCGCAGGTCGGACAAACCAGTTGCACGTTCGAGATCGCGATGCGGCTCTCCTGCTCGGCGATGCCGCCCTTGATGTTGCGCTGCGGATTCGGCCGAACGTGCTTTTTGACCATCATCACGTGCTCGACCAGAATCTTCGAGTCGTTCGGAAACACGCGCAGCACGCGCCCTTCCTTGCCCTTATCGCGACCGGTAATCACCTTTACGGTGTCGTTACGCCGCAGATCCACTCGCTTGTTTTCGGTGCTTACTGTTCTCATAAATTCCCTGAAACCTTGAACCGTGCTAGATGACTTCTGGAGCCAAAGACACAATCTTCAAAAACTTCTTCTCGCGCAACTCACGCGCAACCGGACCGAATACGCGCGTCCCGACCGGCTCGCCCGCTTCGTTGATCAGCACCGCAGCATTCTGATCGAACCGGATATAGGTTCCATCCCGCCGCCGGTGTTCCTTGCGCGTGCGCACAATGACGGCTTTCACCACTTTGCCCTTTTGAACCTGGCCCTCGGGTGTAGACTCCTTGACCGCCGCGGTGATTATGTCGCCCAGTCCGGCATTCAATCCCGTCGATCCGCCGAGCGGCAGAATCATCTGCAGCTTGCGCGCGCCGGAATTATCGGCGACCTCCAGCATCGATCTCATCATCACAGCCATGGCGTAATCTCCTGATCCCCTGACATTCCCGGCGTCGAACCGTGCGAGGAATATGCGTTAACTCGCCGCGTCCACGGCCGCTTCCGGCACCAACGCAGCCTTGCGCACGATGTCCTTCAGCTTCCACCGCTTCAATTTCGAGAGTGGACGCGTCTCCTCGAGCCGGACCACATCGCCCACGTGCGCCTGGTTCGATTCGTCGTGCGCGTAGAACTTCTTATTCCGCGCAATCACGCGCCCATAGAACGGATGCGCCTTTTTCCGCGTCACCTGCACAACGATCGTCTTGTGCATCTTGTTCGAGACCACCTCGCCCACCACTTCTTTGCGGCGGCCCTGCGCCTTCTGTGTCGTTTCCGCCATTATTTCTTCTCCGTAGCAGCCGAGCGATTGCGCTCTCCCAGGATCGTCTTCACCCGCGCGATGTCCCTGCGCAACCCGCGAATCTTCTTCAGGCTCTCGTTCTGTCCCATGTTCATCTGGAACTTCAGCTTGAAGAGCTGATCGGCGAGATCGCGCTCCTGGTGGCTCAGCTCAACGTCGGTTAAGTTTCTGATTTTGTCTACCTTCATAAATTCAGTTCCCAGTTGCCAGTGCCCAGTTGTCAGTAAAGGCACTCTTTTTGATTTTCGCTCGCGAGTCGCAGTTCAAGACTCGCAACTCATCTAGTGCGCTCCCTCGCGCTTCACCAGCGTCGTACGCAGCGCCAGCTTGTGCGACGCCAGCCGCATCGCTTCACTCGCGTCCTGAAGCGTCACGCCTTCCATCTCAAACAGGATCTTTCCAGGCTTCACAACTGCGACCCAGTGATCCGGTGCGCCCTTACCCTTGCCCATACGGGTTTCAGCGGGCTTCTTGGTGACCGGCTTGTCGGGAAATACGCGAATCCAGATCTTTCCGCCGCGCTTCACAAAACGCGTCATGGCCACGCGGCTGGCTTCGATCTGGCGGTCGGTCACCCATCCCGGCTCGAGCACTTTGAGCCCGTAATCGCCGAACGACAGCGTCGATCCGCGCCACGCCTTCCCGGTCATGCGCCCGCGCTGCTGTTTCCGATACTTCACTTTCTTTGGCATCAACATAAAATCAGCTCTTAGCCCTTAGCTTTTAGCCAAACCGTTTCGACTCTGACTTCTTACTTCCTAGAATCCGCCTACGGCAGCCGGCTGTGCTTCGCGCTTTTTCTGCTGCAGGATCTCGCCCTTGTACACCCAGCACTTCACACCGATCACACCGTACGTCGTACGCGCCTCGCTGAATCCGAAATCGATGTCGGCACGCAGGGTGTGCAGCGGCAGCCGCCCCTGCAGATACCACTCCGACCGCGCGATTTCGTTTCCATTCAACCGGCCACTGACGCGAACCTTGATGCCCTTGCATCCGAAGCGCAGCGCCGAATCGACCGCCTTGCGCATTGCGCGGCGGAGGCCGACGCGCTTTTCCAGTTGCAGCGCGATCGACTCCGACACCAGCTGCGCGTCGAGCTCAGGCTTATGCACTTCCTGGATGTCGACAAAAATGTCCTTGCCGGCGGTGCGCTTCTGCAATTCCGCCTTCAGCTTGTCGATTTCCGCGCCCTTGCGCCCGATAATGATTCCGGGACGCGCTGTCTTGATAATGATGCGAAGCTTGTTGCCCGGACGCTCGATCTCAATTGCGCTGACGCCCGCCGACTTGAGCTTCTCCTTCAGCTCAGTCTTCAGCTTCACGTCCTCATGCAACTGTTTGTCGTAGTCCCGCTCGGCAAACCAGCGCGACTTCCACGGCTTCGTAAATCCAAGCCGAAAACCATAAGGATGGACTTTTTGTCCCATTGCTTCTCCTAATCTCAATCCTCAACCAGACTGCTCAAACTATTTCGCGGCCGCTTTCTTCTTCTTCCCAGCCGATTTTGCTGCCGGGGCTCTCCGCCGTGCCTTGGCCGGAGCAGCGGGAGCCGACTCTTCGCCGACCACCGTCGCAACTTGCCCGTTCTTTCCACGCTCAGCCAAGATCAGCTCGATATGCGAAATGCGCCGCTGATACCGGTACGCGCGTCCCTGGGGCGCCGGACGAATCCGCTTCATGCGAGGACCGTCGTTCGCCACCGCGCTCTTCACATACAGGTTATCGATTTCGACATCCAGCCCCTTCTCCGTGGCAAGAAAGTTCGCGCTGTCGAGCGCCGACTGCAGCAACTTACCGACGTGCTCAGCTACGCGCTTCTTGGTGAACAGCAGGGTATTGCGCGCCTCTTCCACGCGGCGGCCCTTGATCAGATCCAGCACCAGCCG
>QIAL01000774.1 GCA_003225535.1 Acidobacteriota bacterium | reverse complement strand
ATTATTCGAAGAAACCGATAAAGAGAATACGACTTCTCAAGATCGGGCCGCGGAAGAGCAAGAGCCTGTTCGAAGAGTATTTCTATGGCTTTGCGATTGCGATCAGCTTGGTTGTGACGATGCTAGGAAAAGCAGGGGGGCTGGGCGGTTACGACGCAATCGTCATGGGACTGTGGATGGGCGGGTTCATGTGGTGCGCATGGGCGTTGAGGCGCTACCGGAAAGAGCAAGCGAGTCCTGGGCGGATTGAGAAATCCCCGCAGGCGGTTGAAAAACCGCAGCAAGTGAATGCGAAGCAGTTATCTCCAAACTTTAAGCCGATGATCGGGCCGCAATGGCCGTTGAAACCCGCGCAGGGGGCACCGCGGCAACTGCAAAAGTCCGTCCGGCCCGCACAAGAGTCACTGAAGCCCGCGCAAGCACCGGGACCGCCTGGGCATGTCCTGGGTGCGCCAGGCGAATCGGGAAAGAGGGCGTTCGTGTATGAACGGCCGACATTGCCGGACCGGAAGCCGAAGCTTCCGAATAATTGGGCGGGCCAACAGAATAAGAAACCGAAACCATGAAGCGCCTGATTGAGTGCGTGCCCAATTTTAGCGAAGGCCGCGACCCCGCGAAGGTTGACGCCATTGTCGGAGCGATGAGCAGCGTGCCGGGCGTATATGTACTGGACCGCGAGATGGACGCCGACCATCACCGCTGTGTAATCACGCTGGCGGGCGAACCGGACGCAGTGGCGGAAGCGGCCATTCTGGGAACCGGCAAAGCGATGGAACTGATCGACCTGACGAAACACAGCGGGGCGCATCCTCGCGTAGGCGCGACGGACGTGCTGCCGTTTATTCCGATTGATGGTGTAACCATCGAGGATTGTGTGGCGCTGGCACGTCGGGTGGGTAACGAAATCTGGAAGCGCTACCGGATACCGGTGTTTTTTTACGAAGCGGCGGCAACGCGGCCGGACCGCGTGAATCTGGAGAACGTGAGGCGCGGGCAGTTTGAGGGGTTGCGCGAGGAATTGAAGAAAAACCACGAGCGTCAGCCGGACGTCGGCGAACCGAAGGTGCACCCCACCGCGGGAGTGACAGTGGTTGGCGCGCGCAAGTTTCTGATCGCCTACAACGTGAACCTCAACACTTCGGACATCAGCATAGCGAACAAAATTGCGAAAGCGATCCGGTGTTCGTCGGGCGGATTGCGCTATGTGAAGTCGATGGGCGTGGAACTGACAGCGCGTAACCTGGCGCAGGTGTCCATCAACCTCACGGACTTCGAACAGACGCCGATGCACCGCGTGTATGAAATGGTGAAACGCGAAGCGGAGCGCTACGGCGTGGTGCCAGTAGGAAGTGAAATCGTCGGCCTGGTCCCGAAAAAGGCGATCGAGATGGCGGCGGACTTCTTTTTGCAGCTCGAGAACTTCTCTCCCGCGCAGGTATTCGAGAATAAGCTGCCGGGCGCATTGAGCGGTGTTGCGATGGATGTAACGAAGGACGGAAAGCTGGCGGGTCTGGCGCGCCCGTTCCTGGAAGAGGTGGCGACTCCCGCGGCCACACCGGGAGGAGGAAGCGTTTCGGCGTATGCAGGAGCGTTGGCAGCCGCACTGGGGCAAATGGTTGCGGGGCTTTCGCGAAAAAAGAAATCGCAGGCGGGATTTGCCGATCAACTTTCAGTGGCCCTGGATGAAATGCGCAGAATTGCAGACGAACTTGCCGAAGCCATCGATCGCGACGCGGCTTCGTATGACGCGGTGATGGCCGCGTTCAAGTTATCGCAAGGGGACGCGCAGGAAACGCAGCAACGAGAGGAAGCCATACAGAAGGCGACAAAAGGCGCGTCGGAAGTGCCGTTGCGGGTGGCTGAGCGCACGGTCGAGCTTTTCGACCGACTCGGACAACTGGATGCTATCGTCGCCGCATCCATGCGGTCAGACTTGCAAGTGGCGCGATTGATGGCCGAAGCAGGCGCGCGCGGAGCGTTGGCCAACGTGGAGATTAATCTTGACGGGCTGAAGGACGCAGCATACGTCTCGTCAATGCGCACGAAGATTGCGGCGCTGCAGGAGCGGCTGGGCAATGCGCCCC
>QIAL01000137.1:7168-7774 GCA_003225535.1 Acidobacteriota bacterium | reverse complement strand
CATAGTGGCCCGGAAGATTTACTCGCACCGAGAGGTCTGCTCCGCGATCCAGCAACAGCCGAGTCACCGCTAGTCCCCAGTCGTAGAACTGACTGACAGCATGAAATATCGGTGTCTGCCCGCCGCCGCCGGTGTCATCTATCGTCGCGCGCGCATTTACGTCTGCTCCACGATCCAGAAGCAGATTTGCCGCTTCCACATTGCCGTACTCCGCTGCCACATGCAACAGTGTTGCTCCTCGTAAGGTCAGACGGCGTTCGGCGGTGTTTCCGAAAGTGAGTTCGGGAAACCGCCGATGCATCAGCATAGGATCGGCATCTAAGTGTCGAACGAGAAGGTCGAGCCGGTTGCGCAACAAATCTAAGACGGCAGAAACCTTGTATTTCGTGGGACAGCCAGCTTCAATCAGGATCTCCATGCACGTGCCGAGCTCGGCTGAACGTCCATACGTCTCGATCACGAAATCCAGCGCTGTGCCGGGATACTTCTGCCGCTGACCTGGCGGATTGGGATTGGCGCTGTGCTCCAGCAGCCACTTCAGGGCCAATGGCTCGACGGTTTCACACGGCGCAAAGATGATGGGATAGTATCCGCTCCACAACGCAT
>QIAL01000137.1:0-7162 GCA_003225535.1 Acidobacteriota bacterium | reverse complement strand
TGCACATCGGAGCCGTGGTCAATCATCCAGGCGGCCATGGCCAGCCTCTCCGGGCCGGGCGGCGCCCAGGGTACGCGGCATTCTGCAACCCACGTGAGAGGTCCATTCTTTCCATAGCCCAGCGGAGCCCGATGCAGCTCCGGGTCGCGCGTCATCAAAGTCTTCACGCGAGAGAGATCGTTGGTGTCGATGGCCTGCTTGAGTTCACCAATCTCTTCGAGTGAATCAACGTGCGCCTTGAGCTTTGGCCAACTGGTGAATCCGTAACTACGAGCAATCTTGAACTGTGCTTCGGTGATCGATTGGGCCGCGCCCGCCTTGAGCAAATCCTTGGCTTGGTCTTTCAGATGACGGACGTTAGGGTGTTCGGGAAGCGGGCGGTGCACTTCTGGAGAATTGGTCGGCATGGCGACCTCCTTTCAATGCAAGCGCCCGTTGTCCGACAATTCGGGCTGAAAGAAGGTTCGCAAAGCTCGTAATCTGAAGGTGGGCTTCTACCCTTTCCGCGGACCGGGTGCGTCCTCTACGCTGACATCTATCCTAGCAGAAGGAGCTAGACCCGAAAAATAACTGTTGAAACCAAGGCCATAGCGCTCATCGACCCCCGGGATCGCTAGCCGCCGTCTCCCTTGGCCGACCGAAGAACAAGACGTAGCCGTCAGGGTCGCAAACCTCGAACCCGCGAAGACCATCGTGGGTATCCATGATTGGCACGCTGAATGCTGCTCCATGATTGGCAAATTCGACGGCGAGCGCATCCGGGTCTGGTGTATAGACGAAGGCATCCCACCGCAAGTGGCGATGGCGCTTGGAGTTCGGCAGTGGCGGGATGTCTCTCTCGGACTTGACGAAGATCTGGGCTCCGTCGCGGCCGACGATGGCGAAAAAAGGGTCTCGATCCGGCTGCTGCAATCTTGTCTCAAAGCCAAGCTTGTCGCGGTAAAAAGCGATGGTTTGATCGACGTTGCTGACGATGAAGAACGGTGAAATCGCCTGCGTCGTTGGTCGTGTCATGAGCGTGGAGCCTCTAGCAGTGGCATCTTAACGATTTTACTGGCTCTTCGAAAAGCCATCCTCTGGTACCGGCGGTGCAACGCGGATTTTCAGCCATCGCTCCGAGACTGAGTGCCGCGTCTCATTCTCGACAGTAACTTCGGTGGGATAAAATATCTGTGACATGGCTAAGGGTGGCCAAAAGGAAGTGCTCGCGAAATGTTTGCGGTGCTTATCCGAGCCTGACACACTCTTCGTCTACGTGGTCTGCGTTGTGATTCCTCTGCTGTGAGTTTCTATTGTCTGGATGTCGGAATGGTGTCCATCAAATCATTTGTGATCCGCAGGACGATATCGTGCAACATGCGAGTTGATCGGTTGTTTACTGCTTTAGTGCGAGTCGCCTGCATCGCGATCCTTGCTCAGGCGATTCCCGCCCAGGAAGCGAAGCCGGCCGCGACTACCCAGCCTGATCCCACAACGATATTGTTGGACGCCAAGGCACTCTACCGTAAGGGATCGTTCGATCAATCACTTGCCCGATACAACGAAGTCCTGAAGGCCGACCCTCATTCAGGGGATGCCTACGCGGGAATGGTCCGCTGCTACCTGAAGCAGGACAAGGTCCACGAAGCTGATGATGCAGTTCGCAAGGGCTTGCTGGCCGATCCCGCCTACCCTGATCTCAAGGTCGCGGAAGGAGAACTGCTCTTCCGGCAAGGCGAAATCCCGGAGGCGGGGGCGTTGTTTAACGAAGTCATCACTACTCCTCCATCCCCGGCTCAGCCGAACGTTCCTCCCAATGCCCGAGCCTATCTCGGCGCCGCGCTGGTAGCGCGTGCGACTGCCATGTATGCCCGCGAGCACATCCTTATCACGCGAGCCCACGCGATTGATCCTTCCGACCTGGATATTCAGAAGGAGTGGATGCTGACGCTACCGACCGCCGATCGCATTAAGTTGCTGGAAGACTATCTCGGGCGAAACACGAACGACGATGCCGAGACGCGCCGAACGCTGAAGGAGCACCTCGACTTCCTCAAAGCGTCTCAGTTTGCGCAGTCGGGGCGCTGCCGCATGGTGTCAGACGTGACCTCGACCGAAACGAATCTCATTCCGCTTCAGTCGCGCAGCGGGGACGTGCAGGGGTCCGGTCTGCAAGTGACGATCAACGGGCAAGATTCCAGGCTTCTCCTCGATACGGGAGCTTCGGGAATTCTCATTACCAGCAAGCTCGCCAGCCTGGCGGGGCTGAAGACCGTGTCCGACCTTCGAATGACCGGTGTCGGGGACAAGCCCGACATACAGGGTCACGTCACGTACGCCAACTCGGTTCGCATCGGCAAGCTGGAGTTCCAGAATTGCCAGGTGCATGTGGTCGACCGGCTGCAAACGGCGAACGACGGAATCATCGGCGCCGATGTTTTTTCCCAATTCCTGATCGAAATGGATTTCCCGCGCTCAACTTTGCGCCTCAACCCGTTGCCGCCCAGACCTGGAGAAACCCCGGCCAAAGCTTCTCTAAAGACCAGCGAGGAAGAACCCGCTGAGGACGCCGAAGGGAAGCCTTCTGGAGCCTCGGGAGCTGCGCCGCAGTCCAAGGTGTCGACCGCGAATTATTCCGATCGCTACATCGCTCCTGAGATGCACTCCTACGTGCAGACCTTCCGAATCGGTCATATGTTGCTGGTGCCGACGAAAATCAATGAGGGCTCCGAAAAGCTTTTCCTTCTGGACTCGGGTTCGTTCGACAACACGCTTGCCCTCGGCACTGCGCAAGAGATAACCAAAGTCCACCGTGCGCCCCGGATCGACGTGAAAGGAATCAATGGAGACGTGAAGAAAGTCTACGTGGCCGACCGTGTAATGCTGGACTTCGGCCATCTTCGCCAGACCGTGCCTGACATTGTCGCCATCGACATGTCGCGAGTCAGCCGTCAAGCCGGCACAGAGGTTTCTGGCACCCTCGGCATGGTCATGCTTCGACTACTCAAGGTCCGGCTGGACTATCGGGATGCCCTGGCCGATTTCCAATACGCGCCGCAGCCCGCTCGTCATTAGCCTGCAAGGTCGACTAGTTCTGGTTACTTCTCGCTGACCGTCCAGAACGGCTGCTTGGCCGGCACGAATTCCATGGGGACGTCTTTCACGAAACCTTTCAACCAGCGCGCGCACTCCTCCATGCCCGGTTGCTCGCTTGGAATGTGTCCGATCACAATGAGCGCCTTCTTTCGGCCTTCGCTCACGGCGTCGGCGGCATACTCCACCGTCTCCCACTCCCGCGTCTCACCCACCATCAGCACTTGGACATCATCTTGTTCCAGCGCGCGAATCTCACGCTCCGATCCCGCTGCCCCGGGACTGAATCCCACCTTCGTGATCTTCATGGCGGGATCGCCCACGACTCGCACTACCGACGAGCCGAGTTTCTGGCTGACCTGTTTCGCCAACTCCTTCACCGTTGTTTCCGGAATCACGAACAGATACTGGTTATCGGCGCGTTGAAATTTCTCCCATCCCAGCGCGTGCACGTTCCCGGCCTCGATTCCATCCGGCTTGCGCATGTGCCAGTGATCGTGAAAACGCCACACCACCATGCCGTGCTTTTCGATAAATGCCCGCTTCTCCGCCCACACCGCATCGCTCTCAGGAATCCCTTCGGGCGTATCCAGATGCGCATAGAACGTGGGCTCATGGGTGATCACGAAATTCAGCCCTTTAGCGGACGCCCGCTGCAGAACGTCCATGGTCGCCATCATGGTCACGGCGACCCCCGTGACTGGGGCGTCCGGATTTCCAGCTTTGAACGTGTCAACCGTTTCCTTCTTCCACTCGACACCGACCTGCTTTTGAATTTCCGTGACCAGTTCCCGTGCGGTGATCCGATGTTCTTGAGCGTTCGCACCGCTGTCAACTAAGAGGAGAACTGCCAGAGCGACCGCTGCTCGGATGAGGTTTATCTTCATTGGCTTTCCATCTCTTCGGCGATCTCGAGCATGGCTTTGACGCTGTTCCAGTTGCGAGCCGTGCCGGTCACCTTCAACAGTTTCTCAATCGCGGACCACGGGAGCTTGGATTTGCCCGCTCCATTCGGAAAATAGATGTAGAGTTCGCGGCCTTTGAGATGCACTTCCTCCGGATAACCCTTGAATTTGTCGAAGCAAGATTGCGCTTCGAGTGGCGGTGCAGCGGCGAGAAAAGTCACCAGAACCTTACCCGGTTCCAGGTTGGGCCGATCGGCAAACGGTGTCGCGGCAATTGCCTTGCGTAGCTCCTCGGCCGTACGGAGGATCACTTCAGGGCTGCATTTAAATTTCTTTTCGATGGCCGTCCGAATTTTTGCCGCAAGTTGGCCGCTGTTCTTCTCTTTCGTCCGGAAGATGACGTTGCCGCTCTGCACGTAGGTCCGCGGACTCTCGAACTTCAGGGACTCATACACCGCCCGCAGCGCATCCATCTTGATCCGGTTATGCGGACCGACGTTCACCCCACGCAGCATGGAGATCAGAACAGGCATGGTCTATTTCGGGACCCGGTGCAGGGTGATGCGGCGGTACAAGGTCTTGCCTTCGATCATCAGCCTTCCCGACATGGCATCGCCCATGACATGGAATTCCCAGTCGTCCTTGTCCTTAGTGCTCGAAGTGCAACTCAGCGCCCCGGTCTTCGATTCAAAGTGGCAGCTCAGAGTTCCGATGAATTCCGGCGCCCCTTCGACGATCTTGTAGCCATCCAGATTCAGCTGAAATGGATCTTTCTTGTCCTCTGCGATCTGGTAGAGCACGTGTTCATCATGGCAAGGGGAATCGGGAACCATGCACTTCGAGTCTCCCTCCCAGGAACCAAGAACCGCCTTGTCGGAGGCCCGCAGAGAGGGCGCTGTCGAAACAAGTAAAAGACAAATGGCGAGCGCACGCGTCATGAGGATTACCGCATGATATCCGAAGCCGCGGGGCCCGCCTAGGTAACATCGAGGGCAGACCGACTCTCCCCTAGTCCATACTATTTGTCATTCCGAAACGGCGTTTAGCCGTTGAGGAATCTGCTGTTCCATGAAGCCGGCACGCTGCCTGCAAGAAGCAGTTTCCTCGCTTTGCTACGGAATGACAAAAGTGTGATGCCGGGATGGGAGTTTTGCGTAGGTTGGTTGTCGTGCTGGGCGGACTCGTTTCGTCGGCGCACTACCCTCCCGAGTTCGATGGAACCAAAAGAATCACTTCTGGCGAAGGCCGCCTCCTCCGAAAATGAAGAGAAGGTTTGCGCGCAACTCTCGTCGAAAGTGCTCGTCAGCTCGATTGATCTTTCCAGCCATGTTTCATGCTAGAGGCTGATCATCCAAGGGAGAAGTACACATGTCGGGACAAGTCGTTCTTTATTTTGACGATCAGGCCGATGCGCTCCGTTTCGCGCTGGCCGCAGGTCAAGTGATGTCGGGGGAAAGCGGCAAGTTCACGAGCGATCTGGCGCAAGAAACCGCGCGCGTCACCCGCATTCGTCTCGATGCGGTCAATGGCGGCAAGGTGAAGAAGTCGAGTCCGGGGCACGCCGCCTAAAAAGACCGCACAATTAAAGACCATGTGGCGACAGCCGCCTTCGGCTGTCCCGCGATGGCGAAGCCGAGCGGAGGTGGTCGACAAAATCGCCGCGATCGGAACTGAACACTAATTCTGCTATGCCGTACCCGCGTTCGTGAACGCCTCGATCGCATCCGACAACGTGGGGAACATCAACAAAATCTGCTCGACCTTCGTAATCTCAAATACTTTTAGCACCCTCTTGTTGACTCCTGTGAGCGCGATACGGCGCCCGGCCTTGGCGCACGAGGTGAACGCGCTCACCAGCGATCCCAGCCCGGAAGAATCCAGGTAAGGTACACCCGAAAAATCCAGGATCATCGTCGGAGCAGTTTCGCGGCGCACTGCGTTCATGAATGGAGTCACGTTCTCCATAGTGAGCGGACCGCGGAAGCTCAGCACTCCCCGATCCAACACCTCGACTTCCAACGGTTCCGATGGCATAGCAGGAAGCGATTCTAGGCTAGAAGTCGATTGACGTTCAAGTTGGAGTGCCAGGAACCTTCTTGTGTAGGGCCGGACCCATTCGTCCGCCCCGCCGAAGCGGAGCGAGGTGCGGCAGTAGCCGGGCGACCACCCATCGACAGTCGTCATTGCGCGCCACGCGCGCAACCCCGGACGAAGGCGTCCGGGGCTACATGTTCCGCTTTTTACCGATTCCCGCACTTTGTAATCTTTTTGTTTTTTCTTTGGCAAGGCGGTTGCCGAGCCCCCTTTGACAACTACGATGACAGTAACGGCATGTGGGGGGAAACGGATGATGAGCAGAAGTGGAAACCCATGCCCCGAGCGTAACAAGATCCAGCCACGTTGAAAGACATCCCAAGGGGAAGCAAGCCCGCATCCTGCTGAGTTCGGTCTTCGGCCCGTACGCGCGAGACGACGAGTTCGGGAGCCGCTCCATCAATCCGATGGAGCTCTATCACAACCAGGTCACACGCGCGCAAGGCAGCTTTTCGCTGCGCATGTTCCATCGCTCCTGGGGCATCATGCTGATCCAGGCGAATATTTCCGCGCCCTGCACCGTTCTTGATTTCCCCACTCGAAAAGATTTTGAGCGCGAGATCACCGCGCATCCATACGACGTCATCGGAATCTCCTCGATCATCGTGAACCTCGCCAAAGTGCGTGAAATGTGCCGCATGATCCGCAAGCTTTCGCCGAACTCGACGATTGTGGTCGGCGGGCATGTCGCCGCCATACCCGGCGTCGACAAGATGATCGACGCGGACCACATCGTGCGCGGCGAGGGCGTTTCCTGGATGCGGCGCTACCTGGGCGAAGACGAGAACGCGCCCATCCGGCATCCCGCCATCGTTTCCGGCATGCGCACCCGCATCATGGGCGTCCGCTTGCCCGAACGCAAAGGAGCGACCGCGGCAACTATCATCCCGTCCGTTGGTTGTCCCATGGGCTGCAACTTCTGCACGACATCTGCTTTCTTCGGGGGCAAGGGAAATTTCGTTAACTTCTTCGAAAGCGGGGATGAACTGTTTGAAGTCATGCAGCAAATGGAAACTGAGCTCAAGGTGCAATCCTTCTTTGTCATGGACGAGAACTTCCTGCTGCATCGCGAGCGCGCCATGCGCTTGCTG
>QIAL01000773.1 GCA_003225535.1 Acidobacteriota bacterium | reverse complement strand
ACTGCGGTAGGAGAAAAGCGGCGATTGCGGCAATCAGGACTAGCATGAGCTTTGCAAGTAGATCGCACCGGTATTCTACCGTTGCGTTTTGCTCGATGAGGTGTTGACTAATGCGGTGAGAGTGGCCAGCCATAGGGAGTCCCCGGAACCCCAGGTTCGACCGCGATCGTCGTCGCGAGCTATCCTACCTCAGATTCTGCCTGCAAAAGTATTGGCGCTGCACTGGTAAAACTACCAGTGCCCTTGCAAGGTGTTTAAGAGTATCAACTTTCTCGTGTGTGCTAGCAGGCCCCAGCATGCGGAGATCAACCATCGAAGGTTCACAGGGGCATCTTCGTGGGTGCTGCCGCTGTTCTGCGCTCCGAGTAACCATAGCGATTGCGGTGTTGTTCTTCGGCAACTTACATGGCCAGACAACTTCCACCGGCGCCCTGATCGGGGTGGCGCTTGACCCTTCCGGAGCCGTTTTACCCGGGGTCGCCATCCGTCTCGTCAACGAAGTCACTGCCGCAACTGCGTCTGCCACGACGGACGCAGAGGGAAGGTTCGGCTTCCCCCTGCTGCAACCCGGAGATTATGAGATACAAGCCAGCACGCCAGGCTCCAGCGCTCTCATCAGCGGTGCAAACATAAAGATCAACGTAACCGAAACTCTTCACCTCGAACTTCATCTTCGACTCGCAACCGTGATCCAGAACATCAAAGTGTCAGCAGAATCGTCAATGGTCCAGACCGACAGTTCCGCACTCGGCCAAGTCGTCTACGAGACAGCGGTGGACAACCTTCCGCTGGTCACTAGGAACTTTGCTCAAATCACCGGTCTCTCGCCAGGGGTGGTTACGGGGGTGTACAACGCAGGCGAGCTGGGGGTCGGAGGGACGGCTCTTTCCCAGATAGCCAACTCCAACGACGGAATTTATGTCCACGGGGCACGCTCCTATGACAACAACTTTCAATTGGACGGAATCAGCGTGAATGACGTGCAGGGCAGTGCGGCCGGGAGTGGCGGAATTCCAATTCCAAACCCTGACAGCATTCAGGAGTTCAAGGTTCAAACCGGCCTTTACGATGCAGGCTATGGACGCTACGGCGGCGCCAACGTCAGCCTGATTACAAAAACGGGCAGCAACAGCTTCCACGGGACGGCTTTTGAGTTCCTCCGTAACGAAGTGCTTAACGCCAATGATTTCTTTCTGAACCTGGCCGGCCAGCCGCGCCCTGTCCTCAAGCAGAACCAGTTTGGGTTTGCGTTGGGCGGGCCAATCCAGAAGGAGAATCTTCTCTTCTTTGGGTCATATCAGGGAACGCGCCAGGTTAATGCTCTCGCTGCGGGCCAGTCGAGGACTGCCTGTGCGGCCAGCTTGACCGAGCCGCCACTCACCAGTGATCGGACATCCGCTGCACTCGGGGAAATGTTTGCCGGCAGGACCGGGGCGCACGGCGCCACAGCGATCAACTCCGACGGCTCCAACATCAATCCCGCAGCACCCGCTCTCGTGAACTTCAAGCTGCCCGACGGAACCTTTCTGATCTCCACGCCACAAACTGTTGACCCGACCAAGAAACTCGTCGAAGAGCAGAGCTTTT
>QIAL01000772.1 GCA_003225535.1 Acidobacteriota bacterium | reverse complement strand
CGAGCTCTTCGACATTATCTGCGGTGCGGCCTGCCATCTGAGAATGTACGCCGCACGAATTGTTGCCGATCATTCCGCCCAGAGTGCACCAGGCGTGCGTCGCGGGATCAGGACCAAAGGTGAGGTGATATTTCTCTGCGGCATTCCGCAAGTCGTCGCAAACGATGCCGGGCTGAACGCGAGCGATCCGGCGCGCAGGATCGATTTCGACCAGGTGGTGCATGTATTTGGAAAAATCGAGCAGGACAGCCACGTTGCAGCATTGGCCGGCGAGACTCGTGCCGCCACCTCGCGAAAGAATGGGAGCGCCAAAGGCTCTGCAAAGCGCGACCGTTTCCTGGACATCCTCCGCATCGCGAGGAATGACCACGCCGATAGGCGGCTGACGGTAATTGGAGCCATCGGTCGCGTAGAGAGCTCGACTGCCACGATCGAAACGAACTTCGCCTTTGATTTTCCTTCGGAGTTTGGATGCGAGCGCTTCCGCGTTGATGTTTGTGGACACCGGGGGCGATTCGGGAGGAACGAACGCCGATGACATAATTTGCGAAATGAGATTGACGCTCCAGCTTTACCGCGAAGTGCCCGGATCGTTCCGGTCTTCTTCGATAGCCTTATCAGTCGTGATCAGATCCGAATCCGACTCCGCAGGCGAAGTCAACGCGGCGCGGCGCGTAAACCAGATCAGTGCCAGCAACGCCAGCAGCGCAACCGGTATCAGCCAAAAAAATATCATAACAACTTCCTTTCCGAGCGAACGCCGCGGATGGTTTTCCGCGGCATTGCTCTGCTTAACTAATCAACGCCGCTCGCAGCCATAGCGTGACCGGCGAATTCCGACGGCCGTTGATGTTCGTGGATGCCCTCGGCAAATTCCTCGATCATCTTGCGATTGAAGGCGGGAATGTCCGACGGTTGCCGGCCTGTGATGAGCCCATTATCGACGACCACTTCCTCATCGACCCAATTGGCGTCCGCGTTTTTGAGATCTGTTTTGATCGACGCGTACGAAGTGAGCCGGCGGCCCTTGACGACGCCCGCATCAATCAATGTCCATGGCCCGTGGCAAATGGCGACGACGGGCTTGCCTGCGTCGAAGAACGCGCGCACAAATTGCACAGCTTTGGGATTGGCCCGAAGCTTGTCCGGGTTCATCACGCCGCCCGGCAAGAGCAGCGCGTCGAATTGATCCGGCTTTGCCTGATCGAGCGCGAGATCAACTGGAAGCGTTTTGCCCCAATCTGTGTGACGCCATCCTTTGACTTGCTTGCCGGCAGGCGAGATAATTTTCGTTTCGGCGCCAGCTTTATCGAGCGCTTCACGTGGTTTGGTTAACTCGTCCTCTTCGAAACCGTTTTCGACGAGGATGGCCACTTTTTTTCCTTTCAGTTCATTCATATCAAAGCTCCTTTCATTTTAAGTTTCAGACCAGTTCACGGACTTTGTCCTCCATGATGGTCGTGGCGATTTTCATTCGGTTCGGTTCGCCGCGAGCCAACGCTTCGGCGAATTTAAGCGCCTGTTTCGGTTTGATCTTCGGCGGCATAGGTGGCTCGAACGGATCAACCACCGCTTCGATCAATACCGGTTCGGGAGTGGCGAGGGCTTTGTCCAGAACGTCGCCGCAATCTTTGGGGTCATCCACTGTCAGTCCGATTGCGCTGCAAGCGCGGGCGAAGGCGGCAAAATCGATCGGGTGAAGGTCACAGGCAAATTCAGGGTTCCCCAAAAAGACCATTTGCTCCCATTTGATCATGCCGAGCGAGTTGTTCTTGATGACGACGACCTTGATCGGGAGCTTGTATTTCACTGCGGTCGCAAATTCGCCCATGAGCATCGAAAACCCGCCATCACCGACAAACGCGATGCATTGGCGATCCGGATGAGCGACCTGAGCCGCAATGGTGTAAGGCAAACCGTTGGCCATGGTGGCGAGTGTTCCGGAGAGCGAGCACATTTGGCCGCGACGAATCGGAATTTGGCGCGCGAACCAGGTGGCGATAGTGCCGCTGTCGGAGGAAATGAT
>QIAL01000771.1 GCA_003225535.1 Acidobacteriota bacterium | reverse complement strand
CGCTCCCAACGGCGATATCTTCGTTGCCGACGGCCACGGCCGCGCCCCCACCGCCAACGCCCGCATCATGAAATTCGATAAGAATGGAAAGTTCATCAAAACCTGGGGGAAGAAAGGAACGGGGACCGGAGAATTCGACTGCCCGCACACTTTGGCGGTCGACTCCAAGGGACGCCTTTTCGTGGGCGACCGCCAGAATAACCGTATCCAGATCTTCGACCAGGACGGCCGTTTCATCGCCGAATGGAAACAGTTCGGCCGCCCGAGCGGGATCTTCATTGACAGGAACGATGTGCTGTACGTTGCCGATTCGGAATCCCGCGGCGGCGAGCAAGGCTACGGATACAACCCGGGCTGTCAACGGGGCATTCGCGTCGGGAGCGCCAAAGACGGCTCGGTAAAATACTTCGTGCCCGACCCGGGGCCGTATCCGCCGTCCGCGGAGTCCACCGTATCCGAAGGCGTTGCCGCAGATGCAGCGGGAAATATCTACGGAGCAGAGTTCACGATGGACGTCAAAAAGTATGTGAAGAAGTAGGCAAAACAACTGACGGCAAATCCCACCTGCTCATGGTTTTTTCGCCGAATTGACACCAGTGCGCATCACCCCTACAATTTCTAGACCACTTGTGCCGGGGTAGCTCATTGGTAGAGCGCCGCCCTGAAAAGGCGGGCGTAGCCAGTTCGATTCTGGCCCCCGGCACCATTCTTTGGTGCACCTGCAACGAAATACCGACAGGCTACACTTGAGAACCTGCCAAAGCTGCTTGCGGAAGGAAGCTTCCATGGCCAACGAAAGCAAAGATCAACCAGTGCTGGGTCACATTGACCGCTTGGTGAAGGAAGAGGAACACCTCTATGCCCAATCACAGCTCACGGATGATGACCGTGACCGGTTAGCGAAGATAAAGGTCGAACTAGACCAGTGCTGGGACTTGCTGCGCCAGCGCCGAGCGCTGCGAGAGTTTGGGCGTGACGCCGATCAGGCAAAGGTGCGCCCGGCAAAGATCGTTGAAAACTACGAGCAGTAGTGCCGGTCCGCAATCGCCAACGACAACCCGGGCAGTTGGTTGCATCGAAAACTGCGGAGGAACCCGGTGAGCGATCTTTAACTCCCCTAACCGCCAAAGAGATATCCGCCAGTTCTGAGCCGCAATCTTCAGGTTGTGTAACCGCCGCCTTGATTACTCAGCGAGAAGAAGGAGTCGGAGGAAGTGCGAAGGCGTAGAGAACGTCCTCGACGGGAAGAATAATGTATTGGCGGCCATCGAGCTGGTAGGTCATGGGAGAGGCATCCAGGTGACCGCCGGCATTGAGGTGCCAGAGCGTCTTCCCGGTGGCCGGGTCGAGAGCGAGAAGGTTGCCGGAATTGTCTGCGCTGAAGAGAAGATGGCCGGCAGTGGTAAGAATTCCCGCGATGCTTTCCCCGTTTCCGATTTCGTGGTTCCAGACAACTTTGCCAGTGCGGTAATCAAGCGCGCGCAGGGTCGAATTGGCCCAAAGGTTGTGGTCGCGGCCTCCCCACCCTTCAGGCTTGCCGGAGGCGGTGCGGTAATAAATGCTAAAAAGCCGTCGTGCATTGACGTAAAAGAGGCCAGTCTGAGGATCGAAGCTGGGCGCCATCCAATTGCTGGCGCCGTCGGAGCCGGGCTCGACGAGCGCACCGTCCGGGCTGGGAGCGGACTCCGGCTTGGCAATCGGGCGGCCACGGGA
>QIAL01000834.1 GCA_003225535.1 Acidobacteriota bacterium | reverse complement strand
TCTGGCTAAGAATGCGTCGATGGTACAGGTGGGGCCTAAGCGTAGTACTAAAGTTCAGGTCGTTTCGGGAGAAAGAGGGATCGCCTTAGGATTTCTCCGACGGCACACCTTTAGGTGTCGGAAAGAACGCCAAGGAGGAGCAAGCTTCAGCCGCTTTGCGCTGCGCCGGCACGTGCCGTTTCATCTTCTCGACTCACGTTGGAGATATTCTCGAGTACGACACGGACGATGTGCATCCGGTAGTAGACATAAACAAAATACATTGCCGGCACCACCAGCAACGTCACGCCTAGATTGGTTCCATGGCTCGCCACGCTGGCCAGCCCTGCCACGGCCGCGCCCACCAGGAAGTACGGAAACGTCCATTCATAGCAAGAGGACCAGAGATCTCTTAGGGAGCGTCCCTCGGCCAACGAGATCACCAGCGAGACCAGCCCCGTGTTCATCACCACGTAAACGCATGCTCCCAGAACCATCATCGCGGCGAGAGAATTCAAACCCAGCATTGCTAGGGCACCGTGCGAGGCCCAAAATGCCGCCCCCGTACAAACCGTCAGGCATGCTGCATTGAAGAGCACTTGCACCGGCTTTGGGCGCGTCTGTGTCTTCCAGAGGGACTGGACGAGCGCGCCTCCAAAGCCGATCAAAACGGTTTCGCCAAAACTGAACAGGGCGATACCGATCAGAATGAAGACAAAATTTATCGAGATCGTAGTCTTAAAGCCAGGCAGGCGAATCTTCATCGCCGAGGCGACCATCGCCAGCGCAAAGAACAAGAGGAAGACGCGGCCAAGATTTTCAGGAGTCCATCGAGCGGCAACGACAGTCAATATGGCCATAGCGGAAGCAGCGACTATTGCCATGTAGGCTCTGGCTTGGCTTGGCATTTTCTGAGTTCCTCCTCTCATTCGCCTATGCCTGCCTACTTTATGGGATCCCCCTCAGCGAGAATTCTCATTGCTTCGACGTTAGCCGCCGAAGTCTTCGTCAAGCTGCTATTGCCCCACACCACGGAGTTGCCCCACACGACGCTGAACGCTACAGTTCCGGAGTTGCCCCAGACCACGGAGTTGCCCCAGAGCACAGCCGTGTCGTTCACTTCGGAGCCATTGGAATTGTATTGAATCGTATTGCCCCAGACGACTGAGTTGCCCCAGACAACTGAAGTGCCCCAGACGGCGGAATTGCCCCAGACGACGCTCTGGGCGTAATCGAGATAGACGGTGCCCTTTTTCGAGTTGTAGACCGCTGCCGGCGACTGTGCACCGCCGGTAACAACGTCTGCATTCATCAGCGCTGTCTGTACGTCCAGGTATCCCGCGCCGATCGTAAAAATGTCGTACTGCTCATAGTACGTGATCCCCGTCTCGGGATCCGTAATGCTGCTGCTGGACGGGAA
>QIAL01000833.1 GCA_003225535.1 Acidobacteriota bacterium | reverse complement strand
GTTGCTGCGACGTCTGCACAGTCCATTGATCGATCGGTATGTAACGGTGTCGAAGGACCTTGAGCGATATCTATCGCGTCGCGTTGGAATCGCGCCTTCCCGCATAACGCAGATCTACAACGGTGTGGACACCGAGCGCTTCGCGCCAGTCCAAGAAAAGCCCGGGGGTGTGCTACCCAATGGTTTTCTCGACGACCGTCGAATCGTCATTGGTAGCGTCGGCCGGATTCAAGCGGTTAAGGATCACGCGACGCTCGTGCGCGCATTCGCTGCGGTTATCCAGACCCAGTCTGACCTCGCGTCACGCATGCGTCTGACAATCGTCGGTGACGGTCCGCTGCTTGGCGATTTGCGCACGCTCGTCAAGGAGCTGTTTCTCGACGACCTTACGTGGTTGCCGGGTGCGGTCGACGACATTTCTCGGGTCCTGCAGACGTTCGACGTATTCGTGCTGCCCTCGCTTGCTGAAGGGATATCGAATACGCTCCTCGAGGCGATGGCGACGGGACTCCCCGTTGTCGCGACCGCTGTCGGCGGCAACGGGGAACTGGTCGAAGACGGCAAATTAGGCCGGCTCTTCCGGCCCGGCGATGTCCAAACGCTTGCGCGATTTCTCACGGAATACGTTCGCGATCAGCAATTGCGCGAAGCGCATGCGCGCGCCGCGCGGCGCGCTGCCGCGGAAAGATTCGGGATCGACGCAATGGTCGACCAGTATCAGGCAATTTATTCGGCGCTATGTTACGGCGCCGATGGCGCCTGGCGTGAAACGCACATGAGCAGCCGCTCGACTGGTTAGAAACCATGTGCGGCATTCACGGCGTTCTGCACTTCGACGGTAGCCCCGTCCCCATCGACGCCATGCGCTTGATGGGGCGAGTCACTGTTCACCGCGGACCTGACGATGAAGGCGTGCATATTGACGGATCCTGCGCAATCGGCATGCGCCGCCTTTCCATTATCGACGTCGCAGGGGGCCATCAACCGCTGCGATCATCCGATGGCTCCTTGTGGCTTGTCTGCAACGGCGAAATCTATAACTACCAAGAGCTACGTGCTGAACTGGAACGACGCGGCCATGCGTTTCTCACACATTCGGACTGCGAAGTCATATTGGCTCTATATCGCGAAATGGGCGACGCATTCGTCGACCGGCTGAACGGAATGTTTGGCTTCGCGTTATGGGATGCGCAACGGCGACGACTCCTGGTTGGCCGAGACAGGCTTGGCATCAAGCCGATGTACCTGCTGGAGGATGGCAAGCGGTTCGCTTTCGCTTCGGAAGCGAAGGCGCTGCTAGCCCTTCCTGGCGTTGCGCCAGCGTTAAACGAGGACGCCCTGCCAGGATATCTACATCTGGGTTACGTCGTCGCCCCACATTCGCTGTTCAAGGGAATTCGCAAGTTGCCGCCTGCGACGTTGTTGACCGTGGAGCATGGGCGTGTGCAAGAACGTCGCTACTGGCGAATTTCAGGCGCAATCGACACTCAGCGAAGTGTTGAAGATTGGGTCGACGCCGTGCGTTCGCGCCTCGAGCAGTCCGTTCGAATGCAAATGGTAAGCGACGTCCCAATCGGCGCCTTTCTGTCGGGGGGTATCGACTCCAGCGCGGTTGTCGGCATGATGGCGAAGCACAGCAACCGTCCGGTAAAAACGTATTCGATTGGTTTCGGCGGTAGCGACGCAGACGACTACTACAACGAACTACCCTACGCATCGGTTATCGCGCGGCGCTTCGGCACCGAACATCATGAGATCGTCGTCAAGCCCGACGTTGTTGGCTTGTTGCCGAAGCTGATCTGGCATCTTGATGAGCCCATCGCGGACACTGCATTCATCACGACGTATTTAGTTTCGAAGTTCGCGCGCGAGCACGTGACCGTCATCCTGTCAGGCGTGGGCGGTGATGAAATCTTCGGTGGGTACCGTCGGTACCTTGGGGACCATTTGTACAGGCGCTTTTCGGCCCTGCCGGCCTGGCTGCAGCAGCTTGCTATGCGCACGGGCAGGAGTCTCCCCGCCGATCGCCATTCCCCGCTTTTGAACATTGCGCGGTACGCGAAAGCATTTCTC
>QIAL01000832.1 GCA_003225535.1 Acidobacteriota bacterium | reverse complement strand
AATGTCATTGCCTTTTCTCGGAAGATGCACTCTTGCTGGTTTGATTGCCTTTTTGCCAATCGCTGCAGAGTTTAGTCAGTCCGCCTCTTCTGGCGCGCCGATATCGGCCAATGACTTGGTACGCGCGATAGTCGCTAACGAACTCAAGCCTCAAGGTGAAAGTCGCGGTCGCTGGATGTACCGCGCGGAGAGAGAACAACAAGGCAAGAAGAAAGCAAAAGAAGTTGTTCAGACGGGGCAGGGCTCACTCGACCGATTGGTGGCAGTTGACGGACAGCCGCTCAGCGCCAAAGAGCAACAGGAAGAGAAAGAAAGGATTGGGAACCTAGTCCGAAATCCTGCAGAGCAGCAAAAGCTCGAACAAACGAGGAAAAAAGATGCGGAGCAATGCAAAGCATTTTTCAAGATGCTTCCAGATGCTCTCACCTTCATCTTTGCGAGTCGGGACGGAGACGTGATCAAACTGAATTACCGGCCTAATCCAAGTTTTCAGCCCCCTTCACGCGAAGCTCGTGTCTTCCACGAAATGGAAGGGGAGTTGTGGGTGCATGAAACCCAGCGAAGACTGGTGCGTATACGCGGGCAGCTTGTTGCGGACGTGAACTTCGCCGGTGGGTTGCTGGGGCATTTGGAGAAGGGCGGTCATTTTAACGTTGAACAGCGTGAGCTTTCACCCGGTCAATGGGATCTCACCTTCATGGAAGTAGACATGAAAGGCAAGGCGCTCTTCTTTAAAACAATTGATGTGAATGAGAAGGAATATCGCAGCGACTTCCGAACGGTTCCCGACGGGTTAACGCTTGCCGAAGCGGCGGAGATCTTGAGCAACGAAGTTACCGTAGCTGCCAATCGATAGGCTTAGAAAGGCATGCCCGCCGCCGGTCGCCGCTGTCGACAGAAGCACTGAAAGCCTACCTTCGAGGCCAGGCTCGCACCGCCTCGGACAGCGCCACCGGAATGCGCCAACACTCAGGCCAAAGATCTTTTGGAGTATTCCCATGAAACCAGTAATCCTCTGTGTCGATGACACACCGAGCATGCTAGAAGGCGAGAAAATGCTGCTTGAAGAAAACGGATATCGGGTCCTGATCGCGACCAACGGCAAAGAAGCGGTGCAAACTTTCGCGTCGCATTCGGTGGACTTAGTGCTCCTCGACTACAACATGCCAGAAATGAATGGTGGCAGGGCCGCGGTGCGCATGAAGGAGTCCAAACCAGAAGTTCCGGTCGCGCTCTTATCCAGTGATGAGTGCCTGCCGTTAAGCGAGCTTGAAGGAGTCGATTGCTTCATCCCCAAGTCCGAGCCCATGGTCAGCCTTTTGGAGAAGGTCGATTATCTCTTGAGCTTACGTTTTCTGTTCCGACCTTTCGACGCCTCGAAAGCCCGCGACACCGGCGATCATGTCGATACGCATGAAGATGAACCAAGGTCGGACAAGAGACGGCATTCGGCCTGAACAATGAAGGCATCCACAAGATGCTGTTAATTTGGAAGACATGGCCAGAGACTGTGACGAGCCGTCGCTGAGGACGATCACACAAGGATCGGGCCGGCGTGTTCACGTCCTGGCCTTCATTGCAGTGTCTGCTTTTGGCGGAGGGAAGGCGGGTCCACATGGGGACCGCTCTTGCTCCTTTCTCTGGTTAAAGGTGAAAGGAACCCGCTACGGGCGAGGCGGCGGAAGGGCTATTCGTATTGAAAGCACCACGCTACCGCTGCGACTTCGTTGGAGTCAAAGCCAAAACGTAATGCAGATGGCATTTCAAGCGGTCTTTCACGTTGACAAGTACCGAGTTAATGGCGCCCTAGAAGAGCGATGGGCGAAAGCCACATGGGACTTTTGTCCCGATTCCGCCTCAGCTTCTCCCGATCCCGAATCGCTCCTTCGAATGACCGAGAAATGGACGTAATCTTAGATATCAACGTCTTCTATGCTGACCTGCAAGCCCGTTGGATCACCGCGGATGTCACCTCTGGCAAGTTCAAAATCGTGCATCATTGCGTAACCTCCAGTTTGTCGAAAATGTAAACAGTACACTTTCTTACCAGCGACGACTGCTGGCGGAGAGTGGACGGAACGAGAGTAATTGTTCGGGGTTCGAGCACAGTGCGCGCCTTGCCGAGCAAGACAGACATGTGCTCGAACTTTGAGACGAGCGCAGA
>QIAL01000831.1 GCA_003225535.1 Acidobacteriota bacterium | reverse complement strand
CGAGAGCAGGTAAAAAAACGAGACCGGGTATAGCACCAAAGTGCTCCACTCGGCGAGGAAAGGAATGCCGCAGGCGCTCAAGGGATTCCACAGCGGCACTTCGCCCCGCCAAAAGCTTTCGCGGTGATAAAACGCCACCGGGTAACCGTAGAGGCCGTAATCTCGAAAGACAAAAGTGCGCGTTCCCAGGACAACGTCCGGGAAGAAAATAAAGACTAGGATTGCCAGCAAGGCCGCAAAACGGCCCGGCGTGAACCACGCATCCGCAGACTTTGAGACGGTTGATGGTATTCCTGAGCGAGTAGAATTTTCAGCGTGCATGCACTCAGAGCTGCGACATTAAATCACTCGGTTCGCCGGCTGGGCACCCAGGCCAGTTGTTCTCGGCGGGCGCTGCTTTCCTTGTTTGTCCGCGGGGGCCGAGCATAAAGCAAATCAGCGAGACTGCGGAAATGATCATACCTGCGACGAAGCGTCCGTCCCGATAAACTAATTTGACCCTGTGCCGTCCGGCTGGAATTTGCACGGCTTGGAACGCGTGATTCGCGCGCCATAAACGAGTGGGTTGGTCGTCCACGTACGCCCTCCAGCACGGGTAAAAAGTCTGGGCCGCGACCACCATGCTCGGCTGCTCAGCTTCGGTCTCCAACACCACGTGGTGCGCGGAGAATTCGCGGCAGACAATGCGCGCCTTGGTTTGGTTGTCCGCCTGGATGAACGGTTTGGCATCCATGGGCAAATAGACAACCTGGCGCGGGTTGAATGCAGGATCCAATAACGCGCGCAAGGAAGCATTTGCGCCAATGAAAACCGGCCTTTGGCCCGCAGTCAGCAGCGGCATATACGTGGGACGGGCCTCCCAATCGAAAAGTTTTCCCGGGGCGGTAATTTGAGAAACGCCCAAAAAATTCGCCAGGTTTGTCGCGAAATTATTGGTTGAAATGTGGGAGACCCGCTGTAACAGGAAATAGTCATTCGAGTAGTTTGTAGGAACGGTGTTCGTTGAAACGTATAGAAGCGTGCGCGTTTCGAATTGTTCCTTCACGTACATAGAATAAAAGCCATCCACTTTCGGCAATCCATCGAGCAAATTGCTGTCTGCGAACAGACCCAGCCGGGCGCCCAGATAGGTGTTGAAGGGATCAGAAAGCAGAGTCAAATGAAATCGCCAAACCGCGCTGAAGCTGGGCATGGCTCTTGATTCACCCAGTTTCGGCTTGGGCCTCAACTCCTGCAACGGTAGCAGCCCAGGCTCGTAAACTGTCCGCGCCACCGTCGGATTCTGGGGAGGGGCATGGGTTGCGACGTCCATCCAAATCAACACCAGCAATCCAAGGCCCAATACGACTTGCTTTCGCGAATCCCGGAGCCGGCTGATCCAGTAAAGCACTCCCAAAACCAACGACAAAAAAGCCGCCCGCTCCAAACCGTTTCGAGCCGTGATGACCCAGGGTTCCGAACCTGCCGGATATCTACGGGCCACCCAAAGAATGAGTAGAATTGAGGCGAGCATCGCCAGCCATAAAAGAGTCAAAAACCGCCAGCCTTTGGTTTTGTCTTCACCCGTCGCGCATAAGACCCCTCGCACACCACAGGCCGCGAGCAACGGAACCGCAAAAGTGGTCAACATTACGAATTTAACCGGGTAACGCATTAACCCAATCTGGGGAAGAACTCGGCGCAAGAATCCGTACAAATATCCGGCGTCACCCAAGGCCAAAATCAAGCTCAGGCCGGCGGTTCCGCCCAGCAACCCAATCTTCCATTCACGCAGCCGGCCCACGGCAAACAACGCCAGCGCCAGCACGCCGATGCCCAGGTAATACGAGGAGGTCAGCGACTGACTGTATTGCATGTACGGCCCCGCGGGTGTTTTGAAACAGGAAAACAGTGGCACCAGAAGATTGGCCCAGCCCGTAGGAGGCATGGACCACTCACCTGTGCTGTAATTGGTGTTGCGTTGAGAATGCACCAGGAATTCAAAGAAGGGAAATAGTTGAGCGGCGGACAAGCCGCTGATCATCAGAACAACGGACAGAAACCACTTAAGCGACATCCAACGCGCCAATTTTCCAAAGAAACAGTGGCCAACCCACAAACCTCCTGCAATCAGCCATGTTGTTAAAGCCACCTCCGGAGGCCCTGCTAACATTTGCAAAGTT
>QIAL01000830.1 GCA_003225535.1 Acidobacteriota bacterium | reverse complement strand
TTTACAAACATTAGCCACGGATTCGCACGGATTTTCTTTCTTTCGTTGTCGAAGAGAAGGCGGCGGAATTGCGGACAGACGCCGAAGTTGAAAAGAAGCCCGACTTCGATCTTGGTTGCACGAAGATAATGCAGTAACTGCGCCTCGTGTGCTTTGTCCAGGCTCTGCCCCGCTTTCAGTTCGAGTAAGATCGTCTCCTGGACAATCAGATCGGCAAAGTATTGGCCGATCTTCTTTCCCCGAAACCACACTGGGATTGGAACCTCGCGGCTAACGCGCAGACTTGCGGATTCCAGAGCTACCACCATGGCTTCTGCGTAAGTTGATTCAAGGAATCCATGGCCGAGCTCATTGTATACGTCATAGAACACTCCGATGATTTTGTCGGTGAGCTCGGAGTGCTTCAAGGTGCAGGGCAATGCACCCATCACCACCGAGTTTACGATGTCAGGTCGGGTTATCCGTGGAAATCCGTGGCTTCATTTCCCTAAATAGAATTCCGCTAACTCCATATCTCCGGGAGTCGTGATCTTTATGTTTTTCGGCGAGCCCATCACCACGGCCACTTCATGTCCGGAGCGCTCGGCCAGCGAAGCCTCATCGGTGCCCATGAAGCCATCCGCGGAGGCCTCATCGAACACCTTCTTGATCACCTCATAGCGAAATCCCTGTGGAGTTTGTGCCAGTACAACACCTGCGCGTGGAATCGTCGCCTTGATGATCGCGCCCCCGGCAGTACGCTCAACTTGTTTCACGGTATCGACCGCGGGAAGTCCAGCTATAGCGGCACCGTATTTGCGGGCGGCCTCAATGACCTCGTGGATGATCTCGCTTGTGACCAGCGGCCGGACCGCGTCGTGGACAAGCACAATGTCATCAGGCGCAGCAGTAAGCGCATTGAGCGCGTGCTCCACGGATTGCTGGCGGTGCTCGCCGCCCACCACCAACTCGATCTTTTTTTGGCGCACGGGGTTCGATTCCTTTTGCAGCCGCTCGCGAAAACCATCGATCTCATTTTCCCGCAACGCAATCCAGATCTCAGTGACCTCATCCACGGCAGCGAACCTGCGTAGCGTGTGAATGAGGATCGGCGTCCCGGCAAGCTCGGTGAATTGCTTCGTAAGATGAGGTTTGGTGTCTTTGGCGCTCGACAGCGGCGCCATGCGTGTCCCAAGACCAGCAGCGGGAATAATGACAACAACCTTCATGGCGGGCTGTAAGTATACGGGCGCGAAGGCGGCTTGTTCAAATGATCGGCAGGGCGCACGTCTCCGCCGTCGCCGGGCAAGCCCTATGCATTTTCCAGGCAAGCGGCAAACAATCGCTGGACTTTAAGCGGGCCCAGTTTTTGTGTCGACAACGGTCGGGCTCGGCACCGCCGTTGTCGAGGTCGGCACCACCGGAACCGCGGAAGGTGTCACGGGGACTGGGACAGCCTGCCGGGAGTAGGCGGCGCGTTCGTCCCATTTTCCGAAAATCATCTTGCCTGCCGTGGTCTGCAGAACGGATGTCACCGACACGTCGATGGTCTTGCCGATCATCTTGCGCGCGTTGTCGACGACCACCATGGTGCCGTCATCCAGGTAGGCTACCCCCTGGTTGTATTCTTTGCCTTCTTTGAGGATGAAGACGCGCATGGTTTCGCCGGGCAGCACGATGGGCTTGAGCGAGTTCGCGAGCTCGTTGATATTCAATACCTCCACGCCCTGCAACTGCGCCACCTTGTTCAGGTTGAAGTCGTTGGTGATGATCTTGCCCTCGTACAGCTTAGCCAGTTCAATTAGCTTGAGATCAACTTCCCGGACAGCGGGAAAATCGTCTTCCACGATCTGAATCTGCAGGTTCGCGACTTTCTGCAGGCGCTGGAGAATATCGAGGCCGCGGCGGCCACGATTCCGCTTTAGCGAGTCCGCAGAATCGGCGACGAGTTGCAACTCGCGCAGCACGAACTGCGGCGTAACAATGACGCCATCGAGGAATCCAGTCTCCGCGATGTCGGCAATTCGTCCGTCGATAATGACGCTTGTATCGAGAATCTTGTAACTCTTCTTTCCTTGCTTTTCACCGCCGAAGATCCCACCCAGGGCGGCCAGATTCAGCAGATCGCCCTTGTTGGCACCGACGGCAAGGCCAACGTACGCCATCAGGAGCATGACCATGATCTGGAGG
>QIAL01000136.1 GCA_003225535.1 Acidobacteriota bacterium | reverse complement strand
GGAGAATATTCGCCGGCAGCAGGAACTGCAGGGAGAGATTTCGGCGGAGATGGCGCTGCAGTTGCGGACGTCGCTTACAACGATCTCCGGCTATGCCCAGCAGTTGGCGAACAACCGCGATCCGGAGATGGCGGAGGAGATCGCAACCGACATCGCGCATGAAGCCGCGCAACTGGACCGGACTATCGGAGGATTTCTGACGACGAAACTAAAGGCAACTGCGTCGTCTGCTGGTTCGAAATAGTGCTGTAGCGTTCGAGGGGCGGATGCCCTGCAGCATCGAGACTAAAGTTCAGGAAGAAGAAGAGGTGGACTATGAAACATAGCGCAGCGTTAGGAGTCGGGATCGCCCTGTACTTGAGTGTGACGGGCCTTAGCGGTGGGCTGCAGGCCCAAACCGGATCGACCTCGCAGGCTTCGCCCGCAGGGCAGTCGTTGGGCGATTACGCACGCCAGGTCCGCAAGGAGCCTGACGGGAAACCGAAGAAAAAGGTTTTTGACAACGATAACCTGCCCAAGGAAGACAAGCTTTCGGTTGTGGGGAATGCTCCGGCGCCAGGGGCGGAGGCCGCCACACCGGCAGAATCGAAGCCGGCAGAAACTGCCAATGCCGCTCCGGCCAAGGCTGAAGGCGGGGCGCCGCCAGCCGATACCAGCAAGATGGATCAGGCCCAGAAAGAGGCTGCCTGGAAACAGTGGGGCGACAGGCTCAAGGCACAACAGGAAACCATCGATTTGCTGACGCGCGAACTCGACGTGGCGCAGCGCGAGTATCAGATTCGCGCCGCGGCGATGTATGGCGATGTAGGCAACCGACTGCGCAACTCTGCCGATTGGGACAAGCAGGACGCCCAGTACAAGCAGCAGATCGCCGACAAACAGAAGGCGCTGGATGACGCCAAGCAGAAATTGGAAGATCTGCGCGAGGAGGCCCGCAAGGCGGGCGTTCCGAGTTCGGTTCGCGAGCCCTAGGTCATTTCACGGATCGGTGTGGTCCTCGTCGCGTTGCTCGATGTAAGACTTCCAGAAAGTCAAAATCCCCACCCTGTCCCGCCAAAAAGGCGGGACAAGGATGGGGCACCCGCTGATCTCCCAGTTTCGATCTTCTCAGGAAAGCTTATTCATGATCCCGTAGGTTACTCCGGCGATCACGGCGGAGGCGGGGATGGTGAAGATCCATGCCCAGATAATGCGACCTGCAACTCCCCATCGCACTGCGGATAAACGGTGTACTGCTCCTACGCCGACGATAGCTCCTGTAATCGTGTGAGTGGTGCTCACCGGGATTCCAGCTAAGGCTGTTCCAAACAGCGTCAATGCACCTGCGGTTTCGGCGCAGAAGCCGCCTACGGGCTTCAGCTTGGTGATCTTTTGTCCCATGGTTTTGACGATGCGCCATCCGCCGAGGTAGGTACCCAAGGCAATGGCCGCATGGGCTGCCAGGATGATCGGCCAACGCAGGTGTCCCCAACTGCCCACCATATCTTGCCGGGTCATGAAGCCGCCGGTGTAGAGCGCGCCGGCAATGATCCCCATGGTTTTCTGCGCATCATTGGCGCCATGGCCCAGGCTGTACGCCGCCGCCGAGATCAATTGCAAGCGGCGGAACAACCGATCGACTGGCTGTGGAGCTGAGCGCCGGAATATCCAATACACCGACAGCATGAAGACGAATCCCAAGATGAGCCCCATCATGGGCGCGACGACGATGAAGATCAGAGTCTTGGTCCAGCCATGCGGAATAATGACATTCGGCATGGCTGCAACCCCGTACCGAAAGGCCGCCCGAGACATTGCCGCCCCGGCATAGCCTCCGATCAATGCGTGCGACGACGAGGTCGGCAGCCCCCACCACCACGTCAGCAGATCCCAGGCAATCGCGCCGAAGAGTCCGGCCAGCACCACGTATTGATCCACAAACTCCAGGCGGATCATGCCGCTGCCGATGGTCTTGGCCACCGCCGTTCCCAGAAAGAACGCCGCGAGAAAGTTAAACAACGCTGCCCAAACGACTGCCAGCCGCGGAGACAGCACGCGCGTCGACACCACGGTAGCGATGCTGTTGGCGGAATCGTGAAATCCATTCACGAAGTCGAAAATCAGCGCCACCAGAATTGTGATCAGGACCAGCAGAACGTCGGCATGCATGGGCGAAGTGGGTCTCGTCTCCGTTGTTGCAGATCTCGACTAAGCGCTCTTGAGCACGATGGCTTCGAGGACATTGGCCGCATCCTCGGCCTTGTCGGTGGCCATTTCCAGCACCTCAAACAGCTCTTTGAACTTGATGAGCTGGATCGGATCCTTCTCGGTGTCGAATAAGACGGCAATGGCGCGCCGGCTTATGTGATCCGCTTCGTCCTCCAACCGGTTAACTTCGTCGCAGTGCTTCAAAACGGCGCCATTTTTCTCCAGCACTGATACACCGCGCGCCAGTTCTTCACTTTGCAGCACGATTAATCCGGCAAGTTCGGCGGCCACGGGCGGCGGTTGGGTAATTTTGTAGAGCACCAGTCGGTGAGCCGCAGCGTTGGTGAAGTCGAGTACGTCGTCCAGCGAGGATGCCAGCCGGTGAATATCCTCGCGGTCAAAAGGGGTGATGAAACTCTGGTTGAGCTTGCTGATGATGGCGTGGGTGGTCCGGTCGGCCTTGTGCTCGATTGCCTGGACCTGTTCGACCCGCATTCCCAAGTCGCGTGGATCTTCCAGAATGCTCCGCAGCAGCTTCGCCCCTTCGGTCAGGTAGCCGGAGAGTTCGGCGAACAACTCGAAAAACTTTTCGTCGCGGGGCAAAAGTCTCAAGAATCCTCCTTCAGGACGAACTGCGACCAACACACGCTAGCTGCAGACAACCCGCGAACCCCTATAACAAGTTAATGGCTCCCCTAGAGACCGCTTGTGGGAAGAACAGCGTACGAATGCACGCGTGAGCCGTTGCTCCGTGTGATCCACGCAAGGAAGGGCCGCGGACCGGGGGCTCGAACACAGAGCGCCTTGGAAAACTCTGCATTATACCTTGTGGGAAGTCAGCTCGACACCAGCGTGCCGTCCGGCTGCTCCTCGGTCTTCACCGGGAGTCCAAATCCGTCAATTAGATTGCGGCGGTGCGCGAGAATTTGCTGCATTTCTTCTGGAGTTCCACGGGCCGGCGGCTGGTGCGCGATGGCGTCGTTGAGCATCGCCCAGCTGACTTCTGAGGCAACCACGCTGTCGCGGGCCTGCGGGAATCCGAGGTTCTTGCCGGCGATCACCGAGCGGGCAAAGACATCAACCATCACATCAAGTTTCTTGTCATTGAACGGGGCCGTCTTGTATACCGTTTCTCCTACGCCATATAACTCCACTGCGGCCATGGAAAAGTCATGCCGCATGCGGGCGACGCCCCTAGTGCCAATCGCGTCCAGGTAGCAGTTGTGGGGCTGCTGCTTGGCTAGGTGTCCGTAGACGAAGCCTTGCGTGATGTCGAACACGATTCCGTTGGCAAAGGTGCCGTGAACCTGGACCCACCAGGGATCCTTGTAGTCCCACATACGAATGCCTTGCGCATGCCAGGTCTTGTACTCGCTGTTGGCGTACCAGCGGGCGACGTCGATGTAATGCATGCCGCAATCGTGAAAGGGCGGTCCTTCGGGATCGTGTCCTTCCATCGGCATGTGGCCCGGCGTCATGTGGCAGACACGGATCACAGCCAGATCACCAATTTGGCCCTCGGCGATAAACCTCTGTATATCTTTGTGATACCACGCATTCCTGTTGAAAAGGTTGACCGCAACAAAGCGGTCACTGGCCTCGATCTGGTGCACCAGTTGCCATTCCGTGGCCACGTCGGCAGCGAGCGGCTTCTCCGCTAGAACGTGCTTTCCACACGCCAAAGCTCGGTGGATTTGTTGCGGCCGCGCGTCGGCCAGGGTGAATAGGCCGACCACATCGATGGAAGGATCGGCAAAGATAGGCTCGGGAGCTTCGTAGACGGCGGCGCTGGGGACGTTCTGCCGCGCCAGCTGGCGGGCGGCCGGGTTGATGTCGTAGACCGCGGAAACTTCCCAAAGTTCGCTCTGCTCAAGGGCAGTGACAAAGGCACGACCCATCCGTCCGTACCCAAGAATCCCGGCCCTGAGTCTGCGTGCCATTCGCCAAGGTCATCTTAGGCGGCAACTCCAAGGCTTCTCTGTGACCGGCGTCACACAGCAATGTGGTCCAAGAAACGTAGCGCTGACGCGTCAGTCACTACCCGATTCACCCGATTCCCTGCAGTCCGCCCTGTAGGTAATATAACTTTTCCCGGGTCATCGCCGTGTTCGTAGCCGTGCGCTGGATTTCGGAGGAGTAAACCATGTCCGCCGACGGCAACCTGAAATTCGGATCCATCTCGCACCCGCCCGCCATCAGCCATAAGAAACGAGCAGAACGTACCTGTGCGCTGTGCGAACTGCCTTTGCGCGGACAGCCGCCGGTGCTTCTCAAGTCGGGCGAGAGTGTGCACGTCGACTGCTACTTCAGGATGCAAAAGCACCCGCGCAGTGGTCGAACGAACTGAATCGACAAGTACTAATTCACCGCACAACGCGTCAGCAGGCTGAGCACAGTGCTTGCGGCATGAAGCTGCTGCTCAGTGAACTTTTTCTTCCCCGCTGTAACCATCCGCTTCAATATCTGTCCGGCAATGTGAGCACGGCGGACGTCGCGTGCCTGTATACCTTTGGCAATCTCAGGATCGAGGACGGCCATGGCGCGCAACCGTCGGAGAGCTACCGGGTCGGAGGCCCAGAATCCAACGAAGATGCTTACAAGCTTGTCAATCGCTGCGGCTGGATCGGGCTCCAGGAACAGTTCTGGCATGCGCCGCATATTGCCCCGATTCGCAAGGTGGTCGTACAAAGCTTCCAGCAGACCGGTACGTGAATTGAACTGGTAGTAGAGCGTGAGCCTGGAGACGCCGGCCCGCCGCGCGATCGCTTCCATGGAAAGATCCGTGTCGGATTCGGAGGCGAGCAACTCCCGAGCAGCCACGAGGATGCGCGTGCGGGTCTCGCTCGCGACCGCTCGCCGTTTGTCCATGTTGTAGGGGCGTGGCGACATGGTTCGAATTCTCTCCAGTTTTGTAATTAAGCATACAGCATGTATAAACCAAAGCCCGCGCGAGCCCGCAGTCCTCAATTTCGAACACTGCTTTCCGTGACGCAGATCACAGCCCGTTACCATTCTTCCGCCTATAAAGGTCGGTGAGGCATCTACGCGACCCGAGAAGACTGCGGGGCCGGGGTTCGGCGATATCGGGCCCAAACCGGGCCCCGCTTCGTAACATTCCCCCCAAGATGACCGTCGCGCGAGCGTTTTCGGAAAAGGGGGCTTAGGCGTTGTTTACCCTGTACGTGCTTCCTTTTCTGGTGGTTGCGCTGGCAATGCTTCTTGGATTTTGCCGGGCCCAGCATCACGAGCGCGAAAGCCTCCGCGAGGAACTCGAACAATTGCAGGCGACGATCCGGCAGCGGGAGAAGGAGCGCGACTCGGCCTTGCAGGAACTGTTCCTGCGGTTCTCCGAGGATGGCAAGCTCAACAAGGAAAAGAGCCAGTTTCAGGCCAAGCTCGCCGAGTACGAGAAGTACGCGGCGCTGACCCAACTCGCGCTTGGAGCCGCGCATGAAATCAATAATCCTCTGCTGGGCATTCTTTCTCACCTCGAATTGGAGCTGAAAAATGCTCCGAGCGAGGGACGTCATGAGATCGAACAATGCATCGAGGCAGCGCGGCGGATCTCGGTGACACTGCGCAGCCTGATGAATTACGCGCGGCCCAGCCCGCTGATCCTGAGCAAGCTCAACTTGCATCGTCTGGTCGCAGAGACGCTCGCTTTTCTAGAGCATCAGCCCATGCTGCACGGGCGAATCCTTGAAAACCGGGTTCCTCCCGATCTGCCGAACATCCGCGTGGATGCCAACCAACTCTCGCAGGTGCTGATGAACCTGCTTCTGAATGCTGCACAGGCGACTCCGGAAGGAGGACGCATCACGGTATTTGCCGAACGCTTAAGTTCGGCCGATAGTGTCGAGATCCGCATTGTCGATACCGGCTGCGGGATTCCCCCTGACGTGCTGCCTCACGTTTTTGAGCCGTTCTTTACTACCAAGCGCGGGAAGGGAACTGGGCTGGGGCTGAGCATCAGCCAGACCTATGTGCGCAGCCATGAGGGCGAGATCCAGGTCGAGAGCGCGCCGAATTGCGGCACGACCGTGACCATCACTCTTCCTCTCCGGCAGCCTGAAAGCGCGCACGTCGATGGCGCCAGGAGCAGCGAGGTAATCATTCAATAGCCATGGCCTACTCCGTCTTAATTGTCGACGATGAAGACTTGACGCTGTGCACCATCAGTCGCGGACTTACGGCCGAAGGCTTCGAGATTCTGACCGCGGCCTCGGGCGAAGAGGCGCTGCAGATTTTTGAAGATGAGAAACCTGATCTCGTGTTGCTCGACATCGTGCTGCCCGGGATGGATGGCGTCGAGGTTCTGCGCCAGATCAAGGCTGCCAATGCCGCGTGCATCGTCGTGATGATGAGCGCCTACCACATGGTGGATCGCGCGGTGGAAGCGATGAAGCTCGGCGCCTACGACTATCTCATCAAGCCTTTTCATTTGACCGATCTTACGGCCACGCTGAGACGGGCTTCGGAGATGTTGTCGCTGCGGGTTCGGGTACGCGACACAGTGGAAATCGCCAAGGGGCAATACGACTTCGGACGGGTCGTGACGCAGAATCCCGCTATGCGCACTATGCTAGAAGTGGCGCGCAAGGCGTCGGAGACCGATCACACCACGATCCTGATTCAAGGCGAGAGCGGGACAGGGAAGGGGGTGCTGGCGCGTGCAATTCACTACTCCAGTCCACGCGCGAATCAACCGCTGCTTGAGCTGAACTGCGCCACTCTACCGGACGCGCTGCTCGAGAGCGAGTTGTTCGGCTTCGAACCTGGGGCCTTCACCGATGCTCGGCGCCGCAAAGAGGGCCTGCTGGAGCGCGCCCACGGCGGGACACTCTTTCTCGACGAGATCGGCAACATGTCGCCCAGCGTGCAGGCCAAACTTCTGCGCGTGCTGGAAGAGGGAACTTTCCTCCGCCTCGGCGGCACCAAGTCGATCAAAGTCGACGTTCGCCTCGTGACCGCCACGAACACGATCCTCAGAGAGGCCGTTGCGCAGGGACGCTTCCGCGAAGACCTCTTCTACCGGCTCAACGTGGTGCCGTTGTTCATTCCACCCTTGCGCGAGAGAAGGGAAGACATCATGCCGCTGGCGCTTGACATGGTCCAACGATTCAACGAAGAACTAAAAAAGAACTTCGTGGGATTTACGGCGGAAGCCGCCGAGCTGATCATGAACTATCCCTGGCCGGGGAACATCCGCGAATTGAAGAACGTCGTCGAGCGCACGATGATCCTGGCTCCGGAAGGCAACATCGATGCGATCTCTCTGCCCGAGGAAATTCGCGAGTCCAAGAATTCGAACCACTTCGAAGTAATCTCCAACGACGGAGAGCCCGGGGGAGATTTCCTGGTGAGTCTTCGCGAATTAGAAGAGGACTACATCCGAAAGGTTCTGGCTGCGACTGGGAACAACAAAACGCAAGCGGCCAAGATTCTCGGCATTCATCCCACGTCATTACTTCGGCGGCTGAAGAAAGAACCAGTGCTGAGCTAGGAGTTGTCTCTGGCTAGCATTGAAGACGGGGCTGCCGTTTGCCACGCACAAGCAGAAAGCAGATTCCTCGGCTGCGCCTTTGCAATGACAACGATTATGTGACCCTTGATCAAACAGTGCCGATCACGTTCGAGTGAATTCCCGCTTACGCGGTGACCATCTTTGCCGACCAGCTCTTTACGAATTCTCCGAAGCGGTCGAGCGCCTTGGAGAAATTGTCCCCGGCGGCGGCAAAGCCCAGGCGGAAATGCGAGGGCGCGTCGAAGCAATCGCCGGGAGCCAGCAGGATTCCATGTTCGGTGGCGGCCTGGCAGAACGGCCGGGCGCTCTCTCCGCTGACCAGCCAGGGAAACGCGGTCATGCCGCCTTGCGGCGGAATCCAGCCCAGTACGTCGCGATGTGTTGCCATGAAACTCTCGAGGAGCTTGAGGTTCCTGGTGGCGGTTTCCTGGGCCCTGCCGAGCACGACGTCACGCTTGCGGATTGCAATTTCCGAAAGAATTTCTGCGGTGGTGGCGTTGGAGACTGTGAAGTAGGCGCGCGCAGTCCAATATTGCTGGCGGCGCCGGGCGTTGTGCTCGATCATCCATCCCGTGCGCACGCCGGGAAGCGAAAACGCTTTCGAGAGGTCGGAGATCACGGTAGCGTGCGGCAGGCGCGCCAACGATTTGGTTTGTCTGCCGTGATAAATGGGATGGTAAACCTCCTCACTCACCAACTGGATTCCGCGCTCGGCGCTGAAGTCGTGCAGGGCCTCCATTTCGCCGTCGCTGATGGTCGCGCCCGTGGGGTGGTGTGGGCTGTTGACCAGGATCAGCTTGGTCTTCGAGTCGGCGAGCCGCTTGATCTCGTCGGGGTCAATGCGAAAGCCGTTCTCGCGGCGCACGCGATAGAAGCGGGTTTCCAGGCCAAGAGATTCCGGGAGTGCCGCGAAGGGGGCATATCCAGGCAGCGGGATGATCACGTTCGCGCCGGGCTCGGCTGCCAGCCACATCAGTGCCACGAGCGCCTCGGAGGCCCCGGTCATAATTTGGACGGCCTCGATCGGGACACCCTGCATTTCAGCGATGGCCTCACGCAGACTGTCGGCGCCGGCTGGGCGGCTGTAGACCAGGTTGTGGTTCAGGAAGCGGTGGCGCGTTTCGTCGTCGGCAAGAGCGAGGATGTCGTTTACGGTCCAGGTCGGTCCGGTGCTCGCTCCGAGGTCGAATTCTATATCGTGTTCGTACTGGTCGAGCCAGGCATCGAGCATGAAAGGCTTGAGTTGCATGCGAGCACCTCGAAAGACAAGTTGGTTCTTGTTATTGATTCCCCGAGTCGAGGCCCGGATGATTTAAGTTTGCGGGAGGAACTTCATTGAGTGTCGTTCCAATTTGGGACGCTCATGCGCGATTTCAGGCGTCCCTCCGGGACGCGTCGTCGCACGTTGACATTTACCCGCCAGTGGAACTGGCGGGCTATTACCAGCGGTCCCGCCGGGACGTGCAGATTCTCGCTTCTCACTCCGCGAGACACAGGGCCAATTAGATCGGGCGCCGATCCAGAGTAAGAAAGGTCCCGGAGGGACCGCTGATAATAGCCCGGCGTTTACAACGCCGGGTCTTGCGTCACCTCCCGAGCGCGTCCCGGAGGGACGACTGAAACTCTGCTATAGGCCAATCAGTCCTCCTAGTCTGACCACTCTATCAGTCCAACGCTGCAAAACGCAGCTGCGATTTGCAAAACGCAGTGGTATTGCCGGCTCGGCAAAATGATGTCGATGGTGATAATTCGTTTCTAATCAACAATCAGCAAAGTACGTACAAATTGTTACTGACGTGCTCTCTATATATTGGCGTTTGCCTGATCCGCAATCGGCGCGCCCAAAGATCGAGGGCATCATGTCCATACTTTTCGTATTGCTGACCTTCCTCGTAATCATCTCCGTCAACTATCTCTGGTTCCGTCCCGCGGCGGCTTTGCCTGTAACCGCGCACGCCTCGCTCAAGGCGCCGGCTCCAGTAATGACTCAGCAAGCCGGATTTGCTATTCCTCAGCACTATTGCTTTCATCCTGGTCACACCTGGGTGCTGCGGGAAGGGCAGGAAGATGCGCGCGTCGGATTCGACTCGTTTACGGCCGATCTGGTCGGGAAGATCGAGCGCATCGAAGTGGCGAAAACCGGACCGCTGGGTTCGACAGGGCCAGAGACTCATGACGATCTATGGCGACGGATTCTCGTTCGAACTGGTGTCGCCGATCGAAGGCGTCGTCACGCACATTAATCAGGACGTCATTCAGAACCCGGCGCTCGCCCTGGGTGATCCTTATAAAGACGGCTGGATCGCCACGCTTAAGGCGCCCGATTTCAACACCAACCAGCGCAATCTTATGCAGGCGTCGATGGTCGCTCCCTGGATGCATTACAACCAGACCCGACTCAATGCTGAGGTTGCGAAACTCAATCCCGCCCTCGCGCAAGATGGCGGAGTTCCCGTCAGTGGTCTTCTACAGCGCGTTAACCCGGAACTGCGCCATAGGATCATCACCGAATTCTTTCTCAACTGAACGGCTCGGGATGAAGGAGAATGGAATGCCCAAGAGCAAAGCAATCCTGATCGACATCACCAAGTGCATCGGCTGTCTTAGTTGTGAGGCGGCCTGCAAACAACTGCACGGCTTTTCGCAGGACCCGGAGCCGAAACTATCGCCGACCGCGTTCACCATTGTCGAAGAGCACGGCGACCGCTACGTCCGGCGGATGTGCATGAACTGTCAGGATCCGGCGTGCGCATCGGCGTGCCTGGTCGGGGCGCTCAAGAAAACCGAACTGGGGCCGGTCACCTACGAATCGTCGAAGTGCATCGGGTGCCGCTACTGTCTCGTGGCGTGCCCATTCAACGTGCCGCGTTATCAGTGGTCGAAGCTCGCGCCCTTCGTTACCAAGTGCGATATGTGCTATGCACGGCAGGCGAAAGGGCAGTCTCCGGCATGCGTCGAGGCCTGTCCCGTGCAGGCTTCCATCGTCGGCTGGCGTGATGAAATCCTGGAAGAGGCCCAGCGTCGCATTCTCTCCGACACCAAATACGAGAAGCATATTTACGGCAGTGAGGAAGTCGGAGGCACATCGGTTTTCTACATCTCTGATGTACCTTTTGAAAAACTAGGATTTACCAAGGTCGAGTCGCAGCCTATGCCCGTTCTCACCGCGAACGCACTAGGGGATATCCCGACGGTGGTGACGGTGGGCGGCGGACTTCTCGCCGGACTCTACTGGATCACCAACCGCAGGAAACTGGTGGCGCTGGCTGAGGCCGCAGAGTCTGCACGGTCAGGCAAGGGAAAGGATCCGCATCATGACTAATTTCCGGCTTCCTAAACTCACATTCTGGCGTACGGTTGTCGCCGTCATATTTCTCGCAGGAGCTTACGCAGCCTATGCGCGCTTTGCGCTGGGCTTTCAGCAATCGACCAACCTCGCTGACTCCCAACCCTGGGGACTCTGGGTTGGCCTGGGCACACTCTGCGGAGTGGGGATTTCGGCGGGCGGCTTCGCCATCGCGGCCGCCGTGTATCTGCTGGGGTTCGAACGCTACCGTCCGGTAGTCCGTGCCGCGGTGCTGCTGTCGTTCCTCGGATATCTCACGGTCATCGTGGGGATGATGTATGAACTCGGCCTGCCCTGGAGGATCTGGCACCCGATTGTGATGTGGAACCGGCGGTCGGTGCTGTTCGAGGTTTCGTGGTGCGTGATGCTCTACACCACGGTTCTGTCTCTTGAGTTTTCTCCTTCGCTGGTCGAAAAGATTCCCTGGGTGCGGCTGCGCGAACTCTACCTGAAGTGGCATCATCATCTTCTGATTGCGCTGGTTCTGATCGGCGCCATCCTGTCATCGCTGCATCAGTCGTTCCTTGGCGGGCTCTACCTGCTGGCAAAGGGCAAGGTCGATCCTCTCTGGTACAGTTCGTATCTGCCCACGTTGTTCTATCTCTCGGCGGTGCCGGCAGGGTTGGCGGCCACCATCATGGCTGTCTATCTGTGCAATCGGTCGCTGCATGCGCGGGTTGATCCGCGGGTGCTTGCGGAGTTGAGCCAGATCATTGCACCGATGTTGTACGTTTATGCGCTGTTGCGGGGCATCGACCTGGTTACGCATGGAGGCGCCGGTTATCTGTTCAAGTGGCGCGAGGAGAGCCTCCTGTTCTGGTTTGAGATTGCGATGTTCGTCATCGCTCCGGTCCTCCTGCTGAGCCAGTCCAAAGTGCGTAACAACCCGAATGCGCTTTACGGCACCTGCGCGCTGGTCGTGATGGGATTTATGGCCAACCGGCTGAATGTTTCGATCACCGCGTTTCAGGCGAGTTCCGGCTTTTACTACATTCCCAAGTGGACCGAATTCGCGCTCTCGATGGCAACAGTTACGGCTGCTGGGGTAGCGTTTCACTACGCAGTGATCTATCTGGAAATTCTGCCCAGAAGCGTCCCGGCCAAAAACTGGATGACCAGACATCCTGCTACAGCCTGATATTCGGGATTCGTTTGAAGGCCCCGCTCTGTCTCGCAGACCGGCGAGACCGTGCGGGGCCTCTCGTTTGGTGAGGAATTATGAGCGGAGCGCTTATGCGTCGTGCTTTATGTAGCGATAAAAGCGCGGCTGTCCGCGGCTCTTCCAGTATGGGTTCTGGTAGTCATCAATGGCGGGTCCCCTGCTCAACAGGC
>QIAL01000829.1 GCA_003225535.1 Acidobacteriota bacterium | reverse complement strand
TTGATGCGCTCGGAAAAAGAAACTTGCACCTGGCTGGGCCCGAGCGCCTGGGCGGCCAGAAGCACCGGCGGATTCGTGTCTGCGATAACCGTCAGCGTGGCCGCGCTGCTGGTTACGGCGTAGGTGACATTGCTGACGACATTTTGGGCCACGACATTGAACTGGGCGCCGTTGTCACGGTACGTTACGGAAGGAATCGAGTAACTGGCGTTGGTTGCGCCGGAAATAGCGCTGCTGCTTTTATACCACTGAAAGGTGGGCGTCGGATTGCCACTGACGCCGACGCTGAACGTGACTGGAAAAAGTTCTGTCACTGTCTGACTTTGCGGCTGGTAGGTGATCGTTACGGGCATCTGAACAAAGGCACCAGGAGCAACAAGGATGTGAGGCAGACCGGCGGCTTTGATCAGGATATAATCCACATCGAATTGGAATACGCCGCCCGAACTGCTGGCCGTTATGCCGGCATAACCGGTCCGCGCTGAATAGGCTGGAGTGTAATCCCACGTAAGCTGCCAGTTGGCTGGCTCCGCCACACTGCCATCGGCGAGCCAGATTTTTTCAAAAACATCGTTAGCGCCACCCTGAGAGGCTGAATTCGGCTCGTGCCGCACTCGGAGCCAGTACCACGTATTGGGTTGCCAGACGAAATTTTGACCTGGCCCCCACGCGACCAGGTCGTCGAGGAACGCCAGATGGTTGCCGGTCTGGCCCTCGCTGTTGTTGTTCCGAAAGAGAGAGTTGATGCCTTGGTTGGAAACTGGATCAACTCCCACTCCCACCCCACCGCGGACCGGGTCGCCTGAGCCGAAATTAAGGACGCGGATGCGGGCCAACACTTCCTGTACTGAGTTGTCGTAACCCGGAAACTCGTAAAGCAGGTGATTAGGGTCGCCTGTTGCCGACGTGATGTGCAAAAGGCCCTCGCTGACGGAAAAAACATTCACCCCGGAGACCACCCAATTCGGGCTTAGGGCGGTCTCATCAAAGTCATCCTGGAAACCATTCACTGTCGTACCGACGTCCGCAGGCAGCAGCGGTTGCGCGCAGAGATTGAAAGTGAGGAGTGAAATAACGCTGACAGGCGCCGTCACCTGCCAGACAATCCGACCGATCAGGTTTGTCCTTTGAACTCGGGTTATTTGCGAGAGGAAGGTCAAAGGCATAATCGCTTCTGGCAAGCACGATCCGAGCCACTTCCTGTGAACGGCATCTTCCGGTGCGACATTCATTGGCCTTGAATGTTTAGTTTACTCATGCATCCTCGGCGACGGCGAAAGAATCTCGGCTTCTAGGGAATCTCGTGGTGATGTGGATGGCAAAATGGTTTCTAGTCGTTCGGTTGTTGGCCGTCGTCCTGCCTTCTTGTGGCCAGAGTTTCTGTGCTCATGCAGGAGTTCCTGACTCCGGGCTAAGCTACACCAATTACCGCGTTGCCGATGTTCCTTGGTCGATTCACGTCATTCGAGTGGAACGATCGAACTCGCAACTTCAAATTCATAGCACCCATGCGGGAGGAGGTGCCCTGGGGCTCAGTACTCTAAGCGACCAAATCAAACTTCTGGACTCGCGGCAGGGCACTCCCGTGGCCGCTGTCAACGGTGACTATTACAAAAGAGACGGGGCTTATGCGGGTGATCCACGTGGTTTGCAAATCGTCGATGGAGAACTGGTGAGCGCACCCGCTGGAGGCGTCTGTTTTTGGATCGACGCGCTGGGACAACCCCACGCAACCAATGTGTTGTCACTGTTTCAAATTATCTGGCCGAACGGCGCGACGAATTTGTTCGGCCTGAACGAGGAACGGCCCCTCAACAGCGTCGAACTCTATACTCCCGCGCTCGGACTTTCGACTCATACAGCAGGTGGACGCGAACTGATATTAGAGCAGACAGGAGGCAGCGCCTG
>QIAL01000809.1 GCA_003225535.1 Acidobacteriota bacterium | reverse complement strand
TTTGCGACTACGTCCTGACCTCAGTCCAGAGGAAACGATGAGAGCGAAAGAGAGTCAGATTTCTCGTCAGTTTCTCGTATCTGAACACACCCTTGGTTCTTTTTCTGAAGAACAGCAGCGGGGATGTTTTGTGAAGGGCCGGCAGGCTACCCCGCAAACACAAGCACACGAATGGCTTCGAAAGCTCCAGAATTCTTGGCAGGGCTGTGTGCTGTTGGTCGTATTGGCGCTGCTGGCCCTGGTGTTGAGTGGTTGTGCGGGCTTGGTTAGTGGCAGCAGCACCAATCCGCCGCCCTCTACTCTCAGCATTACCAACGTACAGACCACATCCATTACCACCTCAACTTCTCAGATTGTTTGGACGACGAATGTTGCCGCCGATTCTGTGGTGAATTATGGAACCACTACCTCCTACGGATCCAGCACACCCGTTGATCCAACAATGGTCACCAACCACCAGGTAAGCCTCTCTGGCCTGGCCGCTGGTACCACCTACTACTATCAAGTCCAGTCAACGGATTCCAAGAATAATAACGGGAAGAGTGGCGGCCACAAGTTCGGTACGGGCGGTTTCAGCATTTCGGGCGCGATCACTCCCACGCAGGGTGGAAGTGGCGCGACGGTGACGCTAAGCGGAACCTCGAGTGCTACAACTACAGCGAACAGCTCGGGAGCGTACACATTCACGGGATTGCCGGGCGGATCGTACGGGGTAGCGCCGAGCAACACGGGCTATTCCTTTGCGCCAGCTAGCCAAAGTGCGACTTTGGCTAGCTCGAACATGACGGGGGTAAATTTCATTGCCACCGCGACGGCGTCGTCGCCGACGATCACGACGCAGCCTTCCAATCAAACAGTGACGGCAGGACAGACGGCGACGTTCATGGTGGTGGCCAGCGGCACGGCGCCATTGAGTTACCAGTGGCAGAAGAACGGGGCAAACATCTCTGGAGCCACCTCTTCAAGCTATACGACGCCAGCGGCAACGACTTCGGACAGTGGGTCGACATTCGATATCGTGGTAAGCAATTCAGCGGGGACAGTGACCAGCAACGCCGCGACGCTGACGGTGAACGCGGCTGCGGTGGCACCGACGATCACCACGCAGCCGGTGAACCAGACGGTGACGGCGGGACAGACGGCGACGTTCACGGTGGTGGCCAGCGGCACGGCGCCATTGAGTTACCAGTGGCAGAGGAACGGGGCGAACATATCCGGAGCCACCTCTTCAAGTTACACAACACCGGCGACCACGACGGCTGACAGCGGATCGACGTTCCGAGTTGTAGTTACCAACACGGCGGGATCCGCGACGAGCAATGCCGCAACGCTGACGGTGAATGTTCCAGCCATTCAAGTAGGCCCGATCAACTTCGGGAACGTGGTGGTTGGCACCAGAGTATCTCAGGCCCTGATCATTTCCAATACGGGCACAGCAACATTGACCATTACGCAAGTGACGGTAACTGGCGCAACCTTCAGCGCTAGCGGTTACACGCTGCCGCTGAGCGTCAACGCCGGGCAGCAAACAACGATCACCGTGGCTTTCCTGCCGACTGCGGTAGGGACGGTGTCGGGAAGCGTCTCCATCGTGAGCAATGCCCCGACGTCACCTACTTCGGTGGGCCTCAGCGGCTCCGGCATAGCAGCAACCTTCACGCTCGGCATCAGCCCGACAAGTCTGAGTTTCGGGAATGTGAGCGTGGGAAGCAGCAGTTCGCAGAACGTCACAGTGACGAACACTGGAAACTCGAACGTGACTATTTCCGGTTTCACCACAACGGGCGCAGGGTTCAGCGCGAGCGGCGTGAGTGCCAATACCGTTCTGACGCCAAGTCAGTCAGCTACCCTCACTGTGTCGTTTGCTCCCACAGCAACCGGTAGTGTAATCGGTAGCGTCTCGGTGCTCAGCAATGCCACAAACTCCCCGAGCATTGCGACACTCAGCGGCTCTGGTGTTTCGTCAACCAGCCTTTTGCCTACATGCGGAAAGCTAAACGACACCAATGTCTACTTGCCGCCCAACTACGATACTTTCACTCTTCCGGCGAAAGGCCAAAGCTATACCGATCCAGTCTTTGGCTGCAAGATCACGCGTATCACCGATGCTATTGCGATGGGCTGGGTAGAAGCGACTCATTTTTACAACACAGTTACTCCGTTCAACGCCAATGACAG
>QIAL01000135.1:10324-15523 GCA_003225535.1 Acidobacteriota bacterium | reverse complement strand
TAACTCATCGAACTTGCATCACACCCCAGATTGCGGATACCTGGCTGGGTTGAGGCCGCGACGTTGTCTTGTATCCCATGCGAACAAACGGTCCGTCCAATCGGCAAAGGAGTGCTGCTCTGCAGCACAATGAAATTATTCGAGATGTCTCCCGCGCTTTGCGGCAAAGTCAGTCCCGCACTGCCGCTGAACAACGCGCCCCGAGGAATCGTGACCGTGGTCCCGCTCCCGTTCGCCGTCCGGCACGCCTCCGCATCATTCACCGTCTGCTGTAAACTCGCTTGGCTCCCTGCGGTGTACGGTCCGTAGTTCATTACTCCGCACGTCCACGCCCCGCCGCTCCCACTCGCCGGAAACGCGATCGCATTCGTCGTCGTCCCCATCCACTCATTCGAGTTCACCCAGACCTGCGGCAGCGCTACGCTAGGCCCGGTCGGCCACCCGCCAATTCGCGTATTCCCCGCCGCTCCATACCGCTGCGCAAGATACGCTCGCGCCCCGATGTCCCACGCTCCCAGCTTCGACCGATCCACTCCATCCAAATCCACCGGATACGCCGTCGCCATCCCTCTTGCTACTGTCGGCGAATGTGCCAGTGCCACCGCCAGATTCACCACGCTTCCACTCGGATTCTGCACATAGCGCGCCGTTCCGCTGATTCCAGTTTCCGCCGCGATCGCGTTCGCCAGCGCCTTGTTCGTCAGCCACACCCCGCCTTTTGCCGTAATCGCATCCAGCAGCCACCCCAACTCCGAGTTGCTGATGTCTGCCGTCCCATCCCCGCGCGTGTTGTAATGCGTGAACAACCCATAAGGCGCGCCCCACGCCGCCGCCCGAAATACAAGGCTCGCCGCAATCTGATTGATCTGCGCCTGCGTCATTCCGTGAATCTGAATCGCCGCCAGGCTCGTGATGTTTTGAACGTTCACTCCATTCGCGTACAGAGAATTCGCGCTTCCTGTCGAGTTATCCTGCCCCTTCATCGCCAGGCTGCCGCGCGCCGCCGTGTATCCCGCCGCCACCGCATACCCCTCGCTAGAAAAATCCTCAATGCCGTCGGGATAGACGTAGAACCCAACATTAAGCCCCGCCACGTTACTCTCGATCGTGCTCTTCGCCTTCTTCATCTCATCCGGCAACAGCAGCGTCTGGTCATACGCCCACACAAACGGCGTGCTCTTGATGTCCTGCCCTGCAATCGTGATTGTCGATCCCGTCGTCCCCGCCAGGTTCACCGTGTACGTGTTCGGCCGCACCAGCGGAACTCCCGCGTCCGTATCAAGCACCACGCTGTAGTGCGGAAGCGTGTTGAGATAATTCGCCAGCCCCCATCCGCCCGTTCCCGTCTTTCCCATCTGGTTGTAAGGTGGATTCGCCAGATTGATTCCGATGATGTTGTCCGCCGGCGCCCCGGTCACATTTGTACTCAGCGTCGTTCCTGACACTGTCATCGTCGCCGCCGTCCCGCTGCCCGTGTACTGGATCTTCAACGCCGGCGCATTTGGACAAGAACTCAGCGTGCACGTGCCCGATGGTGTCGCCGTTGTCGTGTAGTACTGGTGCGACCACGAGTGCGAATCGATTTCGTTCCCGCTCGCATACCAGGTATTCACGCTCGCCCAATCGACGCCGTAGGAAGGAACTACTGCCGCATTGAACTTCAATCCCCGTGAGCTGAAGATCCCCAATGTCCCCAGAAAACTGTTGATGTACCCCTCGGTCCCGCTCGCCGATCCCACATCGTCCACCGTGAACGAGAACCGCGCCGGATAAGTCGCAAAATTAGTCACTGCCGGAGCCGCTGTCGACGAACACATCGTCGCCGGAAGTCCCGCCGCCGCCCCGCAAACCAGTGCCACATTCCCGCTCCCTGCGATCCCGCCGACTACATCCGTAGCAGGGAACTGCGCCACGTTGTTCCCATAAAAGTGCGAATTCGAATATCCGACCACTATCCCCGACGGCGAATTGTCCCTCAGCCCCGCATCCCGATTCGCATATCCCCTGCAATTCTTGACCGTCACCGCAGCCGCGGCGTCCACGCGGTATCCGTCGTAGTTGAGGTTGGCGTCATCATTCAGGAATTGAATGCTCGTCCCGTACCCGCTCGCCACGTTCACATAAAACCCCAGCGGCGTCGTACCGTACGGCACCATCCCATCGGACTCCATATTCGCGAACACGACGTTGTCCGATGTCCCCGTCACGCTCACCCCGATGTAGCTGAACCCCTGCACCTTAATGTGCTGAAACGTAAGCCAACTTTTGTTCACCACAGAAATCAGCGGCAGTCCCGCCGCCGAGTCCACATACGCAGTGATCGCCCCATCCGCCAGGTAAGTCGTAGTCGGCGGCGTCGAACCATTCCCCGAATACAGATAAAGGTTCGGCCACACAACGCACCAGTCGTACTTGCCGATGATCGAGCTCGTGCACCCACTCCCAAACGGCTGATGCCTCCCATACAAAGCCCCAAACTGCACCATGTCCAGGGTCGTCGCCGCGCCCATCCCGGTGACCAGGCTCGCACTGGTTCTCCACACGTTGCCGGAAATATAAGTCCACGATCCAGTCACAAACGGAATCGTCGTCGCCGCGGTGATCACCGGTGCCGCTCCCGTTCCGTACGCGTCAAACTGAATCGCATTCCCGCTCACCCCGCTCGAAGGCGGGATCAATTGCTCGTTCCACACATCCCCACGCTTCAGATAAATCACATCCCCCGCGCTGAAGCTACCCGCGTTAACGTGATTCCCCGCGCCGCTGAACGTCTTCCACGCCGTCGCCGCAGACGTTCCGTTATTCGAATCGCTCCCACCGCTCGAACTCACGTAATAATTTGTCGCGCTAGCGCCCACGCAGCAAGCGAGAACAAACAAGCCAACTCGTCTCATCGCATCCTTCCCAGAAAAGCAAAGCCCCGGCAAATTGCCAGGGCTAATGTCGAATCGTCGTTAATCTTTATTTCAAGTTCGAGGGTGCCCCAGACTTGTCGCGTTTTGTGCGACAGGGTGGGGTCTTTGACTTCCTAAGTTCGTGTAGGGACGGACGCCTTCGTCCGTCCCCCGAGCAAAGCGAGGGTGCAACCGCCTGCGGCTTCTCCGTCCCCAGCAGCGAAGCCGCCACCCGCATTCACCGCTCTAATGCAGCCAGAACATCGGCATATACGAAGCCTGCGGACCATTCGCCGCCGGTGGCGCAATGCTGGTCGGAAGGATCCCTCCCGACCTCGGCGTGATCGAGAATCCAAAGCTCCCCTGCGCCCCCGAACTCCCGCTCTCTGCCTTGTAAAACACCGGAGCATTGCCCGCCGCCCCATATAGCGTCGGAGGCGTCGCCGTCGTATTGCTGCTGTAGTACGCAAGGTAATAAGCTCCCGGCAGCAGCAATGTAGATCCTTGCGTCCACGACAAAGTCGTAGGCGCGGTCGTCGGCGCAAACGAGCTGCCATGCATCGACCCAGCACTCAAATTGAGTAGCAACGTCCCCGCGCTGTTGAAGATCCCCAGGTCATAGTTGTAAGTCGCGGTATTGTCGGCGTTCGCACCCACGTAATAACTGATCTGCGAAGTCTGCACTGCCACCGGCAGAGTGAATCCCCACATCAGGCACCGGTTGGCCGTCGATGACGGAAACGCCCCGCCACTGCTCGCCGAGATCGGTGTCATCCAACTCGTCGACACTCCCGAAATCGCCGCGTCCACGTAGGCCGTCGTCGCCACTTTCGTGGAGTTGTCGTGTCCCCCCTGCGTTGTCGCCGTCGTCCCGTTCGGCAGCGCCGACGCCGCACTCAACCTCGCCGCCGCCCCGCTCGTGTTCGCCGCATTATTCGGAATATCCGCGCTCGCCAGTGCCGGCATTTGCGCATGCGGTAGAGTTCCCGTAAGGATTTCATTGGCGCTCACCGTCACATTTCCCGTCAGCGCATGCCCGTTCACCGTCGTCGTATTCGGAACATACCCCGCCAGCGCCGTCGTTACCGTAGCTGCCGTCTGCACCTGGCTCGGTGTCCCCGCATTTGCCGAGATGTAGAAGTTCCCGTCATTCGAAATCCCCAGAGCACTCGTCCCGCTCGTCGCCGCTCCCATTCCCGTCGTTGGTACCGGACTATTCACCAGCCACGGCCCGGTAACGATCAACTGTCCGCCCACACTCAGGTTCCCGCTGAACGTTCCACTGCCCGCCGAAACCCCGCCGCTCCCTGAATAATTTAGCGTCGTCCCGCTATCAGTCAGCCCGCTGTCTCCACTCACCGCAGTTCCACTCGCGCTGTACATCGCAATCTGATTCGTACCGCCCGAATTCACTGTCCCTGATCCCCCGCCACCGGTCCCTCCGCAACCCGTGCACGTTCCCGTCACCGTCAAGTTCCCATTGATGGTCACCGGAACGTTAAACGTTTTCGCCGTCGCCGTGAGCCGCTCCTTATAACTGCTGTTATCGAACACACTCCCGACATACTCCGAAATCGCCACCGGAGCCCGAAGCCCCAATTGCGCCGCCGTCGGCGCTGCTGCAGGTGCCGAATCGAATCCGATCGCCGTGTCCGTTGCCGACGACGCCGGTCGATATCCCGGAGTCGCCAGCGTCAAGAACGGGTTGCTGTATGCAAACGTGTACATGTCGGTTTGCCCCAGCGATCCCAGATTCAAAAATCCTCGCAACCCCGTCACTCCCGACACTGCGCTGCCTGTCGCTGGCCCCCCCTGCTCCACGATCGCTCCGATCGCCGGATTGTTATTCCCCACAGAATCGCCTTCCTGGTATATCGCCCAGTACGGCGTATACGCTCCGCCCCATCCCGGTACCGAATGGTTGCAGTACACTGACGGCAAGTATGTCGTCGTGATAATCAACGCCGCCTGTCCGCAATCGCCCATGTGCACGCGCGCGCCCTTCCCCAACACCACGGCACCCGGCCAGAAATTTATCCTCGGTGTTTGCTGCGCCGTGTTCACGGTGTAGTTGCTCGTTCCCGTTTGCGCGTCAACATTCGTGCAGATCCCGGCCGTGTTGCAATTCCCGCTGATGCCTGTCGCTACCGCATACGATCCCGTTCCATTCGGAGGGATCGCCGTCGATCCCACTGTCTTCAACTCGTCATACGTGACCGTCCCCAGATTATCCAGATTGATCTCCGGCCAGTACGTCGTGCAGTTCCCACTCCCGGACGTCGAGCAGTTTCCGATGTAAAACATC
>QIAL01000135.1:0-10312 GCA_003225535.1 Acidobacteriota bacterium | reverse complement strand
GCCACGTAGTAGTTGTTGAGCTGCGATCCCGGATTCTGCGCCACAAACGTTGGAAACTGCCCTCCAATCGGATCATCCCCGATGTACGTCAGATCGTTATTCGTAATGATTCCTGCATTCGCCGGCGTAGTTCCCGGATACGCAGGGTTATAGCACCCCACCGACGATTCCTGGTAAGTCCCGCCGATCATCAGGTTCTGCAGCCCACCCGAGTAGTAAATCCCGTACTGATTGAATCCCTGCACTACGCTGTTCAGCACGTGCATCGTGTTTCCTGACGCGTACCGTATGCCATTGCCTGAGCACTGCATGCTAGCTTCCAGGTGTTCGATGGTCACCACCGGCGCTGCTCCCTGATCTCCTCGCGCGTATACCAGCGCCCCGCAGAAGTTCGCCGTGCAGCGAATTACTCCCGCCCCTTCATTCGTCATTCCGTCCAGCTTGAACGACTGGTCATTTCCCACCACGATTCCCCAGGAGGTGAAGCATTGCACAACCGCTCCGTATCCACTCAACAGTGTCGACTTGCTGTTTAGAAACACGGTTGCGTAAACCTTATAGTTCGCTCCACTCGCCGCCGTCGCCGGCAGCAGATAGATCATCCCACGCTGTGTCCCTGAATCGTTGATCGCTTCCTGGATTCCCGATGTCGCCGACCCTACCGTGTATCCCGCCGAGTGCGAGTATGCCGTCGTGATTGTGTAGGCCCCGCTGCTCGCCGACATCGACGCAATCTGCACCCCGTCCACATTCAACCCCGGCATGAACTCGATGCCCGCAATCGTGCTGTACTGCCCATTCGATCCCAGATAGTTCCCGTCAATGATGCACGCCGCGCGTGTGAAGCATTGCACAACCGCTCCGTATCCGCTCAACAGTGTCGACTTGCTGTTCAGAAACACAGTTGCGTAAACCTTATAGTTCGCTCCACTCGCCGCTGTCGCCGGCAGCAGATAGATCGTCCCACGCTGTGTCCCTGAATCGTTGATCGCTTCCTGGATTCCCGATGTCGCCGACCCTACCGTGTATCCCGCCGAGTGCGAGTATGCCGTCGTGACCGTGATCGTCCCCGCTCCGCTTCCCGCAGCGCAGTTCCCGCCCGTCACCGGCGCCGCCTCAGCCGTTCCCGTTCCCGCGATGTAAACCATGTATTGCGCGTTCGCGTTGTTCGTTGTGTCTAGCCCCAACGGACACGGGTTCAGATGGATCGTGTTGCTACCAGCCGTTCCCAGATTGTCCGACGGCGTCTGCACCCAGTTCCAGCTCGTCGTCACATATCGCGCGCTCGCCAGGTTATTCGTCGAGAACTGCGTTCCCGCCGGCTGCACTACGTTCTGGCTCGCCGCCGGGGTGGTCGACATATTCCCGCTCCCGCCTCCTCCGCCGCACGCTCCCCATGTCCCCGCCGATGTCCCATTGCCCAGTAGACAACTTCCCGCCGTCGCTGTTCCTGCTCCTAACTCGCTCGCTGGAACCAGCCCTGTTATCAGATCCGCCTTGCCTGAAATTCCCGCATCCACGTATTGCTTGGTCGAAGCCTGCAAAGGTGCCGAAGGATTTCCCGGCAATGTGATCGGCCCCGTCACCACGCCTCCAGCCGTCGACAGATAACTTCCCGCGCCAACATTGGCCACCGCTTGATCCACGTACGCTTTGTTCGCGACCTGACCTGTTCCCGCCGGCGCCGGTACGTTCGGAGCGTTGGCGAATGTTTTTGCCCCGCTGATCGTCTCCGAGCCGTTCAAATGCACCACCGAGCCGTCATCCGCCTTGGCCGCCAGCGCCGAATTTATGTATTGCATCGACACCGGCTGCGCCGCTAGCCCCGATCCCGGCGTAGTCCGCACCGCCGCCAGGTTCGCCGGAGACGTCGTCGGCACAACCCAGTACTCCGACTTAACCTGCCCCGGCCCCAGCTGATACACCACGGTGTAGTAAACCCCGGCGGGCATCGCCCCGGTATTCGGCGCCAGTGCGACACTCAGTGCCCCATTCGATCCCAGCTTCACGCTGCTCGATCCCGGAGCGACCGCCGTCCCCTCCGCGGTCACAAATGCCGGCCATGTGATGATCAACGTCCCCGCCGCCGGAGTTCCGTCCGCGAGATACACCGTGTCCGAAACCGTGGTTGTATTCGCCCCACTCTGCGGCGCAGCCGGAAGTCCAAATGCCGGAAGCCAAAACCCAGCCGTAATCACCACCGCAAAATACCAATAAAGAAGCCGCCCCTTGGGGCGGCGGCCTGCATCACGCATCGTAATCCTCCAAAATCTCTCCCGTCCTCAATCCAATCCGGGCGCCCCACACTTGTCGCGTTTTGTGCGACAGGGTCGGGATTTTGACTTGCCGCAAACTACCACAACTCGTGTAGGGACGGACGCCTTCGTCCGTCCCCCGAAGCGAAGCGAGGGTGAGGAATCAAATGTCCTCTATGGTGAACTCAGTCACCCGTGATTCAAAAATCTCTCCACACTCTCCACATACACATCCGCAAAATCCGCCACCGGCCGCCGCGCTTCAATCATCTGCACCGCGTCTTCCACGTTCCACCCCATCGATCCCAACACCGCCAGCGCCATCATCGGTGCCCGATGCACTCCCGCCGCGCAATGAATAAACACCTTCGCCTCCGGCCTCTCCAGCGCCCCTATCGCGAAATCCACCCCGCGCCGGAATAACTCCGCCGGCTTCTCCGAGAAATCGTCATCCGTCGGATTCCACAACACCTTGATCCCATGCTCCAGCCCGAGCGGCGTGTCATCGAACTCGATCTGCATATCGATGACGTGAGTGATCCCCTCCCGCGCCACCTTCCCCATATTCTCCGAGTTCCATATCCCTCCCCCCACTGCAATCCGTTCCGTCAGCCAGGTAATATCCATCCGTCTTTCCGCCCATGTCCGTGTAGGGACCAACGATTTCGTCCGTCCCCCGATGCGTAGCGAGGGCCTTTTCCGCGGCCCCACCCAAACCGCAACCAGCTCTCGATCCACTGCTCCCCCAACATTCTAAGGTATGCAATCACTCCACCGTTTGTGTAGGGGCGGACGCCTTCGTCCGCCCCCGAGCGAAGCGAGGGTTGACTTCTCTGTGTTCCTCCGTGTCCTCTGTGGTGAGTCCGGGCTCTAAGCGACGAAGCGATCGACGGCATCGCTCCCTACTCCACCCCTACCGCCTCCGTCTTCTCATCCCCATCGCCCTCCGAATCCATCCCCGCGTCCTTCTTGGGCTGGATCACCACCACGTCCTCGTCCTCTTCCTTCTGCAACTCATCATGCACCATCGGAGTCTTCGGAATCTTCAACCGGTCCAGCAACGTCTCCGCGAGAGAATCCTCGTCCTTGCTCGGCGCGCTCTCGTCGGTTGGAGGCGGAAAAATATGCGCCATCTCGAATAAAAACTTCACAGGCGATAGTTGTCCCTTCATCCCCTCGCCGATCACAGCTACCGCCAACTCTGCAGCCTCGGCTTCCACCAGCGCCGAGATATCTTTAAGCACTTGAGCTGGATTCAATTCCTTCGTCTCCGTCGCCTTCGTGCTCTTCTTCGCCGTCTTCTTAGCCGCCGTCTTGCTCTTCTTCGCCTTTTTCTTCTTCATAGCCCAACACTCGGATATTGATGATTTCGCCCCATATGATTTTGTACCCAAAAACAGAAGGCGCGCCTTCTGGGCGCGCCCTCTTACAGGAGATTATTTTTTTCTTACTCTCTAAATCCAGAATAACAAATTACGAATATTTACCCGGCAAAATTTCAGAATTTATTTTTGCTTTCTTCACAACCACTTACGAAATTTTCGCCTGTTTTACCCCCTTGACAAGATTTTTCCCGAATCGGGACGATCCTCTCCAACAGCCCAACATCGAGCAGAATCTCGGTCAACACGTCCAGAGCGATCGGAACATAACTCCGAACTGTCCTTTCGGCGCAGCCCAGAAGCCTGGCCGTCGCTGCCTGATCGTGCTCCTGCAAAATGTGACGTGCAATGATCTGCCGCGAGAATTCGTCCAGCTTATTCAGGCAAGTCTCCATGTCATGCACGAAGATGACTCGATCTTCAAACGTGACGACGGTGTACGACGTCACCTGCGTCCGGAAAAATTCCCGCCCTAACAGCGACGGTAGCCTCCCCGTCTCAATCGAGTACCGCATATACCGCCGCAACATCGTCACCGTTCGCGCCCGATAAATCCTCCTCTCCCGTTCTTCCTCCCAAGACACCTCCGGAATCGAAGCCTCCTCCACCGAATTCGAATTCTCAATCTCTGGGTGCCCCACCCTTGTCGCATCTTCTGCGACAGGGTAGGGATTTTGACTTTCCTCCGTAGCCCCGGAATCCCGCTGGCTGTCGCGACTCTGCCTTCCTCCGTGCTGCTCCGTGTCCTTTGTGTTGAGTTCGCGATCTCTCCTCGGAAACGTATGCGCCGTCAGATCCTCAATCCCTTCGTGTGAAAACCGCCCCCGCCGCCGAACCACTCCCGACTCCTCAACCCTCTCCGCCTCCGCCCCGATCCAATCAATCATTTCCCTCATGCCACACCTCCCACTGCGTCGAGGTCCGGCAGTTCTTCCTGAAACTTAACCTCGTACTCGCGTTCGGGCCCCACAGGAAGGCGAACCCTTCCTGGTTTCTTCTTCCCCATCGGCATCTCCTCCAATTGCCCCTGGCACCTCTCGCAGTACACCATTCCCGCCCCGCGTTCTCGTACCCAAAGCCCGCCACAATGCTCGCAATACTTCAACTCCACTCGTACTTCACCGCTGTTATTGTTATGACGATGACTGCTCATGACTCCTCCGATAAATTCAGAACGATTTCCTTCGCGTATTGCAATTACTTCCCAAACCCTCATCCACTTACTCGAAGCTCGAGGCTCATAGCTCGTGGCTAAAGAAAAAAGCCCCGCGTCAGATTCCCGCCGCGAAAAGTCGCGGGAACCGAACGCAGGGCTCGTTTCTCTTACGATGACCTGCCGTGAGCTATTTAGTTTTCCTGGATCCCAACTATTACTGGGTGCCCCATTTCTGGCCGATGTTGCCAGAAGTGGGGACTTTCAGAATCTGCACGTCCACGTTCGCCGTTGACCTCCCTCCGCTTTCACAGATTTTGCGCGGCCTCGTCGTCTACGCCCGCACTATCCCGCTGCCGGAAGTATCCTTCCTCGTAGCCCGACTTCAGCACGCGCCCGTTCTGCATCACAACGCTCACCTTCCCTGTGAAGCGAAGCGACAACAATAAACGCTCCATGGATGCCGACAAGACCTCGGCAGCCTTAACTTTTCGCCGAAATTCGCCGAAGTACCTCTCTTCATTGAAGTTATCTGGTTGACTCATCATGGCCTTTTACCATAGAGCGTATTGGTCTCTCAGATGCCGCGATCCTATAGCTGTGAATTTTCTCAGTCAAGGTTGGGTGAACATCCCTCGCCTGTGGAAAACTTTTCCCTTGCAGTTTCAGTATCTTGTCGCGCTAAAACGCGTGATTTTTTTCTTGCTCGTTTCTTCATTTGCGCACAGCGAAGAGTTCGAGGGCTGGTTCCTTCGTGCCCTTCGTGGTTCAAGCTCTTACTTTCCCTTCGCGCCAGAACAACCCCATAAGCTTGTCGAAAAGTGCGGATTCTAACTCACCCTCCCATTGCGACTCTGTTCGGGCACCCACCCACCGAGCAGTCGTTAACCCCGCCTTTACAAACCTTTTACAGGGTTTACCCCCTTCCGGACCCCTCATAACCCAGTGCTATACTCCGCCTAATGAAGTTCAAGGCCCTGCAAGACAATCTCCGAAAAATTGTTGCCGACCGCATCGCAGCAGGTGAACTCACCGGACTCCGCCTTGCCCAGCAAACCGGATTCAAACAGGCCCACATCTCAAACTTCCTCAACCACAAGCGCGGCCTCAGCATCGATGGCATGGACAAGGTTCTCCAGGTCCAGCACCTTTCCGTCCTCGACCTGCTCGATCCCGCCGAAGTCAACAAGCGCGCCACCGTCGTTCCCCCCAGTGCCGACGATTTCGAAAACGTCATCCTCACCGATTCCTCCACCGCCGCCACCCAGCCCCTAATCCCCAGCATGCAAGTGAAAGACATCTTCAAATTCAAGAAATCCTTCCTGCACAGGCTGAAGCCGGAAACCGAAGGCGCGCGTTCCAACTGGCAGCGCTTCGTCCTCATCAAGCTCGATGCCCGTGACGCCCAGGCTATGTCTCCCCGCCTGGCCCCCGGAGCAACGCTCCTGATTGACCGCCATTACAACTCACTTAAGCCTTATCGCAAGGGCGAATTTAATATGTACGCTGTTCTGAAAAACGATAATTGCGCCATCCGTTACGTCGAATCCGCCGAAAGGCATCTAATTCTTCGCCCTCACAACCAGTCCTCTCCCCTCGAAGTCCTCCCCATCGCAGAAGGAAAGTCTGCCGAAGACTACCTGGTAGGCCGCATCTGCCAGACCGGCTTAGAAGCTTAAAGTTTGTGTAGGGGTGGGCGCCTCGCCCGCCCCGCGAGCGAAGCGAGCGTGCTCAATCGCGACGGGCGTGGACAGAAATCAAAGCGCAATCTAGCAGAAAGAAAACTGAAGGGTGCCCCCCACCCTTGTCGCGATTTGTACGACAGAGTGGGGATTTTGACTTCCTGTAGAACATCACAACTCGTGTGGCGACGGACGCATTCGTCCGTCTCCCGAAGCGAAGCGAGGTCGAACCGTTCGGTCTTCCTCCGCCCTTAGAAGTTGAACTTAAACCCCAATTGCACCTCGCGCGGTCCAACTGTCGTGTAGGTGATCGTTCCGAAGCTTTCATCATCCACTTGGGTACCCGGTGTGCCAAACACGGGATGATTGAACGCATTATGCGCCTCGAGGCGAAATTCAATGTTCATCTCCTCGCGCAAGCTGAACTGCTTCCCCAAAGACAGATCTGTGGTGAACGACCACGGACTGCGAACGCTTCCCAGCGCTCGCGGCGCATTGCCCAGCGTGAAGTCGTCCGGCCGCTGGAAGACGCTCGGGTCAGCAAAGTAGTTGTCTACGAAATCCGACCCGTGATTACGCTTGGGCGTTCCCACAATGTTCGGCCGCTGCGTACCATAGGTCGGAAGCGCAAGACCGTCGGAAACGGTGAAGGCCAACGGCCGTCCGTCGGCGACGCGCCAGATGCCGCTCGTCTTCCACCCGCCAATGATCGCCTCCGCCCATCTCGGCATACTGCCGAACATCATCTTACCGCGCCCGAACGGGAGATCGTAGCTGTAGCTGAACTGAAACACATGCGGAATATCGAACGTGGAGAGGCTGCGCTCGAGCCAGGGCTTGTTCGGATCCTGCAAGCTGGTGAAGCTGCCCAGCCAAGTGACGTTATCGTCTGCATTGGACGAATCGTCAATCGATTTCGACCACGTGTAGGTCACCAGGAACTGCAGGCCGTTGGAGTACCTCTTCTCCGCGAGCAACTGCAGCCCGTGATAGATGGAATTGGAAATCATCTGGGGTTCGGTGGCAACTCCCGTGAACTGTGGGTGGGGAAGCAGCAACTGCTGATACGAAATCTGCGAGAAGCTGGTTCCGATGTTGCTGTTGGGGTCGTTAATGAGTGTGGCGAAGGGATTGTCCACTAAGCTGTTGACGCAGGCGATGGAAAGGATTTGGCAATCGGGCCCGTTTGGATCAGGACCCGCGGCGGGCAAACTCTCCACCCACGAGCCCAGGTGGTTGATGGAGTTCGACCCGCTGAACGGGAAATGGGTTCCCTTCTTCCCGATATACTCTGCGTTGATCAGGATATTGCTGGGCAATTGCCGCTCGATGCCAAAGCTCCAGCTCTGCTCGTACGGAGTCCGGTTGGCGGCGGCAGTGCGCAACGGGCCATTCGCGTCGAAGCCAACGTCGTTCAGCAGGCCAAGCGAATTCCCCGCTGGCTGAATCAATCCAAACGGGAAGGGATTATTCAGGTGCGCGAAAGGAGTCGCATGGTCCGCTGGGTTTGCAGTGATCACGTTCGTGTATTGATTGAAACCCGCGCCGCCATAGGGCACAACGCCGGTAACTCCCGAGCGTGACTGCCCGTAATAAATGCCGTAGCCGCCCCGCACTACCATTTTCGGAGCAAACTGGTAGGCGATGCCGAAGCGCGGCTGGAAATTGCTCCAGTCCGTCACGTAATTGGTGCGCTGGCTGGAAGTGGCGAACCGTTCGCCCCCGAGTAGTTGCCGCGTAGTACTCTGGCCACTTATCGGATCAGTGTACGTGAGACTTCCACCGTTCAGCGGGCTCGTCACGTTCGGATCAAACCAGTCTTGCCGGTCGTGGCGGTCGGTGCGCGGCAAAGTAACGTCGTAGCGCAAGCCCAGATTCAAGGTCAGTTTCGGAGTGACCTTCCAGTTGTCCTGCCCGAAGAAAGCGTATTGGTAGTTTGTGGTGGCTGGTCGGGTTTGGATTTCCAACCAGCCCTGCGTCATCTGCCCCATCATGAAACTCGCCATGGGATCACCGCCGCATGTTTCCAAGTCGCCGGGACATTGGTTCGAGGCGTCTGTGTTGAAGCTGAAGAATCCGACAGGCGCATTGGTCTGGATGTAGTTGATCTGGTGGATCCGTCCGTCAAACCCGAACTTGATCTCGTGCGAACCAAGCACCTTGTCGAACGTGATCGCAAGTTGTCCAGTGTCTTGGCCGAGCCGGTAGTTGCCGTAGGGATCGGTGCCGATATTGGTGTAGCCGGCAGCTTTGTACTCGTCGATAAAGATAGCGGGAACGCCCTTGAATCCGTTGGCCTGCAGATACGAGGGGAATCCCAGCGTGCCCAGAGGATCATCCACGCCGTGAGGGTTATAGGCGGCGATGTGCCAGACTCCGCGCGTGAAGCCCAACGTCACGTTCATTAACAAACTGGGACTGAACGTATGCGTGTCGTTGATGGCGAACAGGTGGGCGTTGCTCCAACCCGGACCGCCCTGACACGGGTCGGTGAAGTTCTTGAAACAGTCAACACCCAGGCCGTGACTGTATTGATACGAAAACTTGCCGCTCATCAGGTTATTCTGGGTGAAACGATGATCAACCTTGATGTCGAACTGGTCGTTGTAACTGCGGCTTGAGCCAGAAGTGAACCAGTTATTGTAGATGTCTCCGCTGGAAGTGGGCTCCGGAAACAGGTTCATCATCTGCTGCGCCACGGGATCGATCAGGCTGCCGTGGCCCGGGCTGACGTAAGTTGAGAGATCGTTGCGAGGAATAAACGCGCTGCGCAGGATTCCTCCTGAACCGGCATCGAAGGTACCAGACCACGGGTCCCAGATCTGGCCTGCGGACTCACTGCATAGGCCACTGCTGTCGAACGTTCCTCCCGCCGCATCACACACCTCGCTAAAATCGCCCCCGCGCATGAGGTCGGTGGGAACGGCTCCGGAACGCGTTCTCGCCCGCGAGGAGCGCAACCCGTCATAGTCGAAGAAGAAGAACGTCTTGTTCTTGATGATGGGGCCACCGATCGTGAAACCGTAATTGTTGCGGCGCGATTGTGGGATGGGCGCTGGTTGATGCGCGTCTGAAAGCAGTCCGTCGCGAATGGCAAACCATTCGTTCGCATCCATGCTGGAGTCGCGGAGGAAGTCGTATCCGCTGCCATGGAATTTGTTCGAGCCAGAGCGTGTGACCATGTTCACGACGGAAGCGCCCGAAAATCCGTACTCCGCGCTGAAATTCGTTTGCTGCACCTTGAACTCTTCCACGGCCTCTGGCGACGGGACATAGGTTGCGGATGTGATTCCGCCGTTGGGCTCAGAGTTTGTCACCGACGCGCCATCGGACAGAATGTCAGCCGTCGCCCCGCGGCTGCCGTTGGACACGAAATTCGTGCCGAGGCAAGGTTCCTGACATTGATCGTCCATCTCGGTGACGCCCGGTGCCAAAGAGGTCAGGGCCTCGATATTCCGGTCGATCAGCGGCAGGTCATTGATGTACCTGCGGTTCACTACCTGCCCGGTCTCCGCATCCTCGGTCTGGATGGCCTCCGCGTGCGCCCCTACCTGCACCGTCTGGCTCGTGCCTGCCACTTTCAAGATGAGGTTCGTCGTCCGGTTCTCATTGATGTCCACCTTGAACGCAGCGCTCGCGACCTTCTGAAATCCCTTCACGTCAGCCGAAACTATGTATGCGCCCGGCGGGATCGAACGAAACAAATAACGCCCGCTAGTGTCAGAAGTTGTTCTGAACTCAAATCCTTTTTGCTGGTCGGTCAGCACCACCGTCGCCCCTTGCACCAGGGCGCCGGTGCTGTCGCTCAATTCTCCGCTGACCGTCCCGAAGTAAGCCTGC
>QIAL01000134.1 GCA_003225535.1 Acidobacteriota bacterium | reverse complement strand
TCTTCCGGTCTCGACTGCTCAGTCGCCTCCCTGAAGCTGCTTCGCGCTCGTTCGGGCAGGCTGCAGCTCTTGTACACACTTCCCCGAAGATACGTGAACCTGGCAGATCGCAAAAATGGCTCCAGTCCGTCGCGCGTAAACGCCAGATCGGACACTGGCTCTGCAATGTGATCGGCCACATTGATTGCCTCAGAGCACTGCCCGTGTTTTGCTAACGACAAGGCTCGCTGTATTTGCATTTCCAGCCACACCTGCCGGACATTCGTTCCGCCCTCCGCGCGCTGGAAGAAGCGATTGTGAAACAGGGCAGCCGCTTTCTCGAATTCTCCCGCCTCGGTTAGATTCAAAATGAGTTCATATACAAGAGGAGATGGCATATTGGCGGGATCGGGATAGCGCTCCAACGCGGCTACACGTTCCTGCGGTGGACGCTGCAAAATACTCAAGGCCTGATCCATCCCCGTATAAAGCTCGACATTTTGAGGATCGGTGCGAAGACCTTCTTGAAAGGCCGACAACGCCTGTTCGGCATTTTCTTTCTCGTGCAACAGCGCGCGGCCCAGGCTTGCGTGCAGAACGGGAATCTGGGGATTCAACCGTCGCGCCTGTTCCCACTCGGCAAGAGCTTCGTCAGTCATTCCCTTCGAGAAGTAAAGCGTTCCGAGCAGGTAATGTGCGCTTGAGTCATGCGAATCCGCACTCAGCGCCGCTATCAAGACCTCAAGGTCTTCTGCGCGATTGGGAAATACATAGTTCGCGGAGAGCTTCGAAGCGGCGCCGAAATCTGCAGAACCGGACTGCCCCAGCTTTTGGCGGCAATATCCGCGATAGTAGGCGACCATTGGATGTTTGTCCGGAGGAGGTATGCCGGGTTCTCTTTCGTCCACGACCGCCGCAGGGTAGGCGCGTGAGAGGACCTCAAGCGCTGGTGAATACATGCCCAGCCGCATATATTCCGCCGCGACATTCAACACTCGCTCGGCGTCATCCGCGAGATGATGCAGGTCAGCTCTGCCGACCTGCTCAAGCAGGAAATAGCTCTGAGGAAATCGCGCCAGCCATTGTTGCGCAAGCCTTTGGGATTTTTCTTTCTGCCCTCCCGCTCGCAGGACTGCGGCCAACTCTTCAGCAGTGCGAAGATCGTCTGGAGCCGAATGATTGGCTTCCAGCAAGTAGGACTCTGCCTCTTTCAAGTTTCTTCCACGGGCCAGAAGCTCCGCCAATCGCAGTCCGGCTGCCGCGCGGAAGGCAGGCAGCCGCGCAGCTGCTTCATACGATTCTCGCGCCTCGTTACTCTGGCCGAGACCGTCGTACGTAATCCCGAGGTAATAGGCGGCTCCAGCGTCTGAAGTGTTCCGGGCGTAAACGGGCTCGAGAAGGGTCTTGGCTTCTTTGAAACGCAGCAATGCGGCAGATAAGCGTCCGGCCGCCCTGCGCCCCTCAATGCTCTCCGGAAACTTGGCCAGCGATTCGTGATACGTTTGCAGCGCCATCAACAAGTTCCCGTCAAGTTCCTGTTCATTCCCCAGTTGAAGCCAGTCGTCCTCTGTTCGATGTTCTGGATCTGGCATCTGATAGGAAGCCTGCGGACCGACGTGAACCTGCTCAGCTGGGGTCCAGTCATATTGGCCCTCCGTGTGGCGAAGCAGAACAGTATTGTTCGCGTCACGCAATTCGAATGTATATTTCTGATTTGCATCCGCATTCGGTACTTCGTGCGACCAGGTGTGCTGCGGCGAGAGGCTAGCCGTTTCGCGAAAGACTTCTTGCTCTCCGGCCAAGATGCGCACAGTCGCTCCAGAAACATCCTGATTCACATTCAGACCTGCTACCAGCGCATTCTCTTTCCGGCTCAGGTGAACCACTCCGACGAGGTTCGCCCTTGATATACCGCCTATATCGCGCACCGGCATCCAGAACTCAGAGAAGCTGATCGTCTGCCGGGGCTCGAGAAAGGCATAGGTTTCCTGATTGCGGAAGAGTCCTGCCTGCACTTCCACGTAGGCGCTGTCGTTATCAGAGAGAGTCTTTCTCCAATCGAGTCCATCCGGATCGGTGCCCCATGACCAGATCTTCTTCGCAGGAAGTTGCGCGTAATCCGCGTAGTGCACAGTCCCCGTGTTGGTGTGAGGGTGCCAAACGCCCATGAAAGGTTCGCGGCTTCCGTAAACAAATGACGAGACCGGCCCCTTGGTCTGATTCTTTACAATGCTGAGATCGTTACCGTCTGCATCGATTGGCCAAGGCTGTATATCTCGAAAGCCGTGGCTCGCAATGAACCGCATTGGGTACTGAATGCGCGAATCATCCCACACTTGAACTCCGGCGTTATTCCACCAGTAAAAGCGGTGCCGAACGTCGCTGCGATTGTTCAGCGTTACCCTCTCTTCGAGAACTGTGGAATGAGGACGCAGTACGAGTTCCACCGACCACTGCATTCCATATACCCGGTCGATGTTGCTCACGAAAACGGAAGCGCTGCCGTCATCTTTTTGCCCGAACGCAAAATCAACCGGAGAAAGGCTGACCCAATTGTGGGATACCGGGAAGTTGAACTCGATGCCAAAGGCGGCCCATGCACCCCGATACGAGATATCGGCCTTCTTGATGGATGGATTCTCATAAAACATCGGCTGACCGCTGATCTTGTCGGTGCAGGTATAGACATGGCCTCCAAGATCGGGCAGGACCGAGCACTTCATGTATTCATTCTCCAGAAAGACAGCGCGCCACGCGTGGTCTCTCCGCTGATCAGTCAAGCGGTCGCGGAGCGTGTAAGGATAGTTGAAGCGACTGTTGGCATACTGATCGAATGGCGGATTTGGATCGGGCGCGCCTTCCTCATACGTAGGTAAGGTTAACGTGCCTTGCCAAACCTTCACCTGAGCTGTAGCAAGAGAAAACGACAAGAGCAAGAAAGCTGCGGGAATTTTGAGCGGCATCATCAGTTGTCGGGTGTGCAGCCAATGAACTGGCTCCGACATTATCCACGCCCAACGACACTTCTGCCAAAGGTGAAAAATTCTGCCGCCACGAGGCGCTATGAACTTGCTGGAGCGAGAGCATGGACATTCGGCGTGTCCCCGCCGAGCCAGTCGGGATGCTTTGCTGTGGAATCGAAGTGTGATGAAGTCTTGAATAGCTCGTACTTTCCCGCCATGGCAACGTCTTTGGTCTTGGCCAGCAATTGCGCGATCTTATCTCGATTCATCGGCTGGAAAGTCTTCACCGCTTCGATGCCCTGGTCGAGGATCTCTGGCTTATCAATTCCCGTGATTACGACCGAGGTGGGCAGGCTCAGAGCGTAGTGCAGGCATTCGATGGGCGATACGGTTTTGCTTTTCAAAATGACTCCGTCGCCCATGGATTTCATGCCCAACACACCAATTTCTTCTTTCACCAGTTCGGGCAGCACCATCTGCGCGAAACTGCGAAAGTGAGCGTCCATCACGTTCAGGGGCATTTGAACCGTGTCGAAGTGAAAGCCGTGCTCGGCGGCGACTTTCAACGTGTACAGATGGATGTGGGGATCTTTGTGACCTGTGAATCCGATATACCGGATCTTGCCTGCCTTCTTGGCGGCGATGGTGGCTTCCATCGCTCCGCCATCGGCAAAGATGCGATCGGGATCATCGAACCGGATCACTTCATGATGCTGCACCAAATCAATATGGTCGGTCTGGAGCCGCTCCAGAGAGGTTTCGATCTGGCGCTCAGCGACCTCTTTGGTTCGGCCATCGATCTTCGTCATCAGAAATACCTTCTAACGATATCCGTCCTTCAAGGCCTTCCCCATTCGGATTTCACTTTGGCCTTCGTTGTAATCCCAACTGTTGTCCATGAAAGTGATGCCGCGATCAATGGCGGAGCGTATTAAACGGATGCTTGCATCCTCGGTGAGAGCATGCTGCCCGAGATGGAAGCCGCCCATGCCAATCGCCGACACTTCTTCGCCCGTGCGGCCTAGTTTGCGGTAGAGCATGTCGCCCTTCCGGGTTCCGGCGGAAGACGCAAGTGGAATCTGATGCATGGAGCTGTTCTCCTGAGAAGCAACCGGCTTAGTTTGTGTGGCGCCGGGCAGGGTTGAGGCGGCGCCGCAGATCGCAGCGACCTTGAAAAATTGTCGACGTTTCATTTGGGTATCCAGCCATGATTGTTTGCAATTCGATGCCGAGGCCGGAAGGGATGTTGCAGCCTTCCTTATTCAAGCGTCTTGAGATTCACTCGGCTAAGCCTCATAACAGCGATAATCGTCGGGCGCAATCCGCCATTATTTCCGCCTCCCAAGCGGGACGCTGTGGATTTTCAGGGTGGGTTCGATCGCTGGGAATCCGTCCGATCAGCTTCAGGAATACAGCGGCAGAATGCTTGTACGCGGGAACCGACGCGCGGAAAGCGACGTTTCCCAAATACTGCAGAGCGTCGGATAGGGCGTAGTACGCGGGATCTCCGGCCTCCCAGAGTTGATCGCGCTCGGCGAATTTCGCAGGCGCAAAGGCAGCCAGCCCGAGCAAGTAGTCGGACCCATATTCAATCATGTTGATTCCCAGGTCATTCCCCGTGTAGATACGGAAGTCCGGCCGCTTCGCATCGCGCAGGGCGAGTCGTTCAAGTTCCAGAATGCGGTCGAGGGACGAGTGTTTCATCCCTTTAATCTCTGGGATGTCCATTAAGCGCCGCACCGTTTCGTTGTCATAAATCTCCCCGTTCGCGGCAAACATCCGTCCTAATTCGAACGCCAGCACCTGCGGATAGTCCCGACATATCTCTCGATACGTATCAGCTACTTTTTCCGGTGATTTACCATGCAGGCGGGCTGTCTGGAACAAAATCGGAATGCCATCAAAACGAAGAATCGTGTCAATCTGCCGTCGATACAGAGTGACCACGTCATCGCCGGCCTGATGTTCGATGTATGCCCCGGCTACAAATGGGACCCCTCGTCCGAGAGCCTGCCGCGTCCAGTTCAGTACTTCCTGTTTTTCGGAATCGCTTAAGTAGTTCACATAGCCGGTGTCCATGTTGACAGCATTCATCAGCCCGGCTCGATGCGTGGAAGTCAGCTGCTTCGCAAACGCGTCGACAGCGATCCGGCCGTCTGCCTCGTACGGCAGCAAGGCGGCGGCGATGCCCTGAACTTTACGGCACGGCTTTTGGCGCGCGATCAGATCGTCAATTGTCATCGGTTTCCATTTTTGGGTTGCGAATATGCACAGCCAACCAATGTCAGTGTTTCTTCGCTTCCTTCAGCTTTTCCGCCAGGTCAGAATCCTTGTAATACCCGTCCAGCGGATAGCAACCGGAGGGAAGCCCCTTGCGTGGAGCCGTGGTGCAATCGCTGAAGGTTCTGCAAATACGCTTGCGTTGAATCTCGCCGCACTCGGATGCTTCCCAAAGAAACTCGGGATAGGTGAGCACCATCCTGCCGAGCCCCACGAAGTCAACCCAGCCTTCGCGCACAGCAGCTTGCGCCACGTGCGGGAGGAAGTCTTGCAGGTAGGTATACCCCGACCCAACCATGAGCAAATCTGGGAACCGCTGCTTGAGTTCTCTGGTCACAGCCATCTGCCGGGCAACTCCAACCAACGGGTCTTCCGGCGGCAGATATCCATCAGAAGGCGGGTACAGCGCGGGACGCTGGATATGCGGATTGTAGTAAGGGCTGCCAGCCGTGATGTTCACCAACTGAATTCCAAGCTCCTCGAGTAAAGACAAGAAGCGCTCCGGTTCAGTCAAGTCGGTATCCGTCGGGTCGAGCGGGTTCACACCAAAACCCCAACGGTAGGGGAGCAACTCGGGGCGCGTCTCCGCGACTCCGGTTGAGGGCTTCCCGTTGACACTCCGACTCGAGTCACTACTGAAAGGCACAGTATCGATCGCCGAGAGCCGCACACCAATGTGCAATCCCGGGCAGCGGGCACGAATCCCTTGCACGACCTCGCGAAGAAAGCGGGTTCGGCCTTCGAAGGTGCCGCCGTAACATCCTTCCCGCGTGTGTGCGCTGAGGAATTCATGACCCAGATAGCCGTGGCAATGCTTGATGTCCACGAAATCAAAACCTGACTGCCAGGCCAGGAACGCGGCCCGATGGAAGTCTTCGATGATCGACTCGATTTCTGCGTCGGTCAGCAGCGGGTAGTCGGGGGGCAACTTCAGACGCCGGTCCAGGAATGGATGGTGATAAAGAATGCGTGGTTCCGGGCGGGTATGTTCGTTGGGGCGGCAGTAACGCCCGGAATGCGTCAATTGCAAACCAATGACTAACCCGTCGTCGCTACCGGTTGTCAGGATATGTTGGCGCCTTAGAACCTCTCGCAAGTTTGCAAGGCTTTCCTGCGTTCTTGGCGCAGCGAGAAGCTGATTCGGGTTCGCTCGTCCTTCGTGAGAAACGGCAACCGCCTCTCCGCCCCAAACCAGCTTGCCGCCGCTGCGACCGAACCGCTGCCATCGCCGAATGGTATTTTCCGAAGGCGCGCCATCCGGAGTCGCGTCCCAACCTTCCATCGGCTGAACGGCAATGCGGTTGGCGATTTTGAATGGACCGCGTTTCAACGGCCAGCGCAGCGGGGATTGGTCTCCCGTCGCGATCTTGAGATCGCAAGGGATCTGCAGACCGAGGGCTTGCACGTGATCTTGAAAGCGGCCGACGTCCTTGAGGCTCCCCAAGCGAAGGATTGCGGAGGCGCTCATCCTGTGCTCCGCCGATCTGGTAATCCCAAAACAGCAACTCCGCCCAGCAACGCGACCACCACCAGCACAAAGCAACTTTCGCGATAGCTTCCGGTAGCGTCTCGTAAATGGCCCATCAACCAGGGCGCGGCAGCTTCCGCAATACCTCCCGCGGTCAGGATTACACCCATCAATCGTCCCAGGATTTCAATCCCAAAGATTTCGGCCGTTATTAGAGGAATGATCATGTAATCGCCGCCGAGACCGATTCCAAAAATCGCAGCGGAAACGTAGAGGATCGGGCGTGAAGTCCCGAAGAACAACAGGGGAATGCCCGCGGCAACGAGCAGGAACGTCAGGAGCATGACGTGCTTTTTTGAGAAACGATCAGCGAGCCAACCCATGAGTAACCGGCCCGCGATACTGAAGGTCAGCACCATCGACAAGACGCTTGCAGCATCCCGCTGCGTGAAGTGGCGGTCGAGACTCAACAGGAGCTTCAGATTCTGCTGCGTGCCACTGATGGCCGCAACGGAGCACATACTGCCCAGAGTGAGCAGATAGAACGACAGTTGCTTGAACGCTGCCTTCGGACTTGGAACGTTAACCGATCCGTTGGTTGTTATCGCTTGCGGCGTCTCTTTGACCATCCATGCCAAGGGCAATGAGACGACTACGATGGTGACGCCCAGAATTTGCAGAGCGGTCTGCCACCCGAAATGCTGAACGAGGATGTGCGATATCCACGGGACGGTTGCGCCTCCGATGCCGATTCCGAGGTAGGCGAAGCCCATCGCCTTTCCGCGTGCGCGGTCGAACCGCTGCGTCAACAAAACCTGGTTAGGAAGCGGGCCACCGCAGACATAGCCCAACGCATTAAAGAAGTAAAAGAAGTAAAACATGCCAAGACTTGAGATCGAACCCAGTCCCACCAGGGCAACCCCCGCCATCAATATGCCGATCATCATCAATCGACGGGGGCCAAAGCGGTCGACAATCCATCCTGCGAGGAAACCAAAAATGGGACCGACGATCAGTTTGCTGAGCGCGTTGCCTGACGTCACTTGAGCACGCGTCCAACCGAATTGTTGGACCATGAAATCGTAGTAGAAAGGCAGCCCCCAGAGGGCAACACCAACAATGCAGAAGAGCACCACAAAAGCCGTCGCCAGTGCCTGGTATGCCTGGCGCTGGTTCGCCGAAGTCTGAATGACACTCTGCCCGGGTGTCAGTGTAGCGTACGAAGAATTGGTCCGGCGGACATTTTAGTGACCCTGAGATCTTGAAGGGCGTTATCGTCTGGCCGGACCGAGGGCTCCTCGAAGTACTGTGACCGAAGCGGCAGGCAGATCGTAGTTCGTGTCTTGCCCAGCTTGGAGCGCTGAAGTCTTAGGCGGCCCGTCGGGATCAGCGTGTCCCTTCTTTCGATCCGGATGCCACTGATATTGTTCCTTGCCGAACGTGATCATTGTGACTTGGCCGCTGAACGATACATCCTGATTAGCTTCCGAATCATGAAACACAATGCGAACGGGATGGGAATGATCGTGGTCCTTATTAACCAGCACCAGAGCCCACTGGCCGTCTGGACGATGCAGAGCGTAAGCGGTCACCAGCACGTTTCCATTAGCATCACGCACATCACTGGCGGCCCGATAAAGCTGATGTTCGGCGTCCTTCGGTTGCGACCACTCTTGCGTCAAAAGTTGAGCGGCGAAGAATTGCGACGTGGGCTGAACGATCTGGTATTGATCATCGACCATGAAGGGGTGATATGTTCCCCAACTGTTGGGGCAAATCGGATGAGGCGGAGAGTATGACAGAGCGTGATAATAATGAGTGGACTGTCCGCCGGCGGTAAGAAATCCGGCGAAGGAATCGGCAAGCCAGAGAGCGCCGAAGATATCGACCGAAGACTCGCCTCCGTGCGCGTTGGTTTCGGTATCAAGCAGAGGCATTCCCGGCGGCAATCCATCATCCCGCCAGACCTTCATAATGTGGGTGATCAGCTCCGGTTCCTGATACAGGTTCTTCCACGGCGTTTCACACCCGTCGTACGGATAATGCTCGAACGACATGAATGACAAATCCTGCAGTCGATTGTGGGCTCGCAGATAGTCGAGAAACCGGCCCAGCCACGAGGTACGGCCCTGTACATCGGGCCACGCCTTGATGTCTTCTGTGACGCCTTGAAAAGAAGGTCCTCCGAGTTTGAAGCCACCGTCCACCTGATGAAGAGCGCTGGCAAATTGTAAGTACAGGGAACCGTAGTCCTCCGGGAGCATGTATTGCCCGTCTGCCTCCTCGCCCATCTCGACGTACGAAACCGGGTAGCCCCGCTTCTTGATGTAGCTCATCTGCGCGGCCGCGTCGTCCGGCGTGCTGTAGAGCAATGCGACCGGCACAATGGCGGGAAGGCCGCGAGTGATTCCGCTCGTGAAGAACAGATCGAAGCCCGGCTGATCACCTGATTCCATGCGATCAGGGGCGACGTACAAATCAGATGGCTCGTGCCACGGATCCACCGACGAACATAACGTCAGCGTCTGCTTCTGGTCGGGAGAGTGGTGAAGGATATCTCTGAATTCGTGTTGCTCGTTGATCGTTCCCAGATAAAGTTCGCGAATCGCATATCCCACGCAGCTGCGGCGGTCAGCGGAGCCGTGAGTGTCGCACGTATTCGAGGAGCGAGTCATCAGGACTCGCACAAACTTTGTCGATATCAGCGATGATGACAAGGGCAACGTCGAGTCTCCTCCCTTCCCGTCTGTAACCGTCCCCGAAGAAAAATCCTTCCACTCGCCTTTGTCCTGCTCGTCCATGGCATCGCCGTCTCCAACCCAGTACTGGATCCGGAAGTCGCGAGCATAGGGATCCGCCCACTGGATGCGGATTCCATTGATATTCTCTTTCTTGTCGAGCGCGATGACCACCCACTGCGGATGAACAGAATCTTCCTCCCCGGTGAACGCACTCGTCAGATACGGATTGGTCTTCCAGTATGTGTTGACATTCCCGTCGTCGAGGCGGGAATAGCCGTCGAACTCGCTTCCTCCGTTGCGCGTGAATCCACGGTGGGGCAATGAGTAGCCGTAGGAGTGCCGGATCATTTCACTGGTTGGAGTTTTGTCTCCCGTAAAATACCCCTTGCCGGCAGGATCACTCCATGTACCTTTCGGATTCCAGTGCCAGGCCTGCACGAACAGATCTGTATTCTGGCGATAGCTGATAGTTCCCCACCCTGCCGAGAGCACCTTCTGGATTTGATCAGGACGAAAGAAGACATCGGTGGCGTTGCTGGGAACACGATCGACAGTGGATCCCAACGCGCGAAGAGGGCTGAACCGGTTTACGACGTGGCTGGGCGTTGCGTCAACCGTTACAGTCTGGGCGGCGGTTGGAATGTTGCGAAGAAGAATATTGCTAAGAATGAAGACACCAAGCATTCGGACAGACATTCTCATCGAGAATCTCCAAGACGGCTGCTGGCTGGAGTTGACACAACAGTGCCGGTCTCTCGTGCCACGATACAGGCTATTCGTTTTCACGCCGTAAGATTACGAGTCACATCGGCATCAGCTCCATCGACTGGCTTGTATAATTTGCCGTTTCCATATTTCGATCATCGGATCTTGCCATGCTCATTAAGTTATTCAACGACAGAATCACGTTGGGCCGTGCCGCCGCCGAGCAGGCTGCCACTGCGATACGGCGCGCCATCTCAGAGCGCGGAGCGGCACGAATCATCGCCGCCACGGCTGCCTCTCAACTCGAGTTTCTGGACGCGTTGACAAAGGCTCCGTGCTGATGGAACAACTGCTCAGCAAGACTGGAATCCGCCGTTATCACCTGCTCGCCGGAGATGCCGCCGACCCCGCCGCAGTGGCGCGCGAGGCCAGCAAGCACATAGCTTCGGCGCCAATTGACATCGCCTTTCTCGGCATCGGGGAGAACGGGCATATTGCGTTTAACGATCCCCCGGCAGATTTCAACATCGAAGAACCTTACATTATCGTCAATCTCGACGAGGCGTGCCGCCGGCAGCAGGTCGGCGAAGCATGGTTCGCCGATATTTCCCAAGTTCCGAAGCAGGCTCTTTCGATGTCGGCGAAACAGATACTCAAGGCGAAAGAAATTCTCGCCGTGGTTCCAGGCGAGCGTAAGGCTCAGGCCATAAAAGCCTGCTTCGAAG
>QIAL01000808.1:1997-3175 GCA_003225535.1 Acidobacteriota bacterium | reverse complement strand
CGAATTCATCGAGATCGACTATTCCGAGCGCGACACGTTGGCCTGCAACGTTCTGTCGCTCGGCGGAAAGCGTCTGCTCGCCATCGAAGAGAATCGCAAAACGAACGACAAGCTACGCGCCGCCGGATTCGACGTCCGCACCTTCCCCGGCAGCGAAATCTGCATCAACGGCAGCGGCGGCCCCACCTGCCTCACCCGCCCGTTGCTGCGAGGATAAACAATCTCTGAGCCTTAGAGAAAATGGGTGCCCCACCCTATTTTCGAAGGGTGGGAGTTCCCGCAGCCGACACCCTTAAGATTTCTCTAGCGCCGCATAGACCCCGCACCACGACAAAAGTGTCCCCATCTGTCTCCGGCTGATACCATGGCCTGCCAATGGCCGTCTTCCACTTATCGAAGTGGTACCTGGACTGCGTGACAGGTTCCGGGAACGCATCGATCGCCTATGTCGGCGATCTCTCGTGGGGGCCGGCCCATCTTCACTACTCAAGTCTGCTGCGCAGCGCCGGGAACAGCGTGACCCAGCACAACTCCCTACGCCGCCCGAGCCTGCCGCAACTCAATGGCTCTTCGATTTCATGGAATTCCGCACCGTTCGAGTTTTCCGCGGAATGGCAGGCCGATTCGACCGAGGTACGTGAAACGGTTTTCAAGAACGACGAAGGTTCAGTCGATTGGCGCTGCCTAATGCCCCGTGCGCACGTGCGCACAGGCGATGACTCCGGCCTCGGCTACGTGGAACATCTCAGCATGACAATCGCACCGTGGAAAATCCCCATCAAGCAACTGCGCTGGGGACGCTTCTGCAGCGCCTCCGATTGGGCGGTATGGATCGACTGGCAAGGCGAGTTCTCGAAGCGGATTCTTTACCTCAACGGAAAGTCAGTCCCCGGATCGACAATAGAGGACCAGCAAATCTCCTTCGACGATGGATCACAACTCCTCATGGACCAGTCCTTGACGTTGCGCAAAGGCCCGTTGGGGACGACCGCGCTATCGTCCATTCCAGGAGTAAGCAAGACTTTTCCCGCTCGACTGCTGCAGGTAAACGAATGCAAATGGCGCAGCCGCGCACGGCTCGAAAGCCCAGGCCGGTCTCCAGTGGAGGGCTGGGCCATTCACGAAATCGTAAGCTGGCCCAAATGAAGTGGCAGAAAATCGCTTACGGCGCGTTATTC
>QIAL01000808.1:0-1974 GCA_003225535.1 Acidobacteriota bacterium | reverse complement strand
CCTTCGTCTGCGCCGGCTTTGCACTCATGGCTGCCGCAATGTTTGAGCTATGGCGCTTCGGCGGCGGACTCCCCATGAACGCCTTCCCGCCTCCCACTATGGTTTCGCGGGGCACGTTCCAGTTCCTTCCTCATCCCATCTACACCGGATTTGTAGCGGTATGCCTCGGTATCTCGATGATGCTGGGATCCGCAACCGGGATCTGGCTGATCACTCCCACCATCGCGCTGGCCTGCGTTGCTTTGGTCGTGGGCTACGAGCACCCTGATCTTCTGAGCCGCTTCGGGCGGACGCTTCCGGTCCTTCCACCCGCGGACGATACGCGGCCCTCCACTTTTGAGCGACTGCGCTTTATCCTCCACGTCGTGGTTCCGTGGATTGTGTTGTATGAGTTCACCATTCACCTGCCCCTACGCGGTCTGAACTTCGGATTCGCCTTCGAGGATCGCCTGCCCGTTTTGCCGTGGACCGCTGTCTTCTACGAGAGCACCTATGTGATGGTCGCGCTCGCGCCATGGCTCGCCCGCACGCGCAAAGACCTTCGGCAACTCACGGTTTCGTCATGGTTCACGATGCTGTGCGTGTTTCCCATCTATTGGTTTGTGCCCTCGGTTGCGCCGCGGCGCCCGCTGCTCGGCCAAGGCTGGATGACTAGCCTCCTGCATCTTGAGTTCACAGCCGAGCCGCCGGTTGCCGCGCTCCCGTCGTTCCATGTCCTCTGGTCGATCCTGGTGGCGCGCCTTTTCCGTCGCAGATGGATCGGCTGGGCCTATCCGTTGACCATTGCCTTGAGCTGCATCACCACGGGCATGCACTACGCTGTCGACGTGGTCGCAGCGTTCGCCATTGCGCCGGTCATTCTCAATCCGCAGCGGGCTTGGGAAATCCTGCAAAACACAGCCGAGAGATTCGCCAATTCCTGGCGCGAATGGCGCATCGGCCCAATTCGCATCATCAATCACGCTTTCTACGCCGGAGCCGCTGCGTTTGTGCAGATGGCTGTCGTGCTCGCTGCATCGGGCCGAGGCCGAGAATGGCAAGTGCTCCTGGTCTGCAGCGGCGGCCTGCTCGGTGCAGGATTATGGGCGCAGTTGGTAGAAGGTTCCTCGCGCCTTCGGCGTCCCTTCGGATTCTATGGCGGGCTGATCGGAGGCGGCATCGCCTGCCTGTTCTTCGAAGATCGCTGGACGCTGCTCGCCGCGACTTGCCTGGCCGCGCCCTGGATGCAGGCCATCGGCCGCCTGCGTTGCCTGGTCAACGGCTGCTGCCATGGCCGGCAAACCACGCCGGCCGTGGGAATTCGCGTCACGCACCCGCGCTCTCGCGTGACCCGAATGGCGGAACTCGCCGGTGTTCCCATCCATGCGACCCAGCTGTACTCGATCCTGACCAACGTGTTCCTCGGCCTGCTGCTCGCCCGCATGTGGATGTCCGGTTGTCCGCTGGCACTGATCTGCGGGATCTACTGCATCGGCAACGGCCTCTCGCGATTCGCCGAAGAAGCGTATCGAGGAGAATTGCAGACGCCATTCGTCTTCGGCCTGCGCCTTTATCAATGGCTGGCGATCGCAACGGTATGCGTCGGCGCGACGGTCACAGTTCTCGACTCTCCCTCACCGCCAGCGCTGCACCTGACCCTTTCTCAGTTCGTATCAGCCGTGGCCTTTGCCTGCATCGCCGGCACCACCATGGGCGTAGATTTCCCCGAAAGCAACGCGACGTTTGCGCGCCTGACGTGAAGACTGATCAGCCAGCGACGCCTGTGTAGGGGCGGACGCCTTCGTCCGCCCCGCGAGCAACGCGAGCGTGGCACCGCGTATAGCGCCTCATATCTGACTAGCTTCCAACGGTCCTCAGTCGCAGAATTCATTCTTGTGGATCACACGGGTTGTACCGCTCAGTCGACCTAGCGCAAAATGTAACTGTACAGTTCATACGTGCGAACTGGAGAGTTACTCATGTTGCGAAATGCGA
>QIAL01000133.1 GCA_003225535.1 Acidobacteriota bacterium | reverse complement strand
GAACTAGGATCCGGTGAGCAACGCTCCGCCATGCGGAGATGCCTAAAGGGTCTCGGCGGGCGCCCAACGTCTACCGACGGGTTCATTCTCGGCCCCGTCACACGGCTCAGTGGGTCGGCTTGTTTTTTTCGAAAATCATTATGTGGGAACAGCCGCCATCGGCTGTCCAGTCGAGCAAAGCTCGACAGCCGCTTCTCACCTGCTGCCCGGGCTCCGCAACCTACCCCGCATTCCTGCTAGACTGATCCTGTAGCAATTCCATTTTTCTCTGCATCTAATAACCAGTGTTCCCACAACTCTTTCACATTGGAAGCTTCTTCCTTCCGACCTACGGATTCCTGGTCGCCCTCGGAGTCCTTCTAGGTCTGTGGATCAGCGTGCGCAACTCCGAGCGCCTCGGCTACAACGGCGACAATGCCTGGAATCTCGGCATTATCGTCGTCCTTTGCGGCATCGTCGGCGCGAAGGTTCTTTACGTCATCAACGAGTGGAGCTACTACTCGACCCACACCCGCGAGATTTTCAGCATCAACACGCTGCAAGCCGGAGGCGTTTTCTCCGGAGGCCTCCTCGCGGCCTTCGCCGCTGCTGCCTGGTACGTCCACAGGCGCCACATGCCACCGCTCGGCACTTGCGATGCTTTCGCTCCCGGGTTGGCATTAGGCCATGCTATCGGTCGTCTCGGCTGCTTTGCTGCAGGATGCTGCTACGGGAAACCAACGCATCACTGGTGGGGTGTGACCTTCCGCAATCCACTCGCAAATTCGATCACAGGAACGCCCCTCGGCATTCCTCTTGAACCCACGCAACTCTTCGAATTCGCCGTTGAACTGGCAAACTTCTTCTTCCTGATGTGGCTGCTGAAACGCAGAAGATTCGACGGCCAGGTCTTTGGCGCCTTCCTGTTCATCTACGGTGTCGCCAGATTCTTCCTCGAATATCTGCGCGACGATCCTGGCCGCGGCTCCGTCTTCGGCGGAGCGATGAGCGGCACCCAACTGATCGCCATCGGATTGGTACTGGGCGGTGGATTGATCTGGTGGCTCCGTCCCGGGTCCAAAACAGCTCCCGCGCAGACCGTAAGCGCCACCCGCTAACCCGCAGCGTCAAGTCCCAGGACATTCCCTACTCCGCCAACCCTGCGGTTCGAGAACCTCATCTGAACTGCGTTCGCCCGGGAGAAGAATCTATGTTTCGCGCTGTACCTCTATTTGTGATCGTGTGTCTTGCCGTGCCGACCTTTGCCCAAAGCCCGTCTTCCAACGTCGGAAACTCCTCGTCACCGCTACAGATCGTTTACGTTATCGATGGCTCAACCCTTACCACTTACACCGTCGATGGGCAGACATTTCAGCCCACACAGGTTGGCATGACCACGCTGCAGGAATCGGTCTATCCCGACCTCATCACCTCGCCAAACGGCCGCATCCTCTACTACACCGCGTACCAGAACTATAGTCAGCAGGGCGAGAAGTTGTACGTATACAACACCAACAGCTTGGGAGTACCCAACACCCAGCCCATTCAGACACTCGGCGCAAAGGGGATTTACACACCTTTAGTCGATCCCAACGATAAATTTCTCTACGTCGTTCATCAAGGCACGGTTGGAACGCAGTACACGACCTATACCATTGTCCGTTACGTGATCAATCCCGCCACTGGGAAGATCAGCCAACCCGTTACGGAGGCTACCTATAAGCTCGATTCCGCCGTCTCGGGCTTGTATTGCTCCCTATTCCTCGACGGCATGAATACGACTGGAACCATGCTGTATGACGCCATATTTTGCAGCTATCCCTATGGGGGAGCTGAAGCGACCTACAACGAACGCTCTGTCGATCCCCTGACTGGGTCCCTGGGGCCAGATCAGAAAGTGTATTACTGGAACAACAGCAGCGGAGGTGGCGATCACGTTCAATTCGTCAAGAATCTCGTGTTCGACTTCGTCGTGCCCAACGATTACCAGCAGAATGTCAACTTTGTAGACATCTACCGCGTGCATCCGAATCTCAGCACGCCCCTCATTCACTGCACCGAGTCCATGCTTGCCGATTGCGGCAGCGATTCCTACGGATTGGCCCATCCCTCCGCCCAATACGTGTTCGTGGTCAGCCCAATAACGTTCATGACCAATATCGACAAGGTAGAGTTGAACTCGAAGCAGATTGTTGCTACGTCCAGCACAATCCCCTACGAGGTCCAGCAGTTCAGTCCCGACGGGAAGATTGCCTATGCTGCGAACGATGTGAACACCGCATTGAACATCCAGATCTACGGCTTCAATGTGAACACTGCACAAGTCACCGCCGGGGGATTGATCAGCGTGCCATCCGACCTCGATTCCTGGTTCCCCGCGGAACGGCGTTGACCCGCAGAACGTCAGCGCGGCTGGAGTACGGTGTATTTCGTCACCGTGTATCCGAGCGCCGCGCCGAGGAAGACATCCGACGGGAAGTGGGAGGCGGTGGTGACTCGCGAGAAGCTGATAGCTGTGGCAAAACCATAGGCCAGGAACGGAACCCAACGGTGGTTGCGATAGCGGTTCGCAACCACTGTGGCTACCGAAAAAACGCCCGCCGCATGCCCGGAAGGGAAAGAACTGCCCTGAAAGGGCGATTTCCCGCCACTGAAAAACGTATCCTCGAACGATCCACCTGCGGGGATGTCACTTGGCCTCTTTCTGCGGGTGACGGCCTTCATCGCAAGATCCACGACCGCCGAGTCGGCATAAGCCTCGCCACACAGGATCGCCGTGTCCACCTGATAATGATCATGTCGCGCATAGCCCGCGATCATGAGCGATGCTGGCACGGCGATCACTTCCGCAGTGGTGATGTACGAATTGAAGACGTCGTTCACATCGTCCAGTTGCCCCTGGTGATTGTGGAAATAGGGCATGGTGTACTTATCGGTCGCGATGAGCACAGCAGTGCCGCCAACGATCGCGAGAGTCGGAACCCAATGCTTGCCTTTCGCTAGCTCTGTAGGAAATAGCCAAATCTTCTTCTGGTCGTGGAGAAAGTCCTTCGGCAATGATCGCCATGACACTTGTCGGTCTGACGCCGGATCTCCTCCGTGATGCGGATGAAACACCGTCTCCGACGGCGCATCCGGCAGGTCGGCGTAACTGTCCTGGGCGAAACTTCGATAGGGAATACAGAGAACTGCGCAGAAAATCAAACTCAATAGACACGACTTCCCGCTTGTTATCATCGGGCGGATTAGATGCTGTTCTTGATCGCAGGGAAGCCGTCGACTTTGTGTAGTGGCTTCATGTAGGGGCGGACGCGCAGCCTGCCTTGAGCGCAGTCGAAGGGTCCGCCCGGCGGAGCGGGGCGACGCGTGTCGGCTGCGTAAGTCGCCCCAGCTGTTCGCTCACTATCCGCCGCAGTCATTGCGCTGCGCACAACCCCGGACGATGGCGTCCGGGGCTACACTCCAAAAACCCGCCCCGATAACTGATACCATCGTCCTCGGAAAATGCCCGAGGTTCTCCCCACCCAGATCACAGTCGCATCCGAAGACGCCGGCAAGCGCCTCGACCAGTTCCTGGCACTCCGCCTCGACGTGAGCCGCGCGCGCGTCCAGCAACTCATCTCCGAGCAGAAAGTGCTCGTGAACGATGAACCGGCCAGGGCCTCCCTGAAACTTCGTGGTGGCGAACGCATCACCGTCGTCTCTCCGGCAGCGCGGCCTCCACTGCGAGCCATCCCCGAAGACATCCCGCTCCACATTCTCTACGAAGACACCGACCTGGCCATCGTCTACAAGCCCGCCGGCATGATGGTTCACGCCGGGGCCGGCGCCACCGAAGACCAGCGCAATCGCGGCACACTCGTAAATGCCTTGCTTCATCACTTCGCGAAGCTCTCCGCTTTGGGTGGCGAGATGCGCCCGGGCATCGTCCACCGTCTCGACAAAGAGACCAGCGGCCTGATCATCGTGGCTAAGAACGATAGCGCTCACCGCAAGCTTGCGGCGCAGTTCGCCCGCCGTGAGGTCAAGAAAACGTACATCGCGCTCGTCCACGGCTGGCCGAAAAAAGACGCGGGAACGATTTCAGCCAGCATCAGCCGCGACCGGGTCCGCCGCACACGCATGACCACCCGCTACGCCGGAGGCCGCGAGGCCATCTCGCATTACAAAGTGCTGCGCCGCATCGATTCACTTTTCGGCAAATTTACCCTGCTCGAAGTCAGGATCGAAACCGGCCGCACCCACCAGATCCGGGTGCACATGGCTTCCCTCGGCCAACCGGTAGTTGGCGATACGCTCTACGGAGCCCCGCGCGAATTGCGCTCCAGCCCCGCTCGTGGCAAGCCGGCGAATGAACGCACAATCTCGCTTCCGCGGAATTTTCTGCACGCCGCCGAGTTGGACCTCAAGCATCCGCGAACGGGCGCCAGGATCGCCCTCACCAGCGCTCTTCCCAGCGAACTACAGAGGTTCCTGGAGGTTTTGGAAAAAACCGCCGGCAAGGGCTTATCCTGGTGGCGAGGCTCTCCATAATCGCGCTTGTTGCTTTCGCCCCGCTGGCTCTGTCAGCTCAAGATCCTTCCACGCAGGCAAACGCGACCCCCTCGCAGCCGCAGGCACAATCGGCCACGTCTGATCAGAAACCTCCCGACTCTGCCGGCGCCGGAGATCAGGCCCTGCCTACGATCAAGACAGGCACCGACGAGGTCAACGTCGTCTTCACCGTAACCGACAAGAAGGGTCGACGCATTACTGATCTCAAGCAAACCGATTTCAACGTCGTCGACGACAACAAAGCTCCCGAGCAGATTCGTAGCTTCCACGCCGAAACCAATCTTCCCCTCCAGGTCGGCTTGCTCATTGACGCCAGCAACTCCGTGCGCGACCGCTTTAAGTTCGAGCAGGAATCCGCCATCGAATTCCTAAATCAGACCATTCACCCGCAGAAAGATCAGGCATTCGTCATTGGCTTTGATGTAACTCCGGAAGTCACCCAGGATTTCACCGACAACACGGAGGCTCTGGCCCATGGCGTTCACGAACTCCGCCCGGGAGGTGGCACTGCTCTCTACGATGCCCTGTACTATGCCTGTCGCGATAAGCTTCTGAAAAACGCGAAGGGATTAACGGTTCGTCGCGCGGTCATTTTGCTGAGTGATGGCGACGACAACCAGAGTCACGTAACGCGCGAGGAAGCGATCGAAATGGCGCAGCGCGCCGAAGCCATCGTCTACACCATCAGCACCAACGTCAGCGGCACCAAGGGTGCGGGAGACAAAGTTCTCGAACGCATCGCCGATGCTACCGGCGGACACGCCTTCTTCCCTTTCCAGATTCGCGAGGTAGCCGACGCCTTCGCCGCGATTCAGGACGAACTCCGCAGCCAGTACGCTATCTCCTACAAGCCAGCGGACCTCAAGCATGATGGTCGCTACCGGACCATCGAAATCGTAGCCAATGACCGCAAGAATCTCCGCGTGCGCTCACGCCGCGGATGGTACGCCCCGGCGCAGTAACCCAGCCGCGAAGCGGCGGCATGTGAAAGCCCGGCACGGAAGTGCCGGGTAGGAAACAGTTGGCCTCAACAGTCCCGCAGGGACGAGACGCTCGGCTCATCACTCAGAGCTTGGAGGAGACGCCTATGCCCGGCTACTCAGGTACTCCGCTTCCGAAAAAGCTGGGTATTAAAGATGGCCTCCGCTTATCCCTGATTGACGCACCACGTGAAGTCGTAGCAGAACTGAAATCATCGCTGGACAATTGCAAACTAGCCCGCGACGCCAAAGCCCCGCTGGATTTCGCCATGCTCTTCACGAAATCCGCCGCGTCTTTAAAAAAGGAATTCACGCAACTCGCAAAGAATCTAGCTCCCGCCGGCATGCTCTGGATCAGTTGGCCCAAGAAAACCTCCGGCGTACCCACCGACCTCAACGAAAACCTCGTCCGCGAAATTGGCCTGGCCGCCGGACTAGTCGACGTGAAGGTTTGCGCCGTCACCGAAGTCTGGTCTGGATTAAAATTCGTCCGTCGCCTCAAAGACCGATAATTCATTCCAAGGAAGAAACATGATTCGAGTAGGACTCATAGGATTCGGCCTTGCAGGACAAGCATTCCACGCTCCCATGATCCGCGGCGTCAAGGGTATGGAGCTGGCATGCGTCCTCGAGCGCAAGACCAACAACGCCAAAACCCGCTATCCCGAAGTGAGGATCGCTCGAACGCTCGACGAGATGTTATCCGACAAATCGATCAACCTCGTCGTGGTCGCCACGCCGAACGACACCCATTACTCGTACACGAAGGCTTCACTGGAAGCCGGACGCCATGTGGTTGTCGACAAGCCCCTCACCCCGACGATGGCCGAGGCCGAGGAGCTAGTCCGCCTCGCCGCCGATCGCGGCCTCCTCATCAGCGTCTATCAAGACCGCCGCTGGGACGGAGCTTTCCTAACCGTGAAAAAGCTGATTCAAGCGGGCACTCTGGGAAAAGTCGCCGAATACGAAACCCGCTTCGATCGCTTCCGCCTCGACGCCAAGCCCGGCGCCTGGCGCGAAAAGCCTGAATTCCCCGCTGCGGGCGTTCTCTGGGACCTGGGCCCTCACCTCATCGACGGCGCTCTGGTCCTCTTCGGCGAACCCGAGTCCATCTATGCCGCAACTCTCCGTCAGCGGGAAACTGCCGAAGTCGACGACGCCTTTGACGTCATCCTGCAATATCCGAAATTGCGAGTCACACTCCGCGCCCGCATCATCGCCTATGCACCGAGCCACCATCTGCTCGTGCACGGAACCGAAGGCTCCTTCGTAAAGTACGGGATGGATCCGCAAGAAGAAATCCTGCGTAGCCCCAACTGCCCCGACGGACTCGACTGGGGCAAAGACTGGGGACGCGAAACCGAGAAACACTGGGGAACCCTCACCCGAGTGGGTGAGAGCCCGCGCAAGATAGAAACCGAACCCGGCGACTACCGCGGCTTCTACGCGAACATGCGCGACGCGATCGAAAACAAAGCCCCGCTAGAGGTCCCCCCAGAGCAATTCCTCCGCACCCAGCGAGGCCTGCTCTTAGCGCACAAAAGCAGCCGCGAAAAACGTGTCCTAGCCTGGAACGAACCAGTAGAGTAGCGCCACCGATCAGAAATGAAACACGCGGGTGCAGCGACGTAACGCCTGAGGTCCGAGGTCTGACGGCTGAGGTCATGCCTGCCGCCCGACGCCGTTGCATCCCCGTCTACCACACCTCGCACCTCTTCGCCTCCGCCCTCACCATCGCCGCATCCGCCTTGCAACTCCATGCCTTCTGAAATTCCGGCAAATTCGACAACGGTCCAATCACCCGATACTTCGCGATCGGATGCGGATCACTCTGCACCATCAACCGCGCCGCCTCCGGACGAATCTCATCTCCACGGAATTGCCCCCACGCGATAAAGAACTGCTGCTCAGGCGTGAACCCGTCCACATCTGCCGGCCGTGGCTTTCCCTCCAGCGATTTCTGATACGCCAGAAACGCAACCCTCGCTCCACCTAAATCTCCAATACTCTCTCCCAGCACCAGCTTCCCGTTGTGATGGATATCTTTCTCGATGAAGTAGTGATCGAACTGATCCGCCACACAAGCGCCGCGTGCCTGAAAGTTTTTCAGATCCGCTTCTGTCCACCAGTTGCGCAGTCGTCCCAGAAAATCAAACTGCGCCCCTTGATCATCAAAGCCATGAGAAATTTCGTGCCCGATCACCACTCCAATCGCGCCATAGTTCACCGCATCCAGCGCGTTCAAGTCAAACGCTGGAGGCTGCAGAATGCCCGCGGGAAACACGATCTCATTCATCAGCGGGTTGTAGTATGCATCCGATGTAGGCGGCGTCATGCCCCAACGCCCGCGATCCACCGGCTTGCCGATCAGCGCCCGGTCGTCCGATTCCACAAATTTCCTTCCCGCAATCATGTCCTCGAAGAAAGCATCCCGCCGGATCTCCACGTGGCTGTAGTCCTTCCACTTGTCCGGATACCCGATCTTCGGATTGAACGTCGCGATCTTCGCCATCGCCTTCTCTTTCGTGTCCTCGCTCATCCACGGACGCGTAAGGATGTCGTCGCGCATCGCTGCCAGAAGATTTCGCACCATCTCCTGCATGCGCGCCTTGGCCTCAGGCGGAAAATATTTCTCCACATATTTTTTTCCCAGCGCTTCCCCCAGAAGTTGATCGCTGGATTCCGCGCAGCGCTTCCAGCGCGGCTTCATCTCGCTGATGCCCGCAAGGTATTTGCCGTTGAATGCGAAATCTTCCTCGACGAACGGGGCCGATAGCGAACTCGCCACTGAATTCAGCAATTGCCACTTCAGATACACTTTCCAGTCCGCCAGCGAAACCTGCTGCATCTGCCGATCGACTTCCTGCATGAATTTCGGCTGATCGACATTCATGTCCACATCGTTCGGCAACTGTTTGTGCTTGAAGTAACTGGCCCAATCGACGTGCGGAGCCATGGCCTGCAACTGTGCAAATGTCGTGTTGTGATCCGTGGCCGAAGGATCGCGCAACGCCACATTGTCGAGCGAAGCCTCCGCCAGTTTCGTTTCCATTGTCATAATCGTCTGCGCGCCGGCCGCCGCTGACTTCTGATCCCATCCGGCCAGCTTCAGCATCGCCGCCACATGCGCCACATATTTATCGCGCGCTTCCTTGAACCGCGCTTCCGGCTTCAGATAGTAGTCGCGATCTGGAAGGCTGAGCCCGCTCGCGCCAATGTCCGCCAGCACCCACGCAGGCTTGTGCGCGTCCGGCTGGCTGCCCATCCCAAAGGGAACTTGCACGAGAATGTCGTGCAACTCCGCCATTACCTCTTGCAGCGAGGCGATGTCACGCGCGCTGTCGATCTTGGCAAACCATGGCTTGACCGGCTCCATGCCGCGCGCATTCACGCGCGATTCATCCATGCAGGCGCCGTAGTAATCTCCGATGATCTGCTCAGTGCTGCCCTTGGCGGCGTTCTTGTCAGCAGCCGCCGCCTCCAGAATCTCGCGCAACCGATCCTTCGCCGACTCCCCCGCCTGCCACCGCCGGCTCCACCGCGCCATCGACGCCGGGATCGGATTGTTTGCCCTCCACGTACCATTGGCGAATTGATAGAAGTCATCGCACGGCTGCGCCGTGCGATCGAGATCGCCCAAGTCGATCCCATGCAGCGAAGAGTTCTGTGAAAACGCAAACGACGCCGAAATCAAAAAGCAGGCCACTAGCAGCAATCTGCACAATGCAGACATGACTCTCTCCAGAAAAATGGGATTTTTTCGCGGACAGCAATTGTAGATCAGGCTGGATGCACGTTTCCTACGTTAGACGGGCGAAGCCAAATATAAGAAGCAACCCGGAAGAAACCAGCAGGCAACTTCCTCAGATGAGCCCCAAAGAGAACTGAGAACTGAGAACTGGTTACTGAGTACTGACTCTACCCCCCCGCCTTCAACTCCGTCAGCACTTGCTTGGCAATTTCTTTCAGCGTCTCAAACACGCCGACGCCCTGAAAGGCTACCGCCTCAACAATGGGCTCATTTTTCTTGCGGAGTTCCGTGGAGAGCAAATCAATCGGCAGAATGTTCGGGAGATCGCGTTTGTTCAACTGCAGCACGTAAGGAATCTTGTTGAAGTCGTACCCGTGCTCTCTGAGATTCGACATCAAGTTCTCGAGGGCCTCGACGTTCGCGTCCATGCGCTGCTCTTGCGAGTCGGCCACGAACACGATCCCATCCACGCCGCGCAGAATCAATTTGCGGCTGGCATCGTAGAAAACCTGTCCTGGAACGGTGTAAAGGTGAATGCGAGTCTTGAATCCGCGCACCGACCCAAGATCCAGCGGGAGAAAATCGAAGAACAGCGTACGCTCAGTCTCAGTGGCCAGCGAGATCATTTTGCCCTTCTGCTGGTCCGCCGTCTTCTGATAAATCACCTGCAGATTCGTCGTCTTGCCGCCGAGCCCGGCGCCATAGTACACGATCTTGCAATTGATTTCCCGGGCTGCGAAGTTGATGAAACTCAAAGGCTTTCCTCGAAAGCGGCCACCCCTTCGCGGGATGCCGCCTGCACAACTGTCCCTTTTAGGAGGCTCGCGGTCTTTATATCATACGGGGGGTACCGACCGCAGGTTACTCACGTGACCCCGCTGCCAAATCCGCCACAAATTGCGGACCCTCGTGCCCCAAAAAACGACTTATCGGGCCGCAGGGATCGGATAATACCCGGCCTTGGTGTAGATGTTCAGATTCGCCCCATGGCCAAGCACCCGAACCTCAATATCGCGGTATGCCGAACTGGAAGCGATCGCCTTAGGAACGTAACCGAGCGTGTACTGGTTGCGCGCCTCGGAGGTGATCTCCGCATACGCTTGTTCGATCGAGTTCCTTGAAAGCTCGGTGAACACGCTTCCACCCCCGGTGGCGTTGGTGTATTTCGGCAAAATGTCGCTGTACCCGTGGCGAAACACGTGGGGAAGCTTCTCCACTTGTTTGTAGACCGGCAGAGCCCCCATATCGAGCACGACCGCCTTTACCTGGATACCTTGGGTTTCCAGAACGTGCAGCACCTGGTTGTAGCTGGACCCGCTGCCAAGCTCCCGTCCATCACTGATGACGAAGATGACTTTCCGTCGCGTGCGGTCGCGCTTGCTCAAGTCCAACGCCGCCCGCAGGATCGCATCATTCAACACGTGCGCTTCCTTCGGGGGCGTGTACACAGGTGGTGGTCCTGACGTGCCCACCGGAATTCCATTCACCATCGGCGGTTGCGGACCCAGCGGCCCGCCCAATACCGGAGGCCCGTTGTTGTGTCCTCGCACCAGTTTCAAAGAGTCTAGCGTCGCAGTCAGTCTCTCCGGTTTGCCCGTAAAATCGGTTACCCGGCTGACTGTGCTGCTGTAGGTATAAAGCGCCACCTCGTCGTAAGGGCTGAATGCACCAACCAGCGCCGAATACGTCTGATTCACTTTCTGCACCGACACGTCAGCCATGCCCAGATCGATCAGGACCGCCACTGAAAGTTGAAACGGATCACTTGTGAAGTAGCTCAACTTTTGCGGCTTGCCGTTCTCCAGCACCGTGAAATCCTGTGGCAGCAACCCATCCACACGCCGTCCCTGTTTGTCCTTCACCATCACGGGAATCTGCACGAAGTTTGTGGTGACAGATATTTTGTAAAGATCGTCCGTCGGATTGATCTGATTTTTCGGCGCGCTACTCTGGGAGCTTGCCTCCGGCATACTGCCTGGCGGAACAGTTTCCACCGGCGGCATCTTCGGTGGGGCCGGGTTCTCCTGATCACCCGGTTGTTTGAAACTGTCAGTCGAGGGCTGCCTTGGGTTTGGCGTCTGACTGGGCTTCGGCGGCGCTTCAGGCTCAGGCGCGGGTTTCGGAGCCGGCGGCTGCACCGCCGAAGGCGTATCTGGAATGTCCTGCGACGACTGTGAGTTAGCAGGACTCTGCGTCTGATTTGACGTCTGACTCTGCGTCTGCCCCTGCGCGCCGCCGGATTGCGCCTGTGCAGCGGATATCCCTACGACGATGACGCAGGCGATCGCCCCCAGACCCAGCCGCGAAGCGGCGAAAGAATGCAGCCCACGGCGCAAGCCGTGGGTATGCGGCGCGACCGTAACGGAGCCCCGAAGGGGCGAAATAAAATGCGCGTTCCACCGTCCGAAAAGCCCCCGAATCTTCTGGATATCCATTCTCATCGCCACCCACCGGGAAAAATCCACTTCTACACCCCTTTGGGATGCCAATCCCGCCCCGTTTGGTGCATCTAACCTACAGGATTAGACTAACAAAAGAACCTCTCGAGAGTTCCCATGCTCAAGAACCCCAGCTTTCGCCGACTTTTGTCCGGCTTGGCCTTCGCAGCCGTGGCACCCTTTATCCTGGCGCAGCAGTCTTCGCAACCCGCGCAATCCCAGCAACCTGCGGACCAGAACCCCTCCGAAACCCTGAAGGTCAACGTCAACGTCGTCCAACTATTCTTCAATGTCAAAGACAAGCACGGCGCCCTCATCCCAAACCTCACTAAGGACGACTTTGAAATTTCCGAGGACAGCAAGCCGCAAACCATCAAATACTTCGCCGCCGAATCAAACCTGCCCCTCACCCTCGGCATCATGATCGACGCCAGTGGCAGCCAGCGCAATGTCATCGACATGGAAAAAGAAGTCGGCGGCGCTTTCCTCAAGCAGATCCTCACCGACAAAGACGAAGCCTACGTCATGAGCTTCGACATCACCGTCGATCTTTTGCAGGACTTCACTCGCGACACGCACCGTCTCCAGGCCGCCCTGAACAAAGCCAAAGTCAACGTCGACTACACCAGCGGCGGAATCCCCGGCATGGGAGGCGGTCCCGTCCCCACACAGAATGCTCCCGGCACGCTCCTCTATGACGCCGTCTATCTCTCCGCCCACGATATGCTGGCCAAAGAAGTGGGCCGCAAGGCGATGGTTCTTCTCACCGATGGCCAGGACGAAGGCAGCCGCCTCAAGATCCGCGACGCCATCGAAGCCGCGCAGAAAGCCGACGCC
>QIAL01000807.1 GCA_003225535.1 Acidobacteriota bacterium | reverse complement strand
GGCAGTGGCAGCGCAACTCCAGCCGGGCCTTATTCGCTGTCTGGCTTCGCCCCTGGAATGCGCTTCTTCAGGAACTTGATTTGGCCGTTGTGGTTCGATTCGTGTTCGCAGACGTGGAACCACTTGCAGTAATTGTTCGTCGGTCCCCATCCCCAGGTTTTGTCGACGGTCAGGAGCCAGTCGTCGTCACGCTTGCGGAACTCCGCGAGAGTCTGCTCGCGGGTTTCGCCTAGCAGGTTCAAATAGTAGTCGAGATCGTGTCCCTTGATCTGCTTGCGCGCCGGCTCGCCAAGCTCCATCGCCACGCCCCATTTGTCTTTGTATGAAGCGGGTAATTCTTTGAGGTTGTTTCCCTCGAAGGTGTTGATCTGATAGATCCGGTCCGTCGCGGCCAGATGCATGAGCAGAGAGCCGATGGTGTTGGAGTTCGCGTCGAAAAGATAGTCCAGGTCTTTCTGCGACATGCCCTTGACCGACATCAACATCACTTTGCGCATCCAGGTCATCATTGAGACCAGCGTTCCGATCTGCGGGGAGTAGCCTTTCTTGGGGCCGATGATGTTTACGTCGGATTCTTCCGAGACTGCGAGTTCAGGGACGAGCGCAATTCCCGACGCCGCGGTGGTGACAGCGGCAGCGGTCATCAGGAATTGTCGGCGAGTGGGGACGCAATCGGCCGGGAACATGGGCAACTCCATTTCGATTGGATTGGGCCCGGAATTGAAGCGAAGCGATACTAGCACAGGAGAGATTCGTCAGGCTCGGATTCCTGCAACTCCCATCATCCTTCCGGTCTTGCCTTTCTCTGCTCGAT
>QIAL01000806.1 GCA_003225535.1 Acidobacteriota bacterium | reverse complement strand
AGTGCCTCGATTCGACGATCGGAGGGGGTGGAATGGGCCAATGTGTTGGGCCAGTTGGTATCGATCGTGGAATCGCCGGAGGAGGAGGTTCCGGTAAATATTGAGGAGGTTCAATTAGAATTGGAGGAGCAGGCAGGGCTGCTGGAGTATCAGGTACTGCTGAATTTTGGAATTCAGATGGTTCAGTAGAGAGAGGTAACTCATTGAGGTCGCCTTCATCCTGATAATATAAAGTTTCGTCAAAAATGACGTTCCTTGCGCGGACAACGGAATTGTTTGACGGGTGCCAAATTTTATAAATGGCGTCCGATTTATCATACCCAACGAAATATGTGTGGACTGAGCGACGGTCGACTTTTCCATCGCCATATTTCTTGCGACGCTCTTCAGGGATGTGAGTGTGGGCTGCACACCCGAAAACGCGAAGATGGGACAAAGATGGCTTGATTCCAAACCACATCTCGTGAGGAGTAATATTCCCACGAAGACTGGAGTGAGGAAGCCGATTCTTGAGATAGACAGCAGCAGAAATTGCTTCCGTCCAGAGTTTATTGGGTAAGTTTGCTCCAAATAACATTGTGCGGGCCATGTCGAGGAGAGTCCTATTGAGACGCTCTGAAATCCCATTGGATTCCGGGGAGTAGTGAGTTGTTCTCTCACTATCAATCCCCTTTTCGACAAGGAAGCCCTTCAACGTAGCTTGGTACTCGGACCCGCCATCCATACGTACCGCTTGTATTTTGTACCCTTTCGAGTAAAAGTGTAGTTCGGCGCTTGCCTTGAACTTCTCGAATACTTCGAGAACGGTAGAAGATGTCTTGTCGCGAAGATAGAACACGAATGACATGCGAGTTGCTTCGTCGGTAAACGTGACGAAGTCCTTGTATCCCTTAATGGAGGGAACAGGAACATGACAAGAATCAGTGTGGATGACTCCCAGAGGAACTGTAGGATCGTGTTCTGATGGTGGGTATGGCAATCGTGTCTGCTTCCCTTCAAGACAGGGCTCGCAGATGCCGGGATCTGGAAAGGCGCCAGAGATAGCTGTTTTGAAACTTTCTGGTACGATTGTGACCTTAGCGATGTGAGGAAGGCCGGAAGTGGCAACATGACCGACACGGGCATGCCAGAGTGCAATCTGGTCCTCACTAGCGCTAGTTGCAAGGTTGGATTCTGCAACGGGAAAATCGACGTGGAATCGAAAGAGAGAGCTTGCGGCGCCGAAGGAGGGTGCAAACCTGGATTTGAGATAAAATCCGGTATCGTTCTCGATGATGCAATAGGGCGCATCGAACGTGATTCTATTACCAGCCATCATGAGTTGGCCTAGCGACAAAAGAGAATAAGGTAATCCAGGAGCGTTGAGGACGTCCGAGAGTACCAGCTCGCCTCCATTTGAGTTGAGCGTAATATTACCGATGCCGAGAACTTTGGTGTTCCCATTGATCCCTTTGATAGTATTGGGACCTGGCAAGTCGGTGGAATAGTCCGTAAAACAGGACTTATCCAATGGAACCATATGATTTGAGGCTCCGGAATCGATAACCCAAATGTCCGATGGTGAGTCCGACAACATTTTAGACGGTTCGATATTGAGTACGGCTGTAGAATATCCAGATTCATAGCATGCGACATTCCCAGATGGATGGGAAGACTTCAAAGGCTTTGGTTTCTTCGAGGTAAGTGGAGGATTGTGAAGTTCGTAGAAGAGCTTCATCTTCCATGCATAACAGTCGTCTCGGGTGTGGTTTGTCTTGTGACAATAACCACATTCGTCGGTGGGGGCCGACGAAGGAACAGAAGGCGTAGGGGTGGAACCTTTGCCCTTGTTGTTGTGCTTCTTAGATTTCTTTGCGGAAGAATTACCAGATGCATAGTTCGCCGATGCAGGTGCAGGTGCCGAGGTGGTGGATTCCTTGGCTTTCGACAAACGGTTGTTGAATTCGCTCCGGAGGTGTCCGTATACGTCATTCAACTTGGTGGTTGCAAGTTCTTTGTCGTAAGATCTCGC
>QIAL01000805.1 GCA_003225535.1 Acidobacteriota bacterium | reverse complement strand
GCGACGTGAAGGGGTCCATCAGGTCCCACCGACGGCATGGTTGTTGCCTAGGATGACACCATTCCTCGTTTGGAAAGCGGCCCGGCTTCGTGGCGTTCAAGAAGTTCATCAGCCTTCGGCTCAAACTCGGCGCCGCCCTCGCGGCGCTTTCGCTCGTCATCGCGACGGGCGTCGTGGCGATGTTCGTCCTGCAGCTCGAAGGGGTCGAGCGCGCCGCCCTCCTCGAAGCCGAGCACTTCGCCGACCTGATCGCCTTTACAGCCTCCGACGAGATGGATGGCAGGCCCGAATTGCTCGAGACCTACGTCGAGGGACTGAATGCGATTTTCAAACGTGACGTCGTCATCGTCGATCGTAACAAGCGCGGAATCGCGGATGCGAACAAGAGCGAGATCGGCCAGGTATTCACCCACGATGGCGGCAACGAAGTCGCATCGACGATGGGCGATGGAAAAGTCAGAACCTTCGTCGAGCAGAATGACCTTCATATAGACGGCGCGAAGCAGCTCGTCGTTCCGCTGCGGAAGAACCACGCAAAGCGCGACAGCGCGATCGTTGGCGCCGTCATCGTCGAATACACGCAGATCTACGAAGATCTTCTCGATGCGGAGCGGTTGGATTTGTATCTGAGCGCTGCGCTCGCGATCGGTTGCGTGCTGCTCGCGACGGTGCTCGGATTCCGTGTCGCCAACAAAGTCGTCACGGGCCTCAAGAATCTGCAACGCGGCGTCGAGCGTGTCGCCAAGGGCGACTATTCGGAATCAAACCTTGCATCGCCGAGGGATGAGATCGGCATTCTCGCCAACGCGTTCAACGAGATGGCGAAGGAGCTGGATGCGAGCCGCGCCGAGCTCGCGCTGCATCAACGCGAGCTCGAAGACCGCGTGGTTGCCAGAACGAGCGAGCTCCACAGCGCCAACGGGCTGCTCCAGAACGAAATCAACGAGCGCAAGGCTGCGGCCGAGCGCATTCAGTATCTCGCCTATTACGACAGCCTGACGGGTCTGCCGAATCGGCGCATGTTCAGCGAGCTGTTGACCCGCAGCATCAGCCACGCGCGGCGCCATGAAAACTGCCTGGCGGTACTGTTCATCGACCTCGATCGATTCAAGACGATCAACGACACGCTGGGACACGAAGCCGGCGATTCGTTGCTGAACGAAGTCGCGAAGAGGCTCAAGAGCTCGTTGCGCGAGCACGATATCGTGGCGCGGCTGGGTGGTGACGAGTTCGTCGTCCTGCTGGCCGACGTCACGGAGGAAACGCACGCCAGCGCCGTCGCGCAGAAGATTCTCACGGCGATCGGCCGCCCGCTGGTCCTGCTGCGGCAGGAGTTTCGGATCACGGCGAGCGTGGGCATCACGACCTATCCTAAGGACGGCGCCGACGAACCGACACTCATGAAGAACGCCGACGTCGCGATGTACCAGGCGAAGGCGGAGGGGAAGAACAATTTCCAGTTCTATTCCGAAGAGCTCAATGCCAACTCGTTCGAGCGCCTCACGCTGGAATCGAGCCTGCGGCGAGCGCTGGAGCGCCACGAGTTCGCGTTGCATTTTCAGCCGAAGATCGACTTTCCGACCGGGCGCATCACCGGTGTCGAAGCGCTGCTGCGCTGGCAACATCAGGATCTCGGCACGTTGGGACCGACGCGATTCATTTCGATCGCGGAGGAGACCGGGCTGATCATCCCGATTGGCCGCTGGGTCCTCAAGAGTGCCTGCCTGCAAAACGTCGCATGGCAACGCGAGGGACTGCCCGAATTGACGATGGCGGTCAATCTTTCGGCGCGTCAATTCAACGACGAAAACCTGCTGCACGACGTGGCGGACATCCTCGAGGATACCGGCATGGATCCCGCGCTGCTCGAGCTCGAGATAACCGAGAGCATGTTGATGCACAACGTGGAAAAGGCGATCAAGACGCTGAATGGCTTGAAGCAGATCGGCGTGCGACTCGCCATCGACGATTTCGGCACCGGCTATTCTTCGCTCTCGAATCTCAAGAAGTTTCCGATCAACACGATCAAAGTCGATCGTTCGTTCATTCGCGACATTCCCGGCAACCCGGAAGACGTGGGTGGGACCGACGCGATTCATTTCGATCGCGGAGGAGACCGGGCTGATCATCCCGATTGGCCGCTGGGTCCTCAAGAGTGCCTGCCTGCAAAACGTCGCATGGCAACGCGAGGGACTTCCCGAATTGACGATGGCGGTCAATCTTTCGGCGCGTCAATTCAACGACGAAAACCTGCTGCACGACGTGGCGGACATCCTCGAGGATACCGGCATGGATCCCGCGCTGCTCGAGCTCGAGATAACCGAGAGCATGTTGATGCACAACGTGGAAAAGGCGATCAAGACGCTGAATGGCTTGAAGCAGATCGGCGTGCGACTCGCCATCGACGATTTCGGCACCGGCTATTCTTCGCTCTCGAATCTCAAGAAGTTTCCGATCAACACGATCAAAGTCGATCGTTCGTTCATTCGCGACATTCCCGGCAACCCGGAAGACGTGGGCATCACCGACGCGATCATTGCGATGGGCCGCA
>QIAL01000132.1 GCA_003225535.1 Acidobacteriota bacterium | reverse complement strand
CCTGCTGCTCGAAATCTGGCTCGACTACCGTCGCGACATCGTCTTGAAGTCCAAAACATCGACCGGCATCGTCCGGGTCGTCTATCGCTTCCTCACCTTTGGCTCCGACAACATCAGCGAACGGGCGCTGCGGATCGACGATCGACTCGGCTACTTCATCACCCTAATCGGCATTCCTTCCGCCTTCCTGCTTCACGGATACGTGGGCTTTATTTTCGGCTCCGTGAAAGCTAACCCATGGTGGTCCACGCCGCTGATGCCGATCGTGTTCATCTTCTCCGCGATGGTTTCCGGCATCGCCGCAGTAATGCTGCTCTACATGCTCTCCAGTCGACTACGCGGTCGCGACATCGACATCCACTGCCTGGACAAGATCGCGCAGTATTTGATGTACACGTTCATCATCGACTTCAGCCTTGAAATGCTCGACCTGATCCAGCGCATCTACGAAGCTGACGAATCGTTCCGCAGTCTCGATTTCATGGTGCACACTCGCTTGTGGAAGTCGCAGGTAATCGTGCAGATTCTGTTGGGCACGGTGACACCGATCGCTCTGCTCGGCCTCACCCAGATCCTGAAGCTCACCGAAATCGCTCGCAAGCGGATCTATGCGCTTGCCGGCTGCCTCACAGTAGTCGGCATCTTCGCGATGCGCTGGAATGTCGTAATCGGTGGCCAGCTCTTCTCGAAGAGTTTCCTCGGATATACCACGTACAAGATGAGCTTTGCCACACGCGAAGGATTATTGACCGCGATCGTGCTGATGCTTCTTCCTTTCGCCATTCTCTGGGTCTTGGTAAAACTCCTGCCGCCCTGGCCGGACGCGCGAACCATCTCCGCCTCCGGTACAGCTCCGGCTCACGGAACGAACTAGCCCCTTTCGGGCAGATGCGGAGTTCCACATGCCGCAAGCTGTCGACAACATTGCGTTAGCACTGGAACAACTCAGCGCACAACTTCGCTCCATCGAACACCGCGTCGCCGCCCTCGAAACACAATCTGTCATCCTGAGCGGAGCAAGTGCTTCACGAAGTGAAGCACTTGCGGAGTCGAAGGATCCCTGCCCCGTCGGCAACTCGCCCGCATTGGAAGCTCTTTCATCAGAAACCCGACTGCAGCGTCCGCGCCCTCCCGCCACATGGCGGGGATTCCCTCCCCTCGAGACGCCGTCGGGTGCGGTGCCGATCCTCGGCAAAGCGGTTCTCGGTATCGCCGGCGCGTATCTGTTGCGAGCGATTGCCGAATCGAACTCGGCTCCGAAATTGCCGGTGCTCTTCGTCGCGATCCTGTATGCGTCCTTCTGGATGGTTTGGGCGGTACGCATCCACGCTGCGAGCCGTTTTGCCAGCATCACGTACGGCATCACATCCACGCTGATTCTTTCGCCACTGTTGTGGGAATCCACGGTGCGCTTCCAGGTTCTTTCGCCGGCAGTCGCGGCCGCTGTGACAGTCGCATTCGTTGTGCTCACCATCGCGCTGGCATGGCGAAGTGACCTGCAACTGATTCCATGGATAGCGACGCTATCATCCGTCATCACTGCGCTGGCACTGATTATCGAAACCCACGAACTCGTCCCGCTCACCGCTGCCTTGCTGGCCGTGGCGCTGGTGACCGAAGCGGCTGCCTGCCTGGGACACCGCCTCACCCTGAGAGCCATTCCTGCCTTGGCGGCGGATTTCGCAGTCTGGCTGCTGGTATTTGTTCTCGCATCGGACTCTATCCCCGAGGGCTACCATCCCGCTGCGGGAGGGACGATCGCGACGCTGTGCTTTCTGCTTTTGGCGATCTACGGCGTCAGCATCGGAGTTCGCAGCTTCGCATTGCGCCATCCGATCACAATCTTCGAGATCGGCCAGGCGGTGATTGCGTTTGCGCTCACGTCGTACGGGGTTCTGCGCGCGACTCACGGCTCCATCGCGCGTCCCCTTGGCGCTGCATTCATCCTTCTGGCTGCAGTTTGCTACTGGGGAGCCTTGTCTAGGTTTACAGAAGACGCCCACGCGCTCAATCGTCGTGTCTCCGCCACGTGGGCGGCAGCGCTCCTTCTGGCGGGAAACTTCCTGCTCTTTCCAGCGAACCTGCAGATTCTGTTTCTGTGTGCAGCCGCGACCGCAGCGACACTGGTGTACACGCGAACCCGCAAGCTCAGTCTCGGGATGCACGCGAGTTTCTATCTCGTCGCCGCGACCATCGCCTCAACTCTGCCGGCGTATACCGCTGATGCCTTTTCCGAGAATGTTCCAGGAATTCCTGATTGGCGAGTCTGGATTGTCGCCATTACCGCCGCCTCCTGTTACGGGCTCGGCGCACCCACCGAACAGGATCAGGGCCGCCGCCGTCTGCTGTGGGTGACACCCGCTGCCATGGTTGCCTTCACCGGCGCGGCCCTCGCGATCGCTGCGATTGTCGGCCTCGCCTCCCGGCACCTCGAGTTAGTCCCATCGAGCCTCTCTGTGATTCGCACGGTGGTGATCTGTGCCGTCGCGCTCACCCTTGGCCTCCTCGGTTCGTTCCAGAGGCGGATTGAACTCGCGTGGCTCGCATACGCGGTCGTCGCGCTCGGAACGCTCAAACTCCTCGTGGAAGACCTGCGCTTTGGCAACGCCGCATCGCTAGTAGTCTCGCTTCTTTTCTACGGATTGATCCTGATCCTGCTGCCTCGCGTCACGAAACGCCGCGAGTCCGCCTAACCGATCAGTGCCGTCAAAAACCGTCGAACGATCCCCCGAACATCTGACATCCAATTGCCATGCAAGTTCACATCGGCACCTCGGGATGGCACTATAAGCATTGGATCGGCGCCTTCTATCCGCCTGCCATGCGGCCAGCCCTAATGCTTCGCTGGTACGCCGAGAAGTTCGATACGGTTGAGATCAACAACAGCTTCTACCGCCTTCCGGCCGCAACCGCCTTGGAAAGCTGGTGTCGCGAAACACCTCCAGAGTTCTGTTTTGCGGTAAAGGCGAGTCGCTACATCACTCACAACCGAAAACTGATCGACCCTGAAAGCGCCAAAGAGAAATTCATTTCACTGGTAGAAAAGCTGGGCAGACGACTTGGACCGATTCTGTTTCAACTTCCTCCAAGTTGGAAGATGAATGTGGACAGGCTGGATCAGTTTCTCGCTGCACTTCCTCGAACGCATCGCTACGCTTTCGAATTTCGCAATCCGACCTGGAATGTCGCGCCCGTGTACGAAGCACTGCGCCGCCATAACGCCGCCTACTGTATCTATGAACTTGCCGGCTTCCAATCGCCCATCGAAATCACTGCGGATTTCACCTATGTACGCTTACATGGACCGGGCAATAAATACCAAGGCGACTACAGCCGTCAGATTTTGCGGAACTGGGCGAAGAGAATCGAAGCGTGGCGCAGGAGACTTAAGCACGTCTTCGTGTATTTCGATAACGACCAGGCTGGCTTTGCGCCGAAGAACGCCTTAGAGCTGAAGAAGATGATCGGAGCGTAACCTTGGCAGCCGGCGCTTTATCATGCGGCTTTGCGTTTCTGCTTGGCTACCTTCGCTGCCTGCTTCCCTAAAGCAGTCCGCACGGACTTGGGAAGATGTGCAATCGTTCGTTTCTTTCGGGCAGCAGCCGCCGCTTTCTTGATATTCCGGCGCGCCGCGTTTCTTTGCTTTGTGCTGGCCATAGAGTATCCACCTGTTCAGTAGATGCCCCAGTGCCGGATGAGGGTTGACGCGTTTATCCGCTAACTGCCGCCAGGTCATCCGATGATTCAGCGATCGGGACGGGCCTGGGTTTTGAAAGTTCCAGTGTGTCGTCGATCGCTTTCCTGATTCCGTCGGCCGCGTTGCACCCAATGTATTCGCCCAATGCCCGATAACTCTCGAACTGCCACTCATCAAACCATTGATCCGCGGTACTCTCATGGGGAAACGTTGGATGCTGGTCGCAGTATCGCCAAACGTCATCCGGCAGCTTTCGATCACAAGGTCCCGACGGCGCAGCTCCTCTCACCGGCATCCCGGCCTTAATCAGGATCAAAGTTCCAGTATCTGTCGGATCATGTGGGTCGTAATAAATCGTCCCTGATACACAGTTATGCTGGCTTTCTCGGCCGCCGTCGGAAGGGCGGGTCGATCCATAATCAATTTCGATGCGCGCTCCGAAATCCGTGCGCGCCTTCTCGATCAAGCTCACCAGATTGTCGAACTGATAGCTCCCGTCCGCATCCGCGTCGCAAGCCACGATCACCCGGCAGCGTCGCCGGATCAGTTCATACACGGCCAGATTCTCGAAATGCCCGCCATCCGAGAGATAGACATATCCCTTTTGCTGATCGCTGTTCGCAATTACTTCAGAGAATAGATAACCGAGTCCCAGCGCCGGTCCCGTGCTCTTCCATTTCTTCGGGTCGCGCGAATTTCCCATCCACCAGCCCAATCGCACATCGAACAGAGCCATGAAGAACGCTGTTGCGGGATTTGTGTGATAGCCCATGTTCGGACTAGCCGCCGCCCCTGAGATGGCCATGGCCGTGCCCAGAGAAATGCCGCCTTCCGCGCCGAACTTGCCAAGTCCAGCCGCCGACCGTCCGCACTCTGTCTTCGAGTAGCTGGGCAGAAAGCCATCCGTGCAACTGAAGCGCTGCATGCCCTCGCCGGAAGCACCAAGTTCGTATCCGCAGAATAGTGGCGTAAACGCAAAGGATTTCGCCCGCCGGGTTGCATATCCCAGTTCCTCGCCTCCAGTGATGTTCAGGGCAGCATTGAGAATTGGATAAGGTCCCGGATAATTATCCGCGAGTTCGCACAGTGCCACGTCGTCGCCAGGATCGAATCCCGTGAAGGGCTCTGGCATCCGCTCAGGATTCGAAGCGCCTAGATAACACCGCACCAGCCGGTTCCGGTAGAAGTGATGGAGGGAAAAGTCATTCACATCCACACGCCATGACAACCCGATCGCAGCCAGGATGAAGATCCCGCCGATGCATGGCAACCAGACTCGTGGAGCGCCTTCCAGGATTGCCCAGTATTGCTCCGATAATGCAGGCAATTTCAGACCGCTGTTGAGACTCCAGAGCTTCGCCGTGTCCTCGAAGTGGAACGCGAGGCCGGTAGCGATGTGCACCGCGGTGCTCAGCAGCAGCACCAGTCCCACGATGAACACATAAGGCGCCGCCTTCGCCACCGCATTCAAAACGCGCGGTGACTCGAGCACCTTTGAAATCCATGAGCCGCTTTCGGCCTTCGAATCGGACGGTGCAGCGCTGTCCTTCTTTGCGTTCGGATCGTAGGTATTTTTCCCGCTGGTCTTTACGCTGCTGGCGGCCTTCACCCCTGCAAAGTTGTGCAGAACCCAGAACCCGATGGCGGTAAAGGACGACAACTTAAAAGTGAATAGCCAGCGCACTCCCAAGGGCGCAAATGCACTTGTTCCGGCCAGTAGAAGCCAGCCCAGGGTAATCAGCATCAGATAACCGCCCAGCCGCGCCCACCACTCCCGGACGACGTCCATGGAGCCACGCCCCACAAGTCCCAGGTGCAATATCCCCGCCAGCAACGTAATCACCATCAGCACGCCGCTGCCAAAGACTACGACTACCCAGTCTGTGCTGGTGTCAATCCAGGATGGTAGGTGCCTCAGCAGCAAAGCGTAAGCAAACAACAGGCAGCCCCCGGCTGCTCCTGCCACCGGTGAGAAGACCAGCAACGCCGTGACGGAAATCATCAGCTTAATCGGTTTCCCGTGAAGCTGGCGCAACTTGCGCCGGCCCAAAGCCATCAGCGCAACAATTCCCCACACCACAAAATAAAAAACTGCTCCAGCTGCGGCCCATAAGCCGATGGATTTATCGGCGAAGTACAAGTTCTGCCACAGAGCGCAATTCAACAGAACGCACGCCACCACAAATGGCAGCATCACAGTCAAGGTGACCTGAATCCTTCGCAACCATGCCTTGATTCTTTGAAACCAGGTCTTGGGGATCTCATGGGGCGGAGCTTCGACTACCACATTGACAGCCATCGACACGCACGCCAGAAAAAGCACGATGCCGCCGGCGATCAGGAAATTCATGCCGTCGTCGTTGTCCTCCATCTTCACCAGAGGCAACAGCGCACTCTGGCACAGCACGAAGGCACTTACAAAGATCATTCCCAGGATTGCCTGGTTCAGGATGACGTTGCGCAGCCAGGTTCCGATCATGGCCCATGTATCCCCGGAAACGACTCCCGTGTGCGGCGTCAGGTAGTTGCTGTACAACCGCAACCAATGCACGACCGGAGTTTCGCTGCGCCGGAGGGGTTCGTACTTGCATGGGCTTAGCGCCTTTTCGACCTCGTCAAACGAGGGCACAGCCATAGGAGCGGTAAGCCGTCGGGTCAGCGCCGCCAGCCACGATCCGATATATCCGCCTCCGGAAACTGTCGACAGGTAGTCGAATTTGCGCAGCAGTCCTTTCTGCGCCAACGCCTGCAGAATTCCGAGGTTGAACGTCGCGCTGCGGATGCCTCCCCCGGAGAATGCCAGTCCGATCAGGTTGTCCGGATGCGCTTCAACGGGCACATCGCGTTTCGTGCGGGAATCGTTGACCCGATCCAGTTCGCGATCAAGCACTTGATCGAAGGTGATCGGATCATTGTCACAGTGATGAGCTTTAGATTGCGCAGAAGTACTACCAACCACTCTGGAAGGCGCCATGTGACCTCGAGACGGGGGGAAGCCTACTTGGCGGGACACACTCTAGCAGAGTCCAGACTATTGTCAACAGCCGGGAAGGCCTAGTTCGGAAAATGTAACAAAGATCGGCACCAACGAGTCTTCTTCGTGCCCAGGAGCGTTCGCTACTGCCCTTCCAGTTTGATGTCTCCCACGCCAACGTGCGCGCGCATTTCATATTTCCCGTCCCCGTGATACTTGAGCGTCTTGCCCAGCCAGCCGCTAGTCTCGCCGTAGCCATCGCTGTTGACGTCGCCGATACCCGTGCTCGCATTGACCAGACGATAGCCGGACCGCCCAGTGGAAACCCGGATATCGCCGACTCCCAGGCTCAGGTCTTTGTCGCCCTCGATACTATCGACTGTTAAATCCCCGACCTTCTGATGAACGTCGAGACGAGTACTTACGGGAACTTCCAGCTCAACATCAAACTGCGTGTTGCCGCCTGTGGGAGCGTGGAATTCGACGGTAGCGTCGTTGCCCCGAATGTTGAAATCGACGCGGGCCTGTTTCACATTGCTCTCCCGGCGCGATTTCACGGTGTATTCCAGCCTGATCTTTGCGGAATCGCCGCGCTTGATGTGCACGTCGCCAACACTGACGCGAACATGCAGGTAGCCACCGGATACGAACTCGCGGGAGTCGGTGTGCGTCTCTTCATAACTCCAGTCGCTCGCCGCGCAAAGCGGCACCAGAAAGAAACACAACAGAAGAGCTTTGTGGAGTTGTAAAGCCTGAACTAAGGATCTTTGAGACATGGAGCACCTCTTTGGGCCCACCAGCGCCACCTCTTGGTACGCAATCAGGAGAATGATAGTTCCGGCTCGATTTAGGAGCCGGTTGATTCGGGCGAAGCTGGGATTTGCATTCAACTCCTGAAATCGGCTATGCCGTCCGAAACTAACTGAACGGCGATCGCCAGGATCAGAAAGCCGAAAACTTTGTTGATGGCGCCCACCGCGCTCGGTCCCAAACGGCGCACCAGTGGACCGCCCAGCCAGAAGAACAGCACCACGCTCAACGCGATGGCAGAGATGCCGATCACCATCCCCACGTATGCTTCCCAGTTGTCGACATTCGCTGCGAGAGCCATGACAACGCCAATTGCGCCCGGTCCCGACATCA
>QIAL01000804.1 GCA_003225535.1 Acidobacteriota bacterium | reverse complement strand
ATCCGACGCAGTCCGCATTCCGGTGATCGCGTCAGGCGGTGCCGGAGGTGCGGAGCATTTCGTAAATGTCTTTCGCGATGGCCATGCCGACGCCGCGCTGGCGGCTTCCATTCTGCACTACGGAACCACTGTGCTCGCCGAATTGAAACAAACGCTCTCCACTGCAGGCATTTCCGTGAGGTGGCCATGCTGATTCCTTCCATCGATCTCATGGACGGCAAGATCGTGCAACTGGTGCAAGGCCAAAGGAAGGCGCTGGAGTTCGACGATTTCGAGGAATGGATCGTCCGCTTTGCCTCCTATCCCCTGGTGCAGCTGATCGATCTCAATGCTGCCCTCCGCAATGGCAACAATCGCGCCCTGCTCGATCGCTTCACTACGCGACTGGTATGCCAGGTCGGCGGCGGCATCCGCTCTCTCCAAGACGCAGCCGATGTACTCGCTCGCGGAGCCAAGCGGATCATTCTGGGTTCGGTTTTAATCAAAGACAATGCAATTGACCTCACGACGGCTGAAGAATTCGCGGAACACTTCGGTTCTGAGCGCCTGACGTTTGCGGTCGATTCCAAAGCTGGACAGGTAGCTATCCAAGGCTGGCGCGAAACGACCAGCATTTCTCCTGCGGAGATGATGAAGTCCCTTGAGCCCTACTGCAGCGCATTCCTATACACACACATCGACGGCGAAGGCCTGATGAAGGGCATCCCCCTCGATGTGGTTCGTGCACTGCGAGCTGTGACTTCTCGGCAATTGATCGTTGCCGGCGGTATCACCACTCAGGACGAGGTGAACCGGTTACATCAAATGGGCCTGGATGCAGTGGTGGGTATGGCGATTTATTCTGGACGAATGAAGTTGGAACCAACCCAGGTGTGAGCTGGCAACTAATTCCGGGGCCGGTAGCGCGCCATCGCCAGCTCTACAATTTCTCCGATCAGCTGTGTATAAGATCGGCCAGAGGCGTTGGCGGCCATGGCGAATTCCTGCTTGCTGGATAGCCATGGGTTCGGATTCGCCTCAAGCACGTACACCTCACCCTTGTTCGACAGGCGCATATCAATGCGTCCATAGTCGCGTAATTTCACCGCGCGATGAGCGGCGAGCGCGGTTTGCGTCAGGCGCTCCTTGGTTTCCTCATCCAGGTCCTCGGCAAGGCTGGACTTCGTAAGCTTGTAAGCCTCCGCGTCTTTTTCAAACTTCACGTCATAGCTGGCGATCTTGGGAGTGCCCTTGGGAAGTTTGGAGAAGTCGAGTTCCACCAGCGGCAGTGCTTGCGCATATTCGTAGCTGCCGAGAATTGCTGCGTAAATTTCGCGGCCTTCAATGTATTCCTCGATGATGGCGGGCGAGTCGAACTCGTCCTGAATATCCTCCACCCGCTCCATCAGTTCCTTCACGCTATCCACCACCGCATTGGAATTGATTCCGATCGAGCCATCTTCCGAAAGCGGCTTCACGATCAGCGGAAAGGAAATATCGTGCGCGTGCTCGATGCTTCCCCGGTAAGACGTCGCAAAGAACGGCGTGCGTATGCCATGAAAGCCAAACATTTTTTTGGCAATGGATTTGTCTTGCGCCAGAAAAGTGGCATGCGGACCAGCCCCGGTGTACTTCAGGCCCAGCAAGTCCAGATAGGCGGCGACATGCATTTCCTTGGTATCGTCGCCCGCGAACGACTCGGTAAGATTGAAAACCAGATCGGCCTCGCACTTTGCCAGCGAATTTAGGCACTGCGGCGTTCCATCCAGCACCTGGTAAAAAGGTTCGTGGCCGAGCTTCTCCAGAGCTTCGAAAATTTCTTCCCGGTCTTCCTTCTCTCTTTTTTTCTTTGCCCGCTTGTTCGTCTTACGAGCGGAAGGCTTGGGCTTGGGCTCGGGTGGTTCCTGGACCTCACCTTCCTCCTCCCAGACGTCATAGAGGACTGCGATCTTCATGGCCGATTCCATTCCATGCTTGGGTGAGTTCTTCTCTCCATCATAATCTTGGTCCAGGCGGAAATCACGGCTGCACGAACTTTCCGCGCGTCATGTAATTGGTGGCCAGAGTCGTGGCGTACACCGTGAGTTCCGTCAGGTGCTCGGCTTCCCTTC
>QIAL01000803.1 GCA_003225535.1 Acidobacteriota bacterium | reverse complement strand
TCCGCTGCATCGGACTCGGAGCCTGCCGGAAGGGTGACGGCGGCGCGATGTGCCCGAGTTATATGGTGACGCTGGAAGAAGAACACAGCACGCGGGGACGCGCTCACATGCTTTTTGAGATGCTTCAGGGCGAGGTGATCCGCGGCGGCTGGGAAGACGAAAACGTCAAGGAAGCCCTGGAGCTTTGTCTTTCGTGCAAGGCCTGCAAGTCGGAATGCCCTGCAAACGTCGATATTGCAACCTACAAAGCGGAGTTTTTGTCGCACTGTTACGAAAAGAAGCGGCGACCGTTGAATGCTTATGCGTTTGGCCTGGTGGAGCAGTGGGCAAGGATCGGCTCGATCATCCCAGGAATCGCAAACTTTTTCAGCCAGGCACTGGGATCCCGTTACCTGCTTCAAAAACTCTTGCGCTTAGCTCCGCAGCGGCAATTGCCGCGACTGGCGACGATGAGCTTTAGGCAATGGGTACGACGGAAGCGTCCTTCCATCTTCGGCGAAGACAAGAGTTTGCAATCTGCGCCGCTCAACACCCAGCAAGTCGTTCTATGGGTGGATACGTTCAACAACTACTTTCATCCGGAAACTTGCCGAGCCGCGCTGGAAGTTCTTGAGGATGCGGGCTTCAACGTGATTTGTTCGCTACGCCCCTTGTGCTGCGGGCGACCTCTCTATGACTTTGGCATGCTGGAGAGAGCCAAGAACAAACTACGCCAAATCATGAATGCGCTCGGTACTCAGATTGACGCGGGGCTGCCGATAGTTGTATTGGAGCCGAGTTGCGCTTCCGTGTTTCGAGATGAGCTGCACAATCTGTTTCCCACCAATGACCAGGCCGACAGGCTCCGGAGCCAGACATTCCTTCTCAGCGAGTTTCTGCAGAAATACGCCCCAGACTATCCTTCGTCCAAATGCTCAATAAGAATTCTGCTCCATGGCCACTGCCACCAAAAGGCGCTGATGAAAATGGATCATGAGGAAGCGCTACTGCGAAGGTTGGGCGCAGAGGTGCAATCCCTGGATTCCGGATGTTGTGGAATGGCCGGGCCTTTCGGATTCCAGAAAGACAAGTTTGAGGTATCACAGGCTGTGGCAGAACGAGTTCTGTTGCCGGCTGTTCGGAATGCCGCGCATGACACATTGATAGTGACGGACGGATTCAGCTGCCGCGAGCAGATCCTCCAAGGCACCGGCAAGCCGGTGATGCACCTGGCTGAAGTGTTGAAGATGACGCTGAATCGAAAAGACTCTTCAGAAGCACGCCAAGTCGGTTCGATCTGTCGTAAGCCTCGTGATCTTTCTCACTCGGTTTGATGTCACTGTTTTTTCGTGGGCGGCAGATTTGCTCTGCGAGGTAAATCGAGATCCAGACCTGGCAACTCCGGCGTTTTTTCAATTCTTACCGCTTCCAATTTGTCAGGGTTCAGCCCTAGTGCTTTCAGGATGCTGGGAGCAATCTGCGATGTTTGCACGGGAAACTTGATTTCCAGATGATTGAATTGCGGGTGAGCTACAAGAAGTGGAACGTTTCGATCCGAGTTCGCATTGCCGCCATGTTCCGCGATGAATGTGCCACCCGCATCCACGTAGATTTGTCCAGGGGTCGGCTGAATTATGATATCTGGCACACGTGGATCGCTCTTTGGATCGTTGAACAAGAGTTTCAATGATTCGCCCGAATAGATTTCCTGAATGCCTGCCTGTTCCTGGATCTTTCGCAATGCAGTGACCACCTCAGCCGTCCGGTTCTGATCTGAGAGCCATAGCAAGGCAACACTTCCATCTTGCTCCACACCGGCCAACAATCCTTCATGAACGGCGTTGAGAGTCCTGGGGATGAGTTCCAGGTCAGCATGCTTCAACTTTGCGGGATCAATTGGAGAATCTGCATGCTTGGCAGTGATAATGACGAGCGTAGAGACAAGCAAGTGTCGCTCCTGGAGGCGGGCCATGATCTTTCCGATGGACTGATCCGTATGGACCAAGGCGTCATCCAGTGGTGGGCTTGGACGACCGCTCCCGTCGAGGTAACCCCCACCGGCGGTCTTTTGCGCGACGCTGATGGCCTGGAAATTCATTCCAAAAACTGCAGGCACCCCGACTTCTCGCATTCCGGTGTGGTCCTTCCCGCCGATCTCGTTGAGAATCGCCGCTACCTTGAGGTCGTCGTACGATTCAACGTTTTTAAGGCC
>QIAL01000802.1 GCA_003225535.1 Acidobacteriota bacterium | reverse complement strand
TTCCTCTTCTTCCCTCGGCGCGATTGTTTACGCCGACCGCGCTCATCTCGCCGCGGGAAATGCTTCCGCAGGTACGACCATTTTCCCAGGCGACAAGTTGCGCACCGAAACAGGCGGCAGCCTCCAGATCCACGCTGGCGCGGCACGTCTGTTGCTTTCCGGCTCCAGCAGTGCAACTCTAACTCAGGAAAACGACCGTCCCGCCGCCATCCTCACCACCGGCTCTGCCGTTTTCTCCACCGCGAATTCCAGGGCCTTTACCCTCCATGTCGCCGCGGCAGTAATTCGCCCCAGCACCGACCTGCCCACCATCGGACAAGTCATGGTCTTGAATCCCAAGGAATTCCTGGTCAAAAGCATTCGTGCCTCGCTGCGCATCGCCGTCGAGGACGACGTGCGCGAGATCCCCGAAGGCGCCTCCTATTGCATCGTTCTCGATCCCACTGCGGCGGAACCAGGGCCGCAAGGACCGCGCGGCGCAGGCACCAACGGCGATAGGCTGCCTCTTGCCAAGAAGCCAAAATTCATCTGGATACCCATCTCACTCGCCATCATCGTCACCGTTTGGGCCGTCCACGAAGCTCTCGAAAGCCCCGACCGTCCTTAACTGCACTTCCGCGCATCGCCCTCCTTATGAGGATGCCTGCCTCATGTAAACGAATTTGCCAAACTCCTCCTAGGTATGTTCTATAAGTTGCACTACAAAACACCGTCGGGAAACGAGAGTTTCCCGGCGGTGTTTTGTAGTGGCCGGGTTTCCCCCCCAACGTCGACCCACAGCTAGAACGAATATCGCAGTCCCACCTGCATGGAGCGGGGAGCGGCCGTGGCCTGAATCGCCGTGAAGTTGGAGAAGTTCTTTGCAGGCTGAAGATTCCTAACCAAAGGATCGGATGCTATGCCGAATCCGCTCCGGCTATTGTCGAGCACACCCAACGGCTGGGAATTAGCAACGTTGAAAACCTCCCAGCGAAGCTGCAGCTTCTGTTTCTCGCTCCACGGCAGGTTGAAAGACTTGCTGAGCCCGGCATCGAGGTTGGTTTGTCCCGGCAGCCTGAAGATATTCCTCATCCCAGTTTCCCCCGGATAGGCATTCCGGAAGCTCTGATAAGCAAACGTGGGATCACAGCCAAAAAGCTTCGGTGCGGTAGTGGCATTCCCCTTCGTGACGCAGGTGCCTAATGACCTGGTTAGGCTCGTCCAAGACTGGACCTGGAAATTCGTCGCCCAGCGTGCATCGTCGATCGGAGCGCTGAGCGGCAAACCAGTGTTCCAGCGGAAAATCCCGGAAAGCTGCCAGCCACCGATCACTGCATCCAGTGCTCGTCCAGCTCCGCCGGCCAGGAGTTTGCCACGTCCGACGGGAAGCTCGTAGATTGCATTCAAGTTGACCACATGGCGGAGATCAAAGTCCGAATTCGCATAGTTGTCATGCTGGCGGATCGCATTGCGGATGAATGAGCCTCCTCCAAAGGCGGTGCTATTCTGAAGCCCGGAGGCGTCGTCCAGTGAATGAGACATCGTGTAGTTGAAATCCCATTGCAAGGCGTGGACGCGCTGTCTCAGAGAAAAAGATGCCCCGTGGTAAATCGAATTTCCGGTCGTGCTCCAAGCCGCGAGCGACGCATTCTGCGGATGAAAGAACAAGCTCTGGCCTAGGCCCAACTCAAGATCAAATTGCGCGGCCGGGATGTTTCTTCCCTCAAAGCTTGTCATGATGTCTCGAAGGTTTGCCGGGAAAATGTTATCGAAATAGGCCATCGTCGGGACCGCCGTGGTGGTTGGTGGGCGGGTCTGGCGGATCTTCTCTAAGACCGTTGCCGCTGTATACCAGTCCATCCCGGACTTAGGATCGAACAAATCGTTCGGCTGAGAAACGTCGCGCTGCAAGAGAAGATTGTGACCCAATCGGCCGATGTACGAAGCCTGGAATAGCAGCCCGCCGGGCAATTGTCGCTCAGTCGTCAGATTCCACGTATATTCGCGCGGAGACCGCAAATTTGAATCCAGCGAAGTTTCGATGTCCCCACCGTTACCGCCCGGCCCCGCGCCTTGTGCGAGCGGGAACGTCAAAGACGCCGGTGGCGTAATTAAGGGCAGGCTGCGTACATCCTGGTTAAATCCGGTGAATGCGGGTGCTGGCGAATTAGTGACATTGTATGTGTTCACAGGAATTACCTGGCTAGAAGAAAAG
>QIAL01000801.1 GCA_003225535.1 Acidobacteriota bacterium | reverse complement strand
TCTCATTCGAGGTTTTCGCCCCTGCACGGATGCTTAGGAAGGCGTCTTTCTGAGAGAGACGTAACTATCTTGACCACGGCCAGCTCGCGTGCAAGTATGGCTCGTGCCAACCAAGTTGCGCAAGATTCATGAACCAAGTGCTTCCAGAGGGCCCGAATCGGAGGTATCGAGAGTGTTTCGCTTAGGACTGGGAGGACCCGCTTTGTTACAATGGCTAGCTCGCGATCGACCTAAATCCAGAGTGGCGACAAGAAACCGAGCCAGGAATCTGGCAAGGTGAAAGCCAAAATCGCCTCTGAATGTGCGGTGGCACCATGAAGAGAGTCTTGTCCACAACCGGACCGCGCAAAATCACGGAAGAGGCCATTGCAGTGCGGCCCGGCGAGCAACTGAAAGAGCTGCGTTCCCGCCTGGGGATTACTACAAGGGACGTAACCGAAAAAAGCCAACGAATCGCGGAAGCCGAGGGCAACGATGAGTTCTATATTTCCAATGCTTGGCTCACTCAAATAGAAAACACCGAAGCAACGCCCAGCATTTACAAGCTATACAGCATCAGCACGATCTATCACGTCAAGTTCGCTGACCTCCTGCTGCTTTTCGGCGTGGACTTGCAAAAGATTGGCAAGCACCAGATTGCCATGCCCCTTGAACAGACGCACCTGACGAATATTGAGGCACACGACGGCGATCGCTCCGTTTCATTTCCGGTGCGTTTTGACCAGGGGTTCAACTTGGAGAACACGAATCTGTTGTCAAGGATGATTGAGACTTGGGGAGAAGTTCCGATTTCCTTAATCCAGCATCTGGACGTCAGACATGCGCACTATGGCTACGTCGGCCTCCACGACTACACGCTATGGCCAATGTTGAGGCCCGGAACGTTTGTGCAGATCGATCCGAGACTCAAGAGGGTGCAGTCTTTCAAGTGGCGCACGGAATTCGAACGGCCTGTGTACTTCGTTGAGCTCCGCGACGGCTATGCGTGTTCCTGGTGTGAGCTACAGGGCAATCAGCTTGTTCTTGTGCCCCATCCCCTGTCTCCCTGCGGTGTCCGGCAGTTCCTCTACGGAACCGATGCAGAAATCGTCGGACAAGTCACGGGGATCGCCATGCGAATTGCCGACGTTATCGAGTGGCCCGCTCGCGAGACTCTACAATTGCCAAAGCGATCTTAACGTTCCCCAAAAAATATCTTTTCGTGAGCGGATCGCTTTCGCAGGGCACGGCGACACGGTATGGTTCCAGTTTCTCCCAGACTTGGATGACCTCGCTCGATTGCGCGCCCACGGAACGAAGATAGGAGTGCAGTTCATCCACAAGATGTTCCAGAGGGCTCAGAGCCAGATCTTCGAAGGCTTCTTTGTGTGCGTCCGACAAGGCCTGGGCCGCCAAAGCTTCGGAAAATCGGAATGCAAGGCCGTCGTGATAGTAACGCCCGGTATTGTAATCCCGCGTCGACGCGAGGTAGATCAACCGGGCGAACTCCAGACTGATCTTCGCGAGAGTCCGGTTTTTCAGGTCTTCCCGCGCAGCTTCCACATCCATGGGGCTGAATCGTCCCAACATTTAAGGCACTATCGTCCTTTCGCTCTCCGGGCACCTGGAGGAGCCGGCTCGCGCTTGCTGTTTTCGTACGCCAACCTTGCTGGCAACACTCTTGTTGCGACTTCGTAGAGCCGCTCAGATAAAGCATCTGCGTATGCCACCAGGCGCCTCATCGTCATTGGCCCGCGAAGCCGGATCACTAATGCGATCATATGACAAAGCATCTGAAAACCGACGTAATCCGCGATCACCCTCAATTCAACAAGCGGCTCCAGCAGCGAGTTTTTCCGTGCCGCCGCGGAATGAACACGAATCAACTTGGTCGCGTTTGCCCGCGCAGCCC
>QIAL01000800.1 GCA_003225535.1 Acidobacteriota bacterium | reverse complement strand
GCTCATTGACCCCGACAGCCTTCATTTTGGAGAATTGGAGCGAAGCTCCGCATCGACCTTTTGTTTTGTTCCGTTCAAGCCTTTGACTACTTGGTTATAAGCATCCGCATCTTGCTGGCGGTTAAACTCGGGGCCGGCCTTCGTAGAGTGATAGGGGCCGTGTTTATCAATGAGCAGAGTGACCAATTTTTCAATTCCGCGGAGTATTCTCTGTTTAAAGCTTGAACCCGCTCGTTGCGGGCTCTCGTACTCTCGAATCCCCGGCGAAACTCCGCCGCTGTACTCAAGTTCACCGCCGCCAAGCGCTTCTCGGCATCGCTTGCCCACGCCTGCATTTGGTCCCACTGCTCCCTGTCTGTGACCGTCGCTGAACGTGCCTGCTCCAGCAATCCCGGTAAGTCCTCGGCGTGGAACTCCTTTTCGGGGGTAAGCATTTCAAAGACCCGTTCGAGACGGAAGTTCGCCATCTGCGTTGCCCAAGTGCTCTTACGCTGTTCCCCTTCGGCCTCGATCTCTCGGACGACCCTGTCCTCCGCGCGGAACTGAATTCCAACAAACGCGATGAGACCGGTTTGGGCCAAGACCAAACCGCAGAATAACAGCACGGTTCTGCGCTGCCTGGCATACCACAGAAGAAGCCACAAGAGAGGTGTGCTGAGCAATATCACCGAGCCTGCGACCTCACCCAACTGAAAAGCGTAATTTGACTGTGTCAGCGATGCAGCCGCCACCAAAAGGGCCAGATGAGCGATGAGCAACAGGACTCGAATCCACCAAGCGCTCCATGTTCGGAACACCGTCTTTGCGGTTGAAAAGAAATCCTCGTGACTACGATCACTGCGCCGAAATCGGCCTTGTGCTCTGATGTGCGTGAATTTCGGCTCTTGCCTTTCAAGCCCGCATGCGACGGGCACTTCCCCCTCCGAGGCGAGACGGTTCCAGCTCGGCTAGGAGATCACCATGTGCAAAGAGATGCGCCCGGCACTCTTCTTGATTATTGGTTTGTGTCTTGCAGAAGCACAAGTCGGACCAATCGTCGGAACTCAACATGTGACGGTATCCCAGGACGGAATGGCGGCCGCGACGGCTGCTATGACCTCAACTTCTGCCGGCAGAGCGGTTCCGTTAGGGCGGGTATTGGCTACTGACAGTCACGGAAACGCCACGGTATGGAAACAGAACCGCGCCCAGCGGATTGACTCATCGTCTCAATCAAATCTGCACACGACATCGTCGATCGTAAGTCCATCCACCGCGATCACCATTCATGTTCCAGCCGATCAGCCGACAATCCAGGGAGCCATCAATGCGGCGAACAACGGAGACACCATCCTGGTTTCGGATGGTACCTACAACGAGAACATCAATGTTGACGGGAAGGCCATCACGGTCAAGAGTGTTCATGGGGCATCCTTGACCACAATCAATGGCGGTGGCCTTGGTCCGGTAGTGTTGTTCATCTCGGGTGAGACCGCCAGCTCTGTTCTAAATGGATTTACGATCAGCAACGGCTCCGCTGGCTTTCAGGCTCCAAATTACGGCGAGGGTGGCGGCATCGCGGTGAGCAATTCGTCTCCCACCATTACCCATAACACGATCCGCTCTAACAATGCCTGCAATGGTGCGGGTATAGGAATCGGCTTTGGCGGTCCGCTGATTCAGGGGAATGTCATCAGCAATAACCTGCAGGTCGGATGCAGCGGCGGAATCGGTGGCGGCGGAATCTCGGTTCGCGGTGCGTCAGGCGGCACACGAATCATCGGCAATACTATTTCCAACAACACCATGCCGAGCGGGGGCGGAGGACTCTCTCTTTTCGCAGCTGGGGGGCCCACCATCCAGAACAATACCATTCAAGGCAATAATGGCGGCCAAACTGGGGGTGGCATTGTGATCT
>QIAL01000131.1 GCA_003225535.1 Acidobacteriota bacterium | reverse complement strand
CCGGGAGGATCTTCCTCAATTCTGATCGGAGAGCGGTCACGTTCCGGGGAACTCTAGGATCGCGAAAGGAATCAGTCACCTCGCGCCCTGGCGCCAAATCAATGTTCAATGGAAGCGACTTCTCCCAGTAAGAAGAGATCTGCAGGATTGCCGGGCCGCTCAGGCCGCGGTGGGTGATCAGCATCTTCTCGCGAAATTGCTGCCCGTCGCACGAGGCGACGACGGCGGCGGAAACACCTGCCAAGTCGCAGTAACGCGAGCAATCGGGTTGCGCGAGCACCAGGGGAACCAGTCCCGGATGCGGCTCGCGAATCTTCAGTCTGAACTGCCGCGCCAGATCGTAGCCAAACGACGTTGCACCGATCTTCGGAATGGACAAGCCGCCGGTGGCGACCACCACCACGGGCGCGCTGAATTCGGCAGTCGCGGTTCTGACCTTGAACTCGCTGTCGCGGATCACTTCGCGAATCTTTGCGTTCAGGACGATAGTGACATTCGCCCCTCGACACTCCTCTTCCAGAAGGGTGACGATCTCTCGCGCCGAGCCATCGCAAAACAGTTGTCCAAGCGTTTTCTCGTGATAGGGGATGCGATATTTTTCGACGAGCGCGACGAAGTCGGCAGGCGTGTAGCGCGCCAAGGCTGATTTCGCGAAGTGCGGATTCGCACCGAGAAAATTCTCGGGCTGGCAGTGAATGTTGGTGAAATTGCAGCGGCCACCGCCGGAAATGAGAATCTTCTTGCCGATCCGGTCGGCGTGTTCCAGCACCGCGACGCGGCGTCCCCGCTTGCCGGCCTCAATGGCGCACATCAGGCCGGCCGCTCCGCCTCCGAGAATCAACGCGTCAAATTTCTGGATCACAGGCGATCACATATAAAACAGGCTGAGCCGGGGCAGTTTGTATTTCTCGAGAAGTCTTTTTTGCAGATACTGCTTCTGCAGTTGATCGATCTGCGGCCCGGACATCTTCCGGCGATACGGCGCCAGGTCGCGATCCGCATCCGCGCGCACGCTGATGACCTCTTCGTCCGGGGTCGAGGTCAGCAAGGCCGCGAAGAGCTTTTCCTCGAGCACGGTCAGGCGCCGCTCCAGATCCTCCAGGCGTCCGCCTGATTTGCCAGCGGTCTGTGCAGCCAGTTCCCGCAAAGTCTTGGCTGCATTCGACACGACGACTTGCGCCACCTTAGCGGTCTCGGGAATTGTCGCGGCCTCAAGTTCGCTGGCATTGCGCTCGAGGAACGCCGAGATGGTTTCCGACTCAAATCCCTGATTCGCACGAGGCCGCTCGCCAGTCGCTCCCGCGCCCACCGCCGCCTCTTTCATCTCCTCGGCCGACGCCAGCACCTCTTGCGAACAATATGCCAGGCTGTTGATCTTCTTGGTCTTGGATGGACGCTGATCGTACTTATCAAAAGCCGCATCGATCCCCCGCAGCACCGCGGCCAGCGGAATGCCGGCGTCTTTCCAGGTTTCGATTAAGGCCCAGTCGAGGGTGGAGAGCAGCAGTCCTCCGCCGCGGCGCCGCAAGTAACGCTCCTCGACTTCAGTAAAGTAGTTGAAGTAATTTTCCACGGCAGGTCAGCGAGCGGCGCGAGGCGCGGGAGCGCCCACCTTTCCATCGCCATGCGAGGATTTCTGCGTCGGAGTTTTCGGGACTTTGCCAGCCGACTTTGCGCCCGTTTTCGTTACCGCGTCCTTCCGCCCCACGGCGTTCCGCTCCCAGATAATGCGCAACCCTTCGAGCGTGAGGAAATCGTCCACGTGCTTGATGTACTTCGAGCCCGTGCCGATCATGGGGCCCAATCCGCCGGTTGCGAGTACGCGCGTCTCCGGCCCAAGTTCAGCCAGCAGCAGTTCCAGGATTCCATCGACCAGCCCGAGATATCCGTAGTACAGACCAGACTGCAGGCTACCGACGGTGTTCGATCCGATCACCCGCGCCGGCTTACGAATCTCCACGCGGGGCAACCTGGCCGTACGCTCGAAGAGTGCGTCTGCCGAAATGCCGATCCCGGGACAGATCACACCGCCGAGGTACTCACCCTTGGCCGAAACGCAATCGAAGGTCGTGGCCGTGCCGAAGTCGACGATCACGCAGGGACCACCATATTTGTCGAAAGCCGCAACCGCATTCACAATTCGATCCGCGCCAACTTCCGCCGGATTGTCGTAGTGCACAGGCATTCCAGTCTTGACGCCGGGCTCAATCAAAAGCGGCCGCAGATTGAAATACCGCTCGCAAACCTGCCGCAGAACGGGATCGAGCGGTGGCACTACCGACGACACGACAATCCCGCGAATGCCTTTCGATTCCAGCCCCGCCATGGAAAACAGGTTGCGGAACAGCACTCCGTACTCGTCGACGGTGCTGGTGCGAGACGTCGCCACACGCCAGTTCGCGACGAGGTGCTCGTAGCGCGGGGGATCCTCGGCGTCGCCTCCAGGCTGTACTGTGGCCACGCGGGCGAAGACGCCCAGCACCGTGTTCGTATTGCCTACATCAATGACAAGAAGCATGATGACTTCGTCCACTCAGCACTCAGTGATCCTGAACTGGGATTAACTGAATGCCAAGTGCTGAGAACTGGTCTCATAAATAGTTGCTGGACCCGGCTGTCTAGCCCCAGGGGCTAAAACCCTATTCTTAATGGGCCTGAACGGCACGGCTGAAGCCGCGTCCTACCCAAAACCATTGATGAGGCCAGTTCTGACCGCTGACTGCTATCTCTCCCTCACCGTCCCGCTCAAAACCGTCTGCAATCCATGTGGCGTCCGCACCTGCAAGAACCCGCGCGGATCAAGCCCTTCCGTCGTCCCTTCGAATGCGGAGCCGTTTTCTTCGATGCGAACTCGCTTTCCCAGCACCCACGACGAGTTCTCCGCGAAGCGCTGCAGAATGGCTTCCTTCGAGTCTGCATCGTCGACCAATTGCCGATACTCACGGTCGAGTGATTTTAACAAAGCGCCAGCAAGCTCCACGCGCGACCACTCGCTGCCGGTTGCAAGCCGGAGCGAAGTTGCCGGAAGATCCTTGGAGAAACTCGCCTGATTCACGTTGATGCCGATTCCCACCACGATGTAACGCGCGCGCGTGGCCTCGGCATTCATCTCGGTGAGGATCCCGCAGATTTTCTTACCGTTGAGTAAGACGTCATTCGGCCACTTGAGATCCACCTCGACACGGGAATCCACCTCGTGAATCGCTGTCCGCACGGCCAGCCCTGCGGCTAAGGAAAGTGCCAGAATATCGGAAGGCGGCAAGGCCGGACGCAGTATCACCGAACAATAGATTCCAGTCGATCGCGGAGACTGCCACGAATTGGCTCCACGGCCGCGGCCAGCGGTTTGCTCTTCCGCGAGGAACACGCTGCCTTCCGGCGCGCCTTCGGCGGCGGATGCCATGGCAACCGTGTTCGTCGATCCAATCTTGTAGAAGTGATGCAGGTGCGCGTCGAAAATTGTGCGACGTACGAGCGGCCGAAGAATCTCAGGCAGCAGCAGATCGGGAACCGAACGCAGCTGATAGCCAGTCGCGGGATGCCCCGCGACATCGACACCCATGCCGCGAAGTTGCTGAATCAGCCGCCAGACTTCGGAGCGGCTCGAGGATATCTCATCGGCGATCTTCGTCCCGCTGACGACAACCGTGGCATGCTCCATCAAGAGGGTCACGATGTGGCCGAGGCGCAGATCGGTGGGCTGTTGTGGCCCAGACTTGCCGTGAGCCGCCGGATGCGGTGCCCCCGTGTGGGATGCCTTATGCTCGAGAATTTTACCCTTCTTGACGATGCCGGAATTATGCGCGAATCTCCGGCAAACAACAAATGCCGCGCTACTGCGCTGTCTCGGTGAACGTCACCTGTGGATGCCCGAGCGCGTATTGTCCCTCTGCCGTCACGTGCACCGTCCCAGTTGTGGACGGCAGCGTCAGCACGACGGAGGCCTTCCCGGTTGAATCCGTCGTGACGATGCGGTTGGAGAGCGTGCCGGCGGTGGCCGTAAAGAAAACTGTGCCGCCCGAGGCGCTTCCGCCCGATTGCCCAGGATTCAAGGTCACGCTGAGGGAGAGCTGGCTGCCCGCCGTACCCTTCTGTTTGTCACCTGTTTTCGTAAGGGTCGCGGGCGGATTGCCCACAAGAATCCATCCTCCCTGTTGCTGCGCGACGCCGTTGGTGTCCGTGCTCGGCACGCTGTAGTGATAGAAGCCGGGCGTGCTGCCCGCGGTCACCGTGATTCTTCCGCGGTGCCCGGCGGTCAAAGTCGGCTGCGATACGACAAGGCTGACGCCGCTATCGGAGGTCGGCGTTCCGAGCGTCACAGTGGCCGTTCCAGATGTGATCTTGGGACTCAGCGTCACTTTGTTGCCGGATGCAACCATCGTCGTATCTGGATTCAAGTCCCACTCGGCGCCCGGCGTCTGCGATGTGCCGGTCACCACCAGCACGGTCGCAGAATACGGGGCAAAGGTCATGCTGGAAGACCATGCCGAAGTCGTTGAAGCGACAATCTGCTTGGGATTCGCCGACGACAGAGTGTACTTAGTCACTTGCTGGGGCGTGAATCCATTGAAAGAGAACTGCACTTGATTCGTATTCGAAGGGTCTTTATTCAGCACGAGTAAGGTCATGGCGGTGCCAGCCGAATTCAGGGCCGCGTAGCTGCTGAACAGATTCGGATCGCCATTGTTCATCGCAGAAATCGAAGTGGTGCCGAATCCGTGATGCTGGCCGTCGTAATTCGTAAACAACTTTAGTGCGAGATAGTTGGGATTCGCCGGCACCGGAGCGACCCAACGCGAGGCCAAATACACGCGCTCACGGCCGAGAATGCCGTAGGCGTCCGCGTCTCCGAGCGCCGTCGAGAAGTCCGACTCGCCAGCGAATGCCGCGCTCCATTCCGTGAAGCTGATCGGCGTCCCGGGATAAATCATGTTCGCAGTCGCGCGCACGCGCGGAATGCGGAACGGGATCGTTTTGTTCGGCTGGATAAACGTGGCCCAATTCTGATTGATGGAACCCGATTCGCTCACGTACGTGGGATCCCAATAGTCTCGATAGATGCGCGCGGCCAGCGCCTGTTTCTGCGCCGTTGTCCAGGTCGAAGTGTCGGGACTATCGGGATAGGCGTGAACATCCAGGACATCCACCGACCGTGTCTTGTCGCGCTTGTCTTCCCAGTAGACCTCATTGAGCCACCACGGCAGCAGATCGACTCCGGCGTGCGCGCCCTTGTCGTTGCCGTTCGCCCCATTCCAGTAGAACCACCAGCAGCAACTCACGGGACCGAGCCGAAGCGCTTTGGGGTCCCAGCCCTTCAGCTTGCGCGCTTCGGTGACGAACGTGTCGCGCATTTCGTTGTAAGCCGTGGGCAAAGGATGCACGTCGCGATGCGTGCCTCCCCAAATGTCGATCTCGTTGTCCATGTCATAGAAATGAGGTGTGCTGCCGAATGCCGTGGCCAACGCTGTGGCCCATTGGTTGCGATACACGCTGCCCGGAGGATCGCTAGTTCCGGACTGGTCGAGCAAAGGAACATTCGCATCGTTCGGATTGGCGGTCAGCGTGGTGCTGCAATCCGTCTTGAGGCCATTCCCCGCGTCCGTATTAAAAGGGTCGACCGAGCACTGCGCACCGTACTTCGCCACCGAGAAGCTCCAGTGGCCGTTCGATCCGTTTTCCGCGCTCTGCGCCACCCACGGAAGCATGACCATCGTCATCAGCGGATGGCTGCCCGCCTTCTTCACGTCCGTTATGAATTTCGCGGAATCCGCATCTCCGATTTCGGTGTAGTTGAAGTCTTCGTAGTAATAGTCATTCGCCGCGTTGTAGGTGAAGAGCTTCCAGTTGTAGCGCGAGGTCGCATTGCCGCCCCAGCGAACCACGGTCAGGCCGCTGTCGGTAATGGTGGGCGCATCTTGTGGATATGCGCCTCCATAAACGTACGAGCTGATCGGATGCCGGTTGCCGAGCGCGTCGACCGTGAGGTTGATGTTCACGGTGGGCGTTAGAGCTGAGAAAGAGTCGGTTTGAGCGGGCGCCGCCTGCGCCTTTGTTTCAGGGCTGCCGGCACGAGAAGCAGTCACGACGAGAAGAATGAGACAAAGCGAGGCGAGTGAACGGGCGTAGGGATACATAAGGGAAGGACCTCCGTTGAGGCGAGTCTAGCGCGGGTTTACGAACGAACGCGCACAGAAGTTCATCGCGTTCGGAAATCCGGAATTGCGATCGGGCTTAATCCCGCGGTGAGGCTAAAACCTTAAAAACACGAAGGTACACGAAGGATCTGATTTCTTTTGTGTGACTTCGTATCCTTCGTGGTTTAAGTTCGTGGTCAGGCCGGTGCGACGCGCATGCTCATGTCGGCTGCGTGAGTCGAGTGCGTGAGAAGTCCTACAGATATGAAGTCCACGCCGGTTTCGGCATAGGCGCGAACGTTTTCCAGGCGAATGCCTCCGGAGCACTCAATCGGAATACGCCCGCCGGATTTTCGTTCATCTAGCATCGAGCAGCGCTCGACCGCGCGGCGCACGTCCTCGGGAGACATGTTGTCGAGCAGAATCGCTTCCGCGCCGTTTGCCAGCGCAATTTCCAACTCGTCGAGCGTTCGGACCTCGACCTCGATGGGCTGCGAGCCGCGCCGGTTGCGGTGGGCGCGCTCGAGAGCGGGAACGATCCCGCCGGCCAGTGCGATGTGATTGTTCTTGATCAGTACGCCGTCGGAGAGATCGAGGCGATGATTCTGCCCGCCGCCGCAGCGCACGGCGTATTTATCGATGACGCGAAGTCCGGGAGCGGTTTTACGCGTGTCGAGAACGCGTGCCCGTGTACCGGAGACTGCTTCTACGAACTTGCGCGTAAGAGTCGCGATCCCGCTCATACGCTGCAGGAAGTTCAGGATCACGCGCTCGCAAGAAAGAATCACGCGCGCGTTGTGGCGGATCACGGCTACGGACTGCCCCGGCCGCAGCCGCACGCCATCAAAAATCTCAGGATGCGTTGTGACTTCGTAGTGCGCAGTGACGGCTCCGTCGAGAGCGGCGTAGACAT
>QIAL01000130.1 GCA_003225535.1 Acidobacteriota bacterium | reverse complement strand
CAAAGATGATGACGAGACCGGACGCAAGAAGAAAATTCCGTCGATGAACGACAAATGCGCCGGCGGCACCGGTGCGGTCATCGACAAAATTAACGCGAAGTTGAAGATCCCCACCGAACTGCTGGCCGAGCAGAAATACCACGGAATCAAGCTGCACAAGGTTGCCGGCAAGTGCGGTGTGTTCGCCGAAACCGACATCAATGGGCTGCAAAAGGTCGGAACCCCTTCGGACGAGTTGATGGCTTCGCTCTTCGAGGCGATTGTGCTGCAGAACCTCAGCGTGCTCACACGCGGCCATACGCTGCGCCCACATGTGCTGCTGCTGGGTGGCCCGAATAGCTTCATTCGCGGCATGCGCGAAGCATGGCAGGCCAACATCCCGCGCATGTGGCAGGAGCGTAAGGTTCAGATTCCCGATGGCGCCAAGCCCGAAGACCTTATCAAGGTTCCGCAAAACGCGCAGTACTTCGCTGCTCTGGGTGCAGTTGAGTTTGGCCGAAGCGAGGACGATTGCATTGGCTGCTACTGCGGCTACGAAAAGCTGATCCACTACATCGACTACGGCCGTCAGGAAGAAAAGGCCAAGTCCGGCGGGAAAGGTCTGGTCGAAAAGCCCGAAGACCTTGATGTCTTCAAGGAAGCTTACCGACGCAAGAAATTCACGCCTGCGGTGTTTGCAAAGAACAGCACCGTTGCGGGATTCATCGGAATTGATGGCGGCTCGACTTCCACGAAGGCTGTGTTGCTGAATGAGAACGGCGACATTCTCTGTAAGTCGTACGAGCTCTCAAACGGCAATCCGATCCAGGACACGATCGAGATGTTCGAGAATCTGCGCTCCCAGGTCGAGAGTCAGAACGCGAAACTGGAAGTGCTGGGCGTGGCGACCACAGGGTATGCGAAGGATATCCTGAAAGATGTTCTCAATGCTGATGTGGCGCTGGTGGAGACAGTTGCCCACACCGAGTCGGCCCTCAAATTCTACGAAGATCCACACGTGATTGTTGACGTGGGCGGGCAGGATATCAAGATCATCATCCTCCACAACGGACGCGTCAAAGACTTCAAGTTGAATACGCAGTGCTCGGCAGGCAACGGATATTTCCTGCAATCCACGGCCGAAGGCTTCGGACTCAGCGTCAATCAATACGCCGATCTTGCGTTCTCGGCCCAGGCCATGCCGGTGTTCGGCTACGGCTGCGCCGTGTTCATGCAATCCGACATTGTGAACTTCCAGCGTCAAGGCTGGCGAGCCGAAGAAATTCTCGCCGGACTCGCGGCTGTGCTGCCGAAGAACGTTTTCCTCTATGTTGCCAGCATTCCCAATCTTGCTGCACTCGGCTCACGCTTCGTGTTACAGGGCGGCACCCAAAACAATCTTGCCGTCGTGAAGGCCGAAGTCGATTTCATCCGAAACAGCTTCCGTGCGACCGGCAAGCAGCCGGAGATCATCGTTCACGAGCATTGCGGCGAGTCCGGCGCCATTGGCGCCGCCCAGGAATCGCTACGCCTGTGGCGCAACGGGCAGCAGACGACCTTCGTCGGGCTCGACGCCGTCCGCAAGATCGAGTACCGCACGACGCGTAACGAAGATACACGTTGCCACTTCTGCAAGAACGATTGCCTGCGAACCTTCATCGACATTCGAACGCAGCCCAAGAACGACCTCAGCTTTGTGCCTATTCAGAAAGTCACCAAGGTTCCCCTCATGCACGGCGAGCAGCGCCTGATCATCGCCACCTGCGAAAAGGGCACGGTCGAAGATGTCAACGACATGAAGGGGATCAAGGCGGGTCTCGATTCCATTCGCGCGCAGCACCCGAACTTCGTGGACTACGCTTCGAAGGAAGTCTTCCGGCCGACAAATGCGAAGAGTGTGGCGGATCCCCTGCCGACCAAGGGTTGGGCGGGTTGGCGAAAGGGCGACAAAGAGCGGCACGCTCTGATGGAGAATCGCAAGACGCTTCGTATCGGCATTCCCCGCGTTTTGAACATTTACACCTACGCTCCTTTATTCAACGCCTATTTCGAGAGCCTCGGCGTGCAACCGGAGAACATCATTTACTCCGACTACACCAGTTCCGAACTCTACCGCGCGGGAGCGAGCCGTGGCGCGATTGATCCATGCTTCCCGGCCAAGATCGGAATTTCTCACGTCTACAACCTGATTCAGGAGAAACACCGCAAGAAACCGCTGGATGCGATTTTCTTCCCGATGTACGACGTGTTGCACTCACCGTTGGTAAAGATCGTAGGAGCGAATGCATGTCCCACGGTGACTGCTACTCCTGAAACGGTGAAGGCCGCATTCACCAAGGAAAACGATGTCTTCGCCGAGCACAATGTGAAGTACATCGACCCCGTGTTGAACTTCGCCGACCGAAAACTGTTTGCTCACCAGATGCTGCAGGCCTTGCAGCCCGTTCTCGGACTCTCGCTGGAAGAAAACGATCGCGCTGTCGAGTCGGGATTCGCCGCGCTCAAGGAATACGAAACGGGCATTCGGCGTCGCGCGCGCCAGGTACTGGATCAACTCGAGCGGGAAGATCGTATTGGTATCGTGATGCTCGGGCGCCCGTATCATCACGACCCCGGCCTCAACCACGAGATCCTCGATGAATTCCAGAAGCTGGGCTATCCCATCTTCTCGCAGAACACTCTCCCCATCGATGACGACCTGTTGGAGCGCCTGTTTGGCGAGGAAGTGCGCGCCGGCGTAGTTACCAGCCCACTCGATATCACCGACGCCTGGAAGAATTCCTATTCTTGCAGTACGAACCACAAGGTCTGGGCTGCAAAGTTCACGGCGCGGCATCCAAATCTGGTTGCGCTGGAAATTTCCAGCTTCAAGTGCGGCCACGATGCGCCGATCTACGGCGTGATCGAAGGCATCATCGAGCAGTCGGGCACGCCTTACTTCTGCTTTAAGGATCTCGATGAGAACAAGCCGACGGGCTCAATCAGGATTCGTGTCGAGACCATTGACTACTTCCTGCGACGCTACCGCGAGGAAGTGATCCGCAAACGTAAAGCCGAACAAGATATCGAAGCACAACTGGCGGCGCTGGAAGCGCAGCTCAGGGGCGAGAAAAGCGAGAAAGTCGTATCGGAGTTTCTACCAGATCAGATTGGCCGGCTTGAGCCAGAAGCACAAGGGATGGCAGCCGACTGAGAATCTGGGCCGCGTTCCAGAGATAATGACGGATTCGCTCCTCCGTGACCTCGGCGGTGAAAAACAGTTTTTACTTCACTTTCAGAAATGAAGAACATTCACCACGGACACTGAGGAAACGTTAGACCTTCGACCAGAGTTCTGCTCTCGGGTCTTCAGGATTTAGCTTCGCCAGTTCGCGGAGGAGTTCCTTAGTGCGCTCGTCTCTGGGCATGGAAACGTGGACGGTGATCTCTACGATTTCGTCGCCGCGGGCACCTTCTCTTGTCGCTGACGGGACGCCCTTCTCTCGCAAGCGCAGCTTTTGGCCCGACTGCGTGCCGGGCGGAATCTTCAGCAAAGCCCGGCCGTCGATGGTGGGGACCTCTATCTTCGCTCCCAGAGCCGCTTCAGTTGCGCTGACCGGAACGGTGAGCGAGATGTCGTCGCCGTCACGGTGAAAGATCGGATGGTCGCCGGTGCGGATGATGGCGTAGAGGTCACCGGGGGCACCGCCGTGGGCTCCGGCGTTTCCCTTGCCGGGGACGCGGATGCGCTGCCCGTCGCGAGTGCCGGGTTTGATGCGAACTTCAAGCGGTTCGGTGTGCGTGACCGTGCCTTCGCCGTGGCATGTGGGACACGTGGTCAGGTTCTTTCCAGTGCCGTGGCAGCGCGGGCACTGGACGTTGAACTTCATACGTCCGCCGGTTTGGGTGATCTGTCCGGTACCGTTGCACTCAGGGCATTTGCCCGGAGCTTCGAGCGTGCCTTGGCCGTGGCATTGTGGACAAACCTCCTGGCGAGTGATGTTGAGACGCATCACGCCGCCTCGGATCGCGGTCCAGAAAGGAACATTGACTTGGTATTCGAGATCGGTGCCGGGCTCAGGGCCTTCATCGGCCGGTGCTGCGCCGCGGCCTCCACCAAAGATTCCAGAGAAAATGTCGCGGAAGCTGCCGCCACCACTTCCGCTGGACGTGCGCTGTCCGCGAGCAGAATTATTCACGAAATCTGAAAAATCGAACCCGTCAAAATCGAAATGGGCGCCGCCTTGATTGCCGCTTTGCGGGGAACCTCCGGCAAAGCCTCCCGGAAATCCACCACCCGACTGTCCGGCGCGCGCGTACGCTTCGGCCGTAGCAGGATCGATGTTGTCAGAGTAGAAGCCGACCTGGTCGTAGATCTTGCGCTTTTTGGGATCGCTGAGGACTTCATTCGCCTCAGAGAGGGACTTGAACTTTTCTTCCGCAGACTTGTCGCCGGGGTTGACGTCGGGATGGTATTTGCGGGCGAGTTTTCGGAAAGCTTTACGGATGTCCTCGGTAGAGGCGGACTTCTTCACCCCAAGAGTTTCGTAATAATCCTTTTTTGTGGTGGTTGCCATTGAACACGATCTGAACTCGGATTACAGACATACCGAGTTTAATTCAGAATCTTCCGTCTCTCCTTATCGTCTATTACGACGGTCAAGTCCTCGAAGTCCGGCGCGTCGACGTACACCGGGATGCGGCGTACTCCCGTGGGAGTTTCCGCAAAGACGAGCCATTTACCCTCCTCATCGGCGAGGTCGATGAAATACGTTTCGTTGTTTACCTGGAAGTCCAATTCAATTCCCCCCTTTTTTGCCCAAAAACGATGTCATCCTGAACGGAGTCGAAGGATCTCTACCTGCGAGTGCAGTGTCAGAGGTAGGGATCCTTCGACTGCATGGCTGCCTCGCTTCGTTCGGCAGCCACTTCGCTCAGGATGACAATACCTGACAGCTTACTTCTTGTCCTCGACGTCGACGTACTCAGCATCAATTACGCCTTCGTCTTTCTTGGCCTGGCCGTCGCCGGAACTCGCGCCTGGCGTTGGGCCTGCGCCGGGTGCGCCCTGCGCTCCGCCTTGCGGCTGAGCAGCCTTGTACATCTGCTCGGCCAGCTTGTGCGAGGCAGTGGTCAAAGCTTCGCGGGCCTTATCCATTTGCGATTTGTCGTTCGACTCCAAGGCTTTCTTGGCATCGGCGAGCGCGTTTTCGACGTCGCCGCGTTCGGAGCCGGAGATCTTGTCGCCGTGCTCCTTCAGCATCTTCTCGATGTTGTAGACCATCGAGTCGAGCTGGTTCTTGGCTTCGATCGAATCGCGAGCTGCCTTGTCTTCGGCCGCGTGCGCATCGGCTTCCTTCGCCATGCGCTCGACTTCATCTTTCGACAGACCGGAAGAAGACGTGATCGTGATCTTCTGATCCTTTTGCGTCGCCGTGTCTTTCGCGGTGACGTTCAGGATGCCGTTGGCATCGATGTCGAAGGTGACTTCGATCTGTGGCACACCCCGCGGCGCCGGTGGAATCCCGGTCAGGTGGAACTTGCCGAGCGTGCGGTTCTGCGCCGCCATCGGACGTTCGCCCTGCAGGACATGAACTTCCACCGAAGTCTGGCTGTCGGCCGCGGTCGAAAAGGTCTCTGTCTTCTTGGTCGGGATCGTCGTATTGCGCGGAATCATCGGCGTCGCCACGCCGCCCAGCGTTTCAATCGCCAGCGTCAGCGGAGTCACATCGAGCAGAAGCAGGTCTTTCACTTCGCCCTTCAGCACGCCGCCCTGAATGGCTGCACCAACCGCGACAACTTCGTCGGGATTGACGCCCTTGTGCCCTTCGCGCCCGAAGAGTTCTTTCACCAGCGCCTGGATGCGCGGCATGCGGGTCTGTCCACCGACCAGCACGACTTCGTTAAGCTTGCTGGCATCGACGCCTGCGTCTTTCATGCACTGCTTGCAGGGACCGACCGACTTCTGAATGATGTCTTCGACCATGCCTTCGAGCTTGGCGCGGGTCAGTTTCTTGACCAGGTGCTTGGGACCGCTGGCATCCGCCGTAATGAATGGCAGATTGATCTCGGTCTCCATGGTGGTCGAGAGCTCAATCTTCGCGCGCTCGGCAGCGTCACGTAGACGCTGCAAGGCCATTTCGTTGCCCTTGCCACGCAGGTCGAGCCCTTCGTCTTTCTTGAATTCGTCGATGAGCCAATCGACCAGGCGCTGATCGAGATTGTCGCCGCCGAGGTGGGTATCACCATTGGTAGCCTTGACCTCGATGACGCCTTCGCCGACCTCGAGGATCGAGATGTCAAACGTTCCGCCGCCGAAGTCATACACGGCGATAGTCTCGTCTTTTCCCTTGTCGAGACCGTAAGCGAGCGCGGCTGCCGTGGGCTCGTTGATAATGCGCTTCACTTCGAGGCCGGCAATCTGTCCGGCGTCTTTGGTGGCCTGGCGCTGCGCATCATTGAAGTAGGCCGGGACCGTGATGACGGCTTCCGTGACTTTCTCACCAAGATAGTCTTCGGCAGCCTTCTTCAGCTTCTGCAGAATCAGTGCCGAGATCTGGGGCGGGGTGTGTTCCTTCCCCTGCGCGAGTACGGCAACGTGGTCGCCTTGGCGCACGACTTTGTAGGGCACCATCTTTATTTCTTCGCCGACTTCGTCGTAGCGGCGTCCCATGAAACGCTTGATCGAGTAGACCGTGTTTTCGGGATTGGTGATCGCCTGGCGCTTGGCGACCTGCCCGACGAGCCGCTCGCCGGTCTTGGTAAATCCGACCACCGAAGGGGTCGTGCGCCCTCCTTCTTCATTGGCAATAACCTTGGGTTCGCCACCCTCCATGACGGCTACGCATGAGTTGGTGGTGCCGAGGTCAATTCCTATAATCTTGCCCATAAACCTTTACCCTCCTAAAACTTGATAAATCCTTTGTCAACAATGAATTACTGCCTAGAAGTGCTTTTATATCAGCCACATGATAGGACTTGAGTGGATCGTTGTCAATGTTTAGATGAGGCTGGATGGCATTAGGTTGCGGAAGGTTGGGCGCTCGAGTTGGATCGCTAATCGGACTACCAGAAAATCGGAGGGTTCTTGCGCATGTCGCGGACTTCGTAACCCTCAGGCACCTTGAACAGTTCGGGGTCGGGCTCAACTGCACTCAGCTCCGTGATGGTGAAGTTCTGCTTTCCGGTCATGGGGCCAGTGCGGATCGACAGCAGATTGATGGCAAGTTCTTGTGAATGCCAGGTCTCATTCATGGCCGTCAGCGGCTGATCATTCCCCATCAACCCGACATCGATGGTATTTGTTTCACGACGGCCAACAGTCTCGACGCCTGCGATTGTCCTGGTTCCCAAATCCTCGATCTTGGAGTGGTTTTTAACGATTGCACCATTAGGAATCGGCTTGCGTGCTTCAGCGGCGGCGAGTTCGTGAGTCGGATCGTAGGTTTCGAGTTCGCAAACGCGCTGATAGATGGCGCAGGTATATAGCGTGTGCTGGTTGGGATCAGCAATCTGCAACAACACTCTCTGCGAGGTGACCTTGCTGAACTTCGGCACGAGCGCCCAGCGCTCCTGGTAAATGCGGCCTTTGCTATCTCGAACAATCGGACGTTCATTGACGAGCGTGACGCTACCGCCTTCGCTAGCGTATTGAACCCATTCGGTATCCAGTGTTGCCGAAAACGGATGATTGGGAATCGGTGGGATGACAATGCTCTCCAAGACTGCTCGAACGCCACCGTCTTGGGCGACCTGAGTTGCGGGCGGCGCCTCGTGGGTTTGGGCTAAGAGGTCGAGTGAGAGAAAAAGGCAGAGAATCCCCCAGGTCTGTGGTCGCA
>QIAL01000770.1 GCA_003225535.1 Acidobacteriota bacterium | reverse complement strand
TTTATCTCTGGTGCTATGCGCCGGACGGACTGCCCGCGTCCGCGCTCCCTCGCGTCAGCCTCCTGGACGGTCGTGGACAATTCTCTGCGAAACTCGACCTTTCGCCTTTCGCCGGAAACCTTCTCCCGGCGAAATGGGTTCAACTCAAGATTCCACTTATTGCGTTTCGCACCGCCTCGATTTATCCATTCGATCCGAGCGCGCTTCAATCCGTCGTTTTTTCTCAGGGCGATGCAGACAAAGCGCCGCATGTTTTAATCGTCGACGAAATCAAAATAGATGCTGATGATTTAGCAACTACGGCCATCGCGATCGCCTCGGCTCCGCAATATCCGCAAGCCAAAGGCTACGAGCGGCATATTGACTTGGCCTGGCAATCCGTTTCGGAATCTTCGTTGCAGTATTACCGCATCGACCGTTCACTCGGCGGCGCACTGTTCGTTCCCGTCGGCGTTCAAATTCCCGGCATAACTCGCTTCACGGATTTTCTCGGCAAAGTTGGTGTAAAGGCCGAATACCGGATCGTCGCCGTCGATCGGTCCTATCGAGACTCGCCCTCTTCCGAAATCGTTAGCGCTTCGACCCACGCTATGTCCGACGACGAATTACTCACGATGTTGCAGGAAGCGTGCTTCCGTTATTACTGGGATGGCGCGCATCCCGATTCTGGAACGGCGCTCGAAAGCATTCCCGGCGACGACCGCATCGTCGCCACAGGTGCCAGTGGCTTCGGCATTATGGCGCTTCTCGTTGGTACCGAGCGTGGCTTTGTCACGCGCGAGCAATCCATCGATCGCTTCCGGCGCATCGTTGCGTTTCTCGAAAAAGCGCCTCGCTACCACGGCGCATGGTCGCACTTCATGGATGGGCACTCAACACAGACGCTCGCCGTGTTTGGCATTTACGATGATGGCGGAGATATTGTTGAAACAGCATTCCTCGCGCAGGGTTTGCTCGCAGCACGCCAATACTTCACCGCTTCGACGGCTGTGGAACAGGACTTGCGCACTCGCATCACAAAATTGTGGGAAGGAATTGAATGGGATTGGTATCGTCGCGGCGCGGACAGCGATGCGCTTTATTGGCACTGGTCGCCCAACTGGGCGGGCCAGATCAAGCATCGCCTTACAGGGTTCAACGAAACCATGATTGTGTATCTGCTTGCTGTGGCGTCGCCGACCCACCCTGTTCCCGCTGAACTTTATTATTCCGGCTGGGCCGGCCAATCGCAAACGGCAATTGAC
>QIAL01000769.1 GCA_003225535.1 Acidobacteriota bacterium | reverse complement strand
GAAGAGCGCCCGGGAAAAGTTCCCGGGCGTTTTTCTTGTCTGCAGGAATGCGAAGGCAGACTACAATTCTCAACCATGATCTGGCAAATCGTTCGCTCCATGAGTCTAGCTGTGTGCCTCAGCGCGCTGCTTCTGTTCGACTCGGCTTTTGCCCATGCCAATGATCTGGAACAAAATCTGCGAGATAAATATCAAGGCAAAATATTCGTGCTACGAGGTTTTTACTCCGATTATCAACTGATCTACGACTCGGCGGGCAGGCCAAACAGTGGTGCTTCGCCCGGCGACTGGACGGTCGACGGATTCGTTCAAGTGGACCACATTCAGCTCTCCGGTCAGAGCCTGAAGATCAAAACCCGGCGACTCATGGTGATCTCTGCTGACGGGTTTCAATTCCACGGACGGGAAAAACGCAAGAAGCACAAAAGCCCGAAGAAAGAGGAGGTTTTGGATATCGAAGCCAAGCCGGAGGTTGGAAGTTTTACGGAAGACGGCGTGAATGTCCTCTTGTCGAAGATCTTTCTGACTTCCCAAGACAATTTTTCGGAACAGGTTCCGGAATTCTGGAAGCTCTGCATCGCCGACGGGTTTGCTGGCAGGAATCGGAGGTGTCACTTTTCCGCTGAGATCGCTGGAGTCCCCGGAATATCTTCTCAATCGCAGACGTCAGCACCATCCCAAACCGGGGATGTTTCGCCACCAGCGTCCGATGCAGCCGTGACGAAGCCACCTTCTCTGGTTCGGGTTGGCGGTGGAGTAAAACCGCCAAGGGTGATTTATCAGCCCGAACCAAGCTTCAGTGAACCTGCGCGTAGAGCCAAATATCAGGGAGTCGTGGTCCTCTGGTTAGTTGTGGGCAGGGACGGCCTTCCTACCGAGATTCACGTTACGATTCCGCTCGGAGCCGGCCTCGACGCGAGAGCTGTCCAAGCGGTGGGGGCATGGAAATTTCAACCGGCGCAGAAGGATGGTCAGCCCGTTCCTGTGAAGATCGCCGTAGAGGTCGACTTCCACCTGTACTAAAGGACCCGGCGATCAGATTTGTATGCGAGCCTGAAAACAACTAATACTTCCGCAGCACCCCAATCACTCGACCCTGCACGTCGACCGAAGCCGCCGGAACGATGATCGGCTTCATGTTCACGTTCGAAGGCTGCAGACGGATGCTGTCGCCTTCGCGGTAGAAGCGCTTCAGAGTGGCGTCGGTTGATTCCACTAGCGCTACGACAATGTCTCCGTTGTGGGCAGTCTTTGCCTTTTCGACCAGTACATAATCCCCATCGAGGATGGCTTCGTCCTGCATGGAGTCGCCGCGCACCTCGAGCACGAAAACTTCTTTGGAGCGCACAAAGTCGGCCAGGGAGATGGTCTCGGGATTCTCCACCGCCTCGATCGGCTGGCCCGCAGCGATACGCCCCATCAGCGGCAGCACGAGTCCTGTATTCACACTCATCGACTGCTTCAGCTTCCCCTTCGGTGGCAGCAGGTCGATCGAGCGGCTGCGGTTGTAGTCGCGCGTCAGCAGGCCCTTCTTTTCCAAATTCGAGATGTGCTTGTGGACCGTTGCCAGCGAGTTCAAGTCCAAGCCCTGGCCGATCTCTTCGAATGACGGCGAGTAGCCGTGCTCGGTGACAAAACGGGAGATGAAGTCATACACTTCGCGCTGCCTGCGGGTGATGGCCATGCGCCATTATTGGCGAACAGAAGGCGAAAAAGCAAGAGCATTCTGGGTTCAGCCCTGACGCGGACGGATAGCCCTCGTTCAGGACCGGTTATGCATGTGGGTACGAGTCCCTGTGATTCTGGTCACCGACGGCATCGTCTGCTGCGGTCACGCTTGGGGCTGCAATGATTCAGAGGTCCATCGCGTCGGTGGTGCTGGCTACGCTT
>QIAL01000768.1:578-2592 GCA_003225535.1 Acidobacteriota bacterium | reverse complement strand
AGGGTGTCGCACCGATGACATGGTGAACGTAGTCGGGACCTCCACGTGCATAATCGGCATCACGCCTTCCGTGAATCTGGTGCAGGGAGTGTGCGGCGTAGTAGAGGGGAGCGTACATCCGAAACGCACTGGCATTGAAGCGGGCCTCTCGGCCGTTGGCGACATCTTCAACGCGATCGCCACGCGGGCCGGCAGCGACGTTCCCACGTTGAGCAAGGGCCTGGAAAACTATCTGCCCGGACAAACCGGCCTTCTCCGCCTTACGTGGGACAACGGGGATCGCACCGTGCTGGTGAATCCAAACTTGCGTGGCGTAACCTTTGGATGGAATCTGCAAAGCACCGCCCAGGACGAGTTGTTCGCCGCTATCGAAGGCACGGCCTTCCACACGCGGGTGATTCTGGATCGCATGGCGGGCCATGGAGTCGAGATCAAGAGGGTCATCAATGCCGGCGGCATTCCGCAAAAGAATGACGTTCTCAATCGCGTTTACGCCAACGTGCTCGGACGTCCGGTGCTGGTTCCCTCTAAAAGCGTTGTGAGCCTGGGCTCCGCGATTTTTGCTTTCCTGGCGGCGGGTACATTCAAGTCCGTGGAAGAAGCGCAGGACAAAATCTGTCCACCTCACAAGGTATACCAACCCGATACAGAGGCCCAGCGTGTGTACAACGAGCTTTACCCGCTATACCGCGACCTCTACTTTGCGCTGGGTGAGCGGGGAAAGAATCCATTGGCAACTGTGCTTCCCAGTTTGATTCGCGTAGCGGAAGCAGTCCACAAAACGCCGGTGGTTGCCTAACTTCGTGGTGGAGTGACATTGCCGGGAATGGCTGGAGAGTTCAGCATCCGATGAATAACCTGGGAGGCGGTCGTTGCGGTGCGCTCGTAACTGGTCTTTTGCTTGCGACTGCATTCATGACGAACTATGCCACACCGCAGTCCTCCTCCGACCGCGGTACGCCGCTGGCGAAAACTCCTCCCATGGGATGGAATAGCTGGGATTCCTACGGAACCACGGTTAACGAAGAACAGGTCAAGACAAACGCGCGCTGGATGGCCGACCACCTCAAGTCTTCTGGCTGGGAATACGTGGTGGTCGACATGGAATGGTTTGTGCTGGATCCCTCACCCTCGGGCAATTCCGCGAAGGCACAATTCAGTCTTGACGAACATGGACGGTACACTCCTCCAGTAAATCGCTTCCCTTCTGCCGCGCAGGGTGCAGGGTTCAAGCCGCTCGCCGAATACATACATTCCCTCGGATTGAAGTTCGGCATTCATATCCTGCGGGGTATTCCGAAACTTGCGGTCGACAAAAATCTTCCGATTGAAGGCAGCCCTTTTCGCGCGGGCGACGCCGCAAATACGAATGAGACCTGTCCGTGGAACCCGGATAATTATGGAACGAACGCTACTCAACCCGCGGCGCAGGCTTATTACGATTCAATCGCCCGGCTCTACGCGGGGTGGGACGTAGATCTGATCAAGGCAGACTGCATCAGTAGCCGTCCCTATAAGTCGGATGACATTCGCATGCTGAGTTCCGCGCTGCGCAAGACTGGCCGTGCGATTGTTCTCAGCCTGTCGCCGGGAGCGGCGCCCCTCGACAAGGTTCCCGAAATGAGGGAATACGCGCAGATGTGGCGTATCTCTGACGATGTCTGGGATCTCTGGCATAGTACGGTGGACTATCCGCAGGGCCTTGGAGACCAGTTTCCTCGCATTGCGCAATGGGCGCAGTATTCCCAACCAGGACACTGGCCCGATGCCGACATGCTCCCCATCGGCTATCTTGGGCCAGCACCCGGCTGGGGGAAACCGCGATGGACGCGCCTGACCCATGATGAGCAGCGCACATTACTGACGCTGTGGTCCATATTTAGATCGCCGTTGATGATCGGCGGAAACCTTCCTTCCAGCGACGCGTGGACCACTTCATTGCTGAACAATGCCGACGTGCTTGCGATCGACCAGCACGCCACTTCTGCGCGCGCGGTGCTTACGACTGATAAGG
>QIAL01000768.1:0-481 GCA_003225535.1 Acidobacteriota bacterium | reverse complement strand
GCAACGTGATCTGGGAACTGCTACTTCCCTTTCTGTAAGCGTGCCGGCTCATGGAGTCACTCTTTATGGTCTTGCGGGGGCGCGCCGTGATCAAGGCGCAGTCTCTCAACCACTCAACCAATCCGTGAGCGCCTTACAGCCGCGCTCCGTCGGGAGGAAACATTGAAATCGCTATTTAACCTAGTGCTCATGCTCGTTCTGATAGCCTCTATGAGCTTCGATGCCACTGCAGAGGCGAAATCTATCATGAAGAAGCAAGCCTTCGGCAAGACCGGCGATGGTCGGGGAGCTGATCTCTATACCTTAACTAACAAGAAAGGTATGGAGGTGGCGATCACAAATTTCGGCGGAATCATCGTGAGCTTAAAAGTTCCTGACCGGAACGGCAAAGTTGATGACGTCGTGCTCGGCTATGACAGCCTCGACGGCTATCTCACCAACAAAGCCTTTTTTGGAGCGCTGATCGGACGTTATGGAAACC
>QIAL01000767.1 GCA_003225535.1 Acidobacteriota bacterium | reverse complement strand
ATTGAGTATCTCTTACACTGGCGTCCACGGCGTCCCTTTCAACCACACTCATCACGACACTCATTTGATGATTGGAAACCTGTTCTGCTAGCACCGACAAGTCACAACGGTAATGCATGCGGTCGGGTGGCGAAACATCTCTATTACGCTCAAAACCCCTCAATGATCGCCATACCTTATCTGATCAGGGACAGTTCTTGACGTTCTGAGCGCAGCCTTCGGCTATCCGGTATAGGACGAAGAACCCGTAGCCAGCCAGGGGCGTACCAAGGAGAAACCAGAAGGCACGCAATTTGAACTTCGTGAACGCGAAGACAACGATTCCGATCCACACGAGAGTCAGCACCACACTCAGCCTCGGTGCGCCAAAGAAAAAGATGAAAGAGAGCGCCGCGATGACAACCGAAGTAGCGAAGTTTGCTGCGAAATTGCTGACGATCTTCACGCGAAGAATCGTAGCGCCCAATGGAGCCGCTGCAAAGTTACTGCTGTTACCTTTCGGGTGATTGGCGAAAAATCTTTATTGCACTCAAAATGCCCGGCTGGCCCATGAGAACTCATAACTCCGACTGGGTTCCCGGTTAACTTTTGGCACGCTCGGTATACGCATTGAAGCCGCACAGTGGCAAACTCGAAATATGCCCACGAGTTATCGAGAAGACACTTTTATAACGCTCTTCGTTTCGGCCTACGAGAATGGTTCATGGGCAGATGCTCTCCATCAGCAGCCAGACAAGATTGAGAGGACCAAGCCAGCAGTCGATTGGCTTGCGAAGAGAAAATCTGACGGCAAGATTCTGGCTATTGAGCACACGATCATCGAACCGTTTGTCGGGGAGAAGGCTGACTTCGCATCTTTCGAGGCTGCATTCCTTGAAATCGAACGTGATACGTCCTTGTTGGTCCCCGGACGCTGGATTCAAGTGTTTGTGCCTGTCGGCGCATTGCAGAATCAACCCAAGGTTGCACGAGATTTGATCGTCCGGTCTGTCCACGCTTGGATCAAAGCGAATCGACTGGTCCTCCCCGACGGAATCTCGGAACATCGTTGCATGATTACGGGGATTCCCAGTAAGCCCCCTTTCAATATCTGGCTTAACCTCCGGGTGGACCCGTTGCAAACTGGTCGGTCTGCCGAGGCTGGCTGTTTACACGTTCGCAGGCAGCAGGTTGAAGACAACCTCGATGCAGTGATTGAAAAGGCCCTGAGAAAGAAACTTCCAAAGCTCGTCAACACGACGGCTGATAAGCGCATTCTTCTGCTCGAACGCCAGCACATGAACCTGTATCCCGACCGGATG
>QIAL01000129.1 GCA_003225535.1 Acidobacteriota bacterium | reverse complement strand
GCCTACAACTCGCCGCGAAAGACGTCGTCGAGCTCGAACTAAACGGTAAGAAGGTCCAAGGCGCCGTCTGGATCCAGGCCGGACATCCCGACAACTCCGTTACCATCACGCTCGGCTACGGCCGCAAGCGCGCCGGACGCGTCGGATCCGAACAGGGCTTCAACGCCTACGAACTCCGCACCACGGCCGCCCCGTGGATCGCCTCGGGTGTAAAGGTCACCAAGACCGGCGCCAAGTACGAACTCGCCTCCACGCAAGGCATGCAGTCCATGGAGACTCCAGACGGCGGCTACCGCCCGCTAGTCCGCGAAACCACGCTCGAAAAATACAAAGAAAAGCCGAAGTTCGCGCAGGAAGAGGAAGTTCCCAAAGACGTCACGCTCTACCCCAACTACGAGTACGAAAAAGAAACCTACGCCTGGGGCATGGCCATCGATCTTAACAAGTGCGTAGGCTGCAACAACTGCATCGTGGCGTGCCAGTCGGAAAACAACATCGCCGTAGTGGGCAAGGAGCAGACTCTCCTCGGTCGCCACATGCATTGGATTCGCATCGACGCCTACTATCAGGGCGACCGCGAAAATCCCAAGGCTTTCTTCCAGCCTGTCCCGTGCATGCAATGCGAGAACGCACCCTGTGAAGTTGTCTGCCCCGTAGCCGCGACTAATCACACTACGGAAGGCCTGAACGACATGGTCTACAACCGCTGCGTCGGCACGCGCTACTGCTCGAATAACTGTCCATATAAAGTTCGCCGCTTCAACTTCTTGCTCTTCCAGGACTGGGAGACGCCGCAATATAAGATGATGCGCAATCCTGACGTCAGCGTGCGCAGCCGCGGCGTCATGGAAAAGTGCACCTACTGCGTGCAACGCATCAACGAGCGCCGCATCGACACTGAAACGCAATCGGTCCGCGAGAACAAAGATATCCGCATCGGAGACGAACTCCAGACGGCCTGCCAGCAGTCCTGCCCGGCCGCCGCCATCGTCTTCGGCAACATTAACGATCCCAACAGCAACGTTTCGAAGTGGAAAGCGCAGGCCAGAAACTACAGCCTGCTGGGCGAGCTAAATACCAGGCCCCGCACAACGTACCTAGCAGAAGTTAGAAATCCGAACCCTGAGCTGGAGAGTTAATGATGTCAGCTTGTCATCCTGAGAACCGGCGGAGTCGGTGCGAAGGACCTTACGTCGGAGGAGCGCCGATTATGCGGCGGATGGGAAATCCCACGCGGCATGCACTGTCGAGCATCCCGTTGACCGCATTACGCCTCGCGGCGATCGTAAGGTCACTCGGAGGGCTTGCACCCTCCTCGCGATGACATTGATTGTGAAGGTATGAGCGAGCAATACAAATCGTCGACCGACCTCGATCGCGCCCCGGTCATCGAACCCGGCCACACATTCGGCACGGTCACCGAAAAAATCAGCGCTATCGTCCTCACGCGTCCGGCGACCAACGGATGGTTCATCGGCTTCGGCATCTTCTTCATGCTCACGATGATGCTGCTGTTCGCCACCGGATACCTTTTCCTCAAAGGCATCGGCATCTGGGGCGACACCACACCCATCGGCTGGGGCTTTGAGATCGTCAACTTTGTCTGGTGGATCGGCATTGGCCACGCGGGAACTCTGATCTCCGCCATCCTCTTATTGCTGCGTCAGACATGGCGGAATTCGATCAATCGTTTTGCTGAAGCCATGACGCTGTTCGCCGTAGCTTCTGCCGGAATCTTCCCGGCCATTCACGTCGGCCGTCCCTGGCTCGCCTACTGGTTGTTCCCGATCCCCAACACCATGCGCGTGTGGCCGCAGTTCCGCAGTCCGCTCATGTGGGACGTCTTCGCGGTCTCGACTTACGCCACCATTTCTGCCCTTTTCTGGTTTACCGGACTAATCCCCGACTTCGCTACTCTTCGCGACCGCACCGAGAAGCGCTGGATCAAGATGATCTACGGCATGCTCTCGTTCGGATGGCGCGGATCCGCGCGCCACTGGCACCGCTACGAAACGATGTACCTGCTGCTCGCCGGATTGGCCACGCCGCTCGTGCTTTCCGTCCACACTGTCGTGAGCTTTGACTTCGCAGTCGGCATCGTCCCCGGATGGCACACCACCATCTTCCCGCCGTACTTCGTCGCCGGCGCCATCTACTCCGGTTTCGCGATGGTGCTGATGCTGGCCATCCCGATTCGCAAGATTTATGGCCTGGAAGATTTCATCACCGAGCGCCATCTGCAAAACTCCGCCAAGGTCATGCTTGCCACCGGCCTTATCGTGGCCTACGGGTACGGCATCGAGGCTTTCATGGGATGGTACAGCGGCGACCGCTACGACGCCTTCACCCTGTGGAACCGTCTGCACGGCCCTTACGCCGGTGCGTACTGGATGCTGCTGATCTGCAACATCCTGGCTCCGCAGGTGCTATGGATTCGTAAGCTGCGCACCAGTCCGGTCGCGCTGTTCTTCATCTCCGCCGTGGTCCTCGTCGGCATGTGGCTCGAGCGCTTCATCATCGTCGTCCTCGGCCTGCACCGCGACTTCCTGAATTCCTCATGGGGCATGTACTACCCCACACGCTGGGACTGGATGACCTACATCGGCACCATCGGCATGTTCCTCGCCGCCATGTTCCTCTTCCTCCGCCTGCTGCCAGCCATCTCGATCTTTGAAATGCGCACCCTCCTGCCCGAAGCGGAGGTGAAGGAATAATGGCGAAGCGCGATCCCATCTACGGCCTCATGGCAGAATTCGATTCGGCGCAAGCCCTCGTCGATGCTGGCAGGAAAACGCGTGAGGCCGGTTACAAGAAGATCGACGCCTACAGCCCGTTTCCGATCGAAGGCCTCGCCGAAGAAATCGGAATGCACTTCGACGAAATCCCGCTCACGGTTCTCATCGGCGGCATCATCGGCGGCAGCACCGGCTACCTGATGCAGTACTGGATGGCTGCCGTCGATTACCCGCTCAATATCGGCGGCAAACCTCCGCATTCCTGGCCTGCCTTCATCGTGATCACGTTTGAAATGACAATTTTGTTCGCTGGAATTTCCGCCGTGCTAGGCATGCTAGCCTTCAACGGCCTTCCGATGCCCTATCACCCGGTCTTCAACGTTCCGCGCTTCGCCCTCGCATCCAAAGACCGTTTCTTCCTGATCGTGTTCTCGTCCGACAAGAAGTACAACCCGGTCGAAACGCGCCGCTTCCTGGAAACCCTGGACCCACGCTCCATCTCGGAGGTGCCAAGCTAATGCGCCACTTCCGTCAAATAGATCGAGCTAGCGGCAATACCTGTGTAGGGACGGGCGCCTTCGCCCGTCCGGTCGAGCAAAGCTCGGCAGCGGTTTCCTTTGCAGCGCTGCTGCTGTTGCTCGCCCTCACCTCCGCCTGCCGGCTCGACATGCACGTCCAGCCGCGCCAGAACCCTCTCTCCTATAGCGACTTCTACACTGACCACCGCTCCGCCCGTCCCCCAGTCGAAGGCACAGTCGCTCGCGGCGAGCTTCACGAAGACGCCTACTTCTACACGGGCAAGATCGGCGACAGCCCCGGCAACGTGATGCCCTTCGCGGTCACCAAAGAAGTTCTCGTACGAGGTCAGGAGCGCTACAACATCTATTGCGCCCCGTGTCACTCCCGCGTAGGAGATGGCAACGGCTTCGTCCCGTCCCGCGGCTTCGCGCGCAAGCCCCCATCATTCCACATCGTCCGTTTGCAGAAGGCCCCACTGGGATACTTCTTCGACGTCATGAGCAACGGCTTCGGCATCATGCCCGATTACGCTTCGCAGATTCCTACGCAGGACCGTTGGGACATCGTTGCCTACATCCGTGCCCTGCAACTTAGTCAGAACGCAACCATGGCCGACGTGCCTCCCGAGCAGAAGGTTCCCTCCGAGCCTCCGGCGTTCCGCGAGCCCGGATCCGGCGCAACTCTGCCGATCCTCGCGCCGAAACAACATTCGCAACCAGAATCTGAGATGAACAAAGAAGGTCAGAAATGAGCACGGCGCCGAAAAAACTCGATCTCTCGGCGCCCCCGATCGTCAAAACGATCGGCCAGCGAGCTCTAATCGTCGGCATTGTCTTCAGCCTCGGCGCCCTTGTGCTCGCATTCACCCGCCCCGAAGAGTTCTACCGCGGCTACTTGCTCGGCTACATGGACTGGCTGGGTATCGCGCTCGGCTCCATGGCCATCGTGATGATTCGCCACCTCACAGGTGGTGGATGGGGCACCGTCATCCGTCGCATTCTCGGCGCCGCGATGCGCACACTCCCTATCCTGGCGATCCTCTTCATCCCCATCATCATCGCAGTCCTGCAGCACCAGATGTACCCCTGGCTGAAGCCGCTCGGGGCGATTGCAGATCCGCACATCCGCGAACATCTCGACAAGCACAAGTTCATCAAGGGCGCTTACCTCAACGGTGCGGGCTTCATCGACCGCGCCATTATCTACCTGGCAATTTGGAATCTGCTCTCGCTCCTGCTGTCCATGTGGTCGAAGCAGACCGACAAGCCCAATGCACCGGACAACACGCAGAAATTCAAAGCGGTCGCCGGCCCGGGCCTCATCCTCTATGGCTTCACGATCTCCTTCGCCGCCATCGACTGGATCATGTCGCTCGACCCCAGTTGGATCTCGACTATCTACGGATTGATCATCCTCATCGGCGAAGTCCTCGCCGCCATGTGCTTCGCCATCGTCGCCGAACGCATTCTGTATGACTACAAGCCCATGTCTGAGATGCTGCGGCCCGACTTCGTTCACGACCACGGCAAGTGGACACTCGCCTTCATCATGGTCTGGGCCTACTTCAACTTCTCGCAGTGGCTCATCATCTGGGCCGGCAATTTGCCCGCCGAAATCACGTTCTACTTGAAGCGCATCAGCCACGGCTGGGGTTGGGTGGCAATATTCCTAGTTTTCTTCCACTTCGTCATCCCGTTCGTCATCCTGCTCTCGCGCCCCTTTAAGCGGAACATTCGCAAACTCGTCTGGCTCGCGGCTGGGCTCCTGTGCATGCGCTATGTCGATCTCTTCTGGAACATCGAGCCGAATTTCTCGACCAATTTCTCCGTCACCATCGCCGACATCGTCGTGCCCATTGCCATCGGCAGCATCTGGATATTCTTCTTCTGCCGCAACCTTGCGGCTCTCCCGTTGCTGCCCGTCTATGACGTCTCGGCCAACGACGTTTTCGATCCCCACTCCACGCATCCGCCGGGAATTCCGGAGAACGCATGACGAACGACATCCATCCCGAGAAGACCAACGGACACGCCGACTACGAGCGCCGGGATATCGGTGTTCGCGCCGTCTACTATTTCCTCGGTGGCTTGGTGCTGGCCCTGGTCGTGACCTACCTCGCGGTCAGCGTTTTTTTCCGCGTCCTGGAGAAGCGTTCTCAAGCCGATCAAACACCGGTGAGCCCATTAGCTGCGACGGCGCCCGCCGACACCCGTCGATTACCGCCCGAATACAAAACGGATTCCGAAGGCGCCGACTACGAAAAATATCTCCGGAAGAATTTTCCTGAGCCACAACTCGAAACGAATGAGCGCACGGAACTGAATACGATTCGCCAGCACGAAGAAGATACTCTCAGCACCTACGCCTACGTCGACGAGAATGCCGGCACCGTCCGCATTCCGATCGACCGCGCCATCGAGCTCCTGGCCCAACGCGGACTCCCCACGCGCACGCAGCCCTCGGACACGATCGCAGTCTCCAAAGCCGATGGCAAAGCTAAGGAAGCAGATAAGAAGTGAAAGCCCTGAATAATAATTCGATCTTAGGCGTTGCTGCTGGTGCAGGCACTACTAATGTGGGGACAGCCGCTCCCAGCTGTCCGGTTGAGCGAAGCTCGACAGCCGCGGCAGAGAAGCAGCAGCATACAGCAGTTGCTAAGCGCATTTCTCAGCGCCCTCTGCGAGTCCTCAGCGTCCTCTGCGGTAAAAGCTTTTTGCTGGCAGCATTAATCCTTCTCGCCCCGATGGCCTGGGGACAAGGCATGTCCAAAGGCATCATGTCCCCGCCCGCGAACGTTCGTCCGCCGTACCTGCAAAACGTCGGCATCGAGCAGCGTCTAGACGCCCAGGTCCCTGGAGATCTCTCCTTCGTAGACGACACGGGCCGTCCGGTCAAACTAGGCGACTACTTCGGCAGGAAACCCCTGATCCTCAACCTCGTCTACTACAACTGTCCCATGCTCTGCGGCGAAGCTCTCGCAGGACTGACCGGCTCCATGAAGCTGATCAAGTTCGACGCCGGCAACGAATTCGAGGTCATCACCGTCAGCTTCAATCCGCAGGAAACTGCGCAACTCGCCGCTGAAAAGAAGCGCGACTACGTCAAGCGCTACGGACGCCCAACCGCCGCCGCCGGCTGGCATTTCCTCACCGGCCCGGCTGACTCTATCAACGCCCTTACCAAAGCCGTAGGCTTCCAATATCAGTACGACGCCGCCAAGAACCAGTACGCGCACGCCACAGCCATCATGGTTCTGACTCCGCAGGGCCGCATCTCGCGCTATTTCTACGGCGTCGACTTCCCGCCGAAAGACTTGCGTATGGGATTAGTCGAAGCCTCGCAGGGAAAAATCGGCAACGCCGTCGATCAAGTTCTTTTGTACTGCTATCACTACGATCCCGCGACTGGCAAATATGGCGCAATCGTCAGCAACATGTTGAAACTGGGGGGCGCGCTGACCATCGTGTTCATCGGCGGCCTGATCCTCGTTCTCTTGCGCCTGGAGCGTATTGCCCCGCGCAAAGGTTGGGATCACGCCAAACCGCGTCAGGCAGGACTAAGTTAAACGCAAATGTTCGATAACTTTCCATTGTGGCCGCAACGGGCCTCCAGCATGGCGGGCAACGTCGATGCTCTGTTCATCTTCCTGCTCATCGTCTCCGGGCTGATGACCCTGCTCATCTTCACCGCCATCGTCTATTTCGCTGCCCGCTATCGCTATCGCAAAGGCGTTCCAGCCGAACAGATCGAAGGCTCCACGCCTCTCGAACTCAGCTGGTCGATCATTCCACTTGGCGTATTCATGGTCATCTTCGCCTGGGGCGCCGTCGTCTACTTCAATGGCCGCACTCCGCCTCGCGATTCCACCGAAGTCTACGTCGTCGCCAAGCAATGGATGTGGAAGCTCGAACATGCCGAAGGCCAGCGCGAGATTAATGAACTCCACGTCCCCGTCGGCCGCGACGTCAAACTCATCATGACCTCGCAGGACGTCATCCACAGTTTCTTCGTCCCCGCGTTCCGCATGAAGCAAGACGTGCTCCCCGGCCGCTACACCGTCGCCTGGTTCCACGCCACCAAGCCGGGCACGTATCACCTGTGCTGCACAGAATATTGCGGCACCCAGCACTCTGGCATGATCGGCTCCATCGTCGTCCTGGAGCCCGCGCAGTACGAGGCCTGGATGAGCGGCGGCACCGGCGGCCCGCTTTCCGCGACTGGTGAAAAGATATTTGCCGAACTCGGTTGCGTGACTTGCCACCGCTCCGACTCGCAGGGACGTGGCCCTAACTTGCAGGGACTATTCGGCAAGCCCGTTCAACTCGAAGATGGGCGCATGATCACCGCCGACGAGAACTACGTTCGCGAATCCAT
>QIAL01000766.1 GCA_003225535.1 Acidobacteriota bacterium | reverse complement strand
GCCCCGGAGAGCACGGCGGTGGCGAGGAGCAGGTGCAGATCGTGCAGGACCTCGTCGCCAAGAAGGTGGACGGCATTGCCGTGGCACCGGCCAACGCGGCTGCGATGGCGGTTGCGCTGCAGGCCGCCAAGGGTGCCGGCATTCCCGTGCTGACCTGGGACTCCGACGTTCTGCCCGAGAACAAGGATCTGCGCCTTGCCTATATTGGCACCCACAACTACGAGATCGGCGTCAACATCGCCAAGATCGTGCAGACCATCAAGCCGAAAGGCGGCACGATCTGTATCCAGTCCGGCGGCGCAGCGGCAGCCAACCACAACGAGCGCATGAAGGGCATCCGTGACACGCTGGCCGGCAAGTCGTCTGCCCAATCGCCCGGGGATAGGCTGACTGGCCAGAACGGCTGGAAGGAGATCGACGGCTGCCCGCTCTACACCAATGACGATTTCCCGGTGTCGGTGCAGCAATTCCAGGATATCATGGCAAAGAACCCTAACCTGGACGCGTTCACCCCGACAGGCGGCTTCCCGCAATTCGTGCCGGACGCCAACCGCGCTGCGGTCGCGCCCTTCAAGGACAAGATCGCCAAGAAGGAACTCGCGTTGGTGGTTGCCGACACGCTGCCGGTCCAGATCGACCAGATGAAGGAGGGGTTGTCGCTCGGCCAGGTGGGGCAGCGTCCGTTCGAGATGGGCTACAAGACCATGTTCGCGCTGAAGGACGTCAAGGGCGGCAAGGCCCCACCCGCCGATCCGACTTATACGGGCCTCGACGTTTGCACATCCAAGAACCTCGACACCTGCATCGCGAAGTAATCCGTGTTTGACGGCAGCGGGTTAGGTGTCTAACCCGCTGACCGTTCATGACGAGGAAACCGAACGCGGCCGCGAGCCGCCGGGGAATCCCCGTCGTGCCTTACCACGTACGCGAAAGCTAGCCCGCTGCGGTTGTTCGGTTTGAGCTTGCAATGAAGCTCTTCACACGGAAGAGGCTTCGACTGGTGTGGGGAAAGGCAGTAATGCTCCCCCGCTACGGTTCGGTGGTTGTCAGTGCTCGCGGAAGCGGCGCGACGAAAGTCGTGGCGTAGCGCTTCGCAAATAAGGTAGGAGCGGCGGCGAGAACCTGCTCAACGAGTTGTCGTAGAGTGGCGTTGGGAATGCGGCGCGTACGCAGAGTGGCCAAAACCGCCGTTGCGAACTCATAACCTGAAGGTCATAGGTTTAAATCCTGTCCCCGATGTGAATCAATCGCGGCCTTCTCATGCTCTCGGACCTTCGCAATTGTTCATAACCTCCTTCGATGACAATTCCTTAAGCTAGCCCAAAACTTGCCCATGATGGAACCGAGAGGTTTAATCCTTTTCAAATAGTTAGAAGGCAGCTTGTGCACGATGTGTGCGGGGGTCAGCGTCGGGCCGACGTTTCGAGAGAGCCTGATCTCGTTCGAAACCAGCGCCGTGCCCTTAATTTGCCCACGCGTGTTCTCTGGATGTGAACGACCGCAAATGGGCTTAAGACGGGCGCGATCTGCGTCGATCAAGGCCGGGCCAGTTGCACACTGCGGCGATCTTACGTCGGACAGGATCCAGGCCGGCCAGTTGAAACGTACTTTCATACGGCTGAGCCTTACCAGCGTACACTTTAACGAGGATCCGGCCGCTATCCGGCATGGAGCGCAAGAAGCGAACGACGTCGCCTGGAAAGGCGAGACTTTTCCCTGTTTCCACGGCTATCCAGCGCTGTTCAACAGACGGTTCTTCGTTGATCCGGTATGCGACCTTCACCGCACCATCGGTGGCCTGTTTCCAGGAGCCAGTCGTGGAAATTATCAGCCCCGTGCGATGGGCGCGACAATAAATAGTGAGCGAGGACGGGGCGTCTTGCGACGACGCGCGTGCCGCCACGAGCGCAGCAATCTGCGGCCCATAGTCCACCGGCGAGGTCGTCTCGCTGATAATCCAGTTTGGGCCTTGAGGCTGCGCGGGATCAGGTGCTTCAGCTATCTCCTGCAAAAGCGCGTCCATGCACTTCGACCGCTCCATGGCTTCAAACTGCGAGCATGCCTTCAGGCGATCAACGGCGTCGCCTGCTTGAGCACACACGGCCTGGCTCAGGCTCGAGAGCACGGTCGCTACGAGTGTGCCCAGACTCTTCATTGTGACGGCCCCGCTGACAGGGTCTGTGGTTGATCAAGCCATTCCTGCGCTGGCC
>QIAL01000765.1 GCA_003225535.1 Acidobacteriota bacterium | reverse complement strand
GGCGGCTATCACATGGAGTATGGCTACTCCTGCATGGGTTATGAAATCGCCGGGGGCTTAGGTGTGAAAATGGCCCATCCGAATCGTGAAGTCTATGTGCTTGTCGGAGACGGCTCCTACCTGATGATGGCGCAGGAAATCGTCACCGCGGTGCAGGAGGACCTGAAGCTTAACATCGTTTTGCTCGACAACCATGGCTTCTCCAGCATTGGCGGGCTCAGCCGCGGCTGCGGCAACCAAGGGATGGGAACGGAGTACCGCTATCGCAGCAATGGAAAATACGAAGGCGACATCTTGCTCGTCGACTTCGCGGGCAATGCTGCGAGTTTGGGTGCGTGGACAGCCCGTGCCCGCACCAGCGAAGACCTCAAAGCCGCTCTGGAAGCCGCTCGCACACAACCCCGCACCTCGGTTGTCGTCATTGAGACCGCATATGAACAAAGCGTCCCAAGCTACGAATCGTGGTGGGATGTTCCCGTCGCGGAAGTATCAGAGCCTGAGAGCGTGAGAGTCGCGCGTCAGAAGTACGAGGAAGCCCGCAAGAAGCAACGCTACTTCTTCTAGAGGAAAGAACCAAGCGTGCAAACAACCACGGCGCCATCACCGGGGACATCTGGTCAACCGCACCTCAAGCGCGTGCTGAGTGTGTGGCACCTCGTCTATTACGGGATCATTCTCACTTCGCCCATCGCCGCGGTTCCGCTCTTCGGCGAGGCGCAGGTGCTTTCCCGCGGGCACACCGTGACCACGCTCCTGCTCGCGATGATTGCAATGTCTGTGACTGCCGTCAGCTTCGGCCGTATGGCTCATGTCTATCCTTCTTCGGGGTCCGTTTATTCATACATCAGCAAAACGCTCAATCCCCACGTGGGGTTCATCCTGGGTTGGGCGATGTTCCTGGAATATCTTTTCCAGCCAATCCAGAACTCGCTCTATGCTGTCCTCGCCATCCATCGCATGGTACCGCAGGTTCCTTTTGCGCTGCTGGCCGCCCTCACGGTGGGATTCATCACCCTCCTGACCACGCAGGGGATCAAGTTCAACGCGCGCACCAACGAAGTGCTGCTCGGATTCATGTTGCTGGTCACCGGGATATTTCTGGTACAGGCTTTCCGCTACGTGGTGCTGCATCAGACGCTCGGCGGACTTCTCTCGCTGCAGCCAATTTACAATCCGGCAACATTCAATCTGCGCGCCTTGGCCGCGGGAACGTCCTTTGCCGCGCTTGTGTTTATCGGATTTGACGGCGTCTCCATCCTGGCCGAGGAAGTTAAGAACCCAAAACGAAACATTCTGCTGGCCTCAGTCCTCGTCTGCGTATTCACCGGACTCTTCAGCGGGATTCAGGTATATCTGGCGCAGCTCGTTTGGCCGAGCCATTCCAATCTCGCAAATCCTGAAACCGCCTTTATGGATGTCGCCCGAATTGCCGGCGGACCTCTGCTCTTCACCGCTTACGGAGTTGTGCTCCTGGTTTCCAGTATGGCGTGTGGACTCGCGGGTCACGTCGGCGCAGCGCGCCTGTTGTACAGCATGGGCCGCGATGACGTAATCCCCAGGAAACTCTTTGGCTATCTGAGCCCGAAGACGGGAAGCCCCATTTTCAACGAGTGGATTGTGGGAGTTCTCGCCTACATCGCCGTGCTGACGATTCCCTGGGAGCGAGCAGCGGAAATCGTAACCTTCGGCGCCTTGCTTGCATTCACAGCGGTGA
>QIAL01000764.1 GCA_003225535.1 Acidobacteriota bacterium | reverse complement strand
GCGCACAATAAAGACCAAGTGCGCTTGCGAATGGAGCTAAGTTTTTGAAGAACGTTGCGCTGGCTGTCACTACCACGGTCGCGCTCACGGCGATCCATCCAGCGTGCGAACGCTTACTTCCCACTGTGCCGGCTAGTTCCTTGAAGCCGGACATTCCCCATAGCACCGCAGTCCCCACCAATATCCAAGCTGCCCCTGCTGCCAGCCCCAGGATGCGGCGCCGCACTAGCAATTCACTCCACGGCGAAACGAAGAAACCTGTGAGCATGTACCAGCCTATTTCGACCCACTTGCGCGCTCGCTCGCCGATCGTTTGTCGGGCCTGAATCTCTCCGAACATACCGTTATGCTCCGTCAATAAGCTCCGTATTTCGGCGGTCTCTGCGGAATTGGAGACTCGTCCACCGGCTCGGGACTACATTCATCGAAATCCGGTTGAACGACAAATCGTGACTGACCCTTGCCACTGCTCCGCATTTCTGGGATTCAAGCTATACCCGTGGCCCCCAACGGCTAAAGCCGAGTTTGCAAAGAGCGCCTAATTGGCACGAGTGGAACTCGCGCCCTTCCCGGTTTAGCCGACCTTCTTTAGCTTCGATCCCTCAGGCGGCGCCACGCGAATGAAAATTTTGTCCCATCGCTGATGCGTGTCCGACACCTCTCTGTTTCCGGCAAAGGTTCGGTCGAGCATCTCGCAACCGTGAATCCCGTCTACATCGACAAGTCGCCAGCTCGGCAGCGGCCCTTTGCTCTTTCCACCTACCTGCCAGCACAGCAGCCGAACTTTGCCGTTCTGAATTCCGTAATCATGCGGTTCTGCGATCCGCTCATTGCCCTTGTATTTGAATTGGATCAACCGCTTACTATCGATTGCGGTGTGAAGCAGATGGTCCAATTCCTGATCTACTGCCATTAGGTCACTTCTACAGCTACGTGTCTCAATACTTCCTCGGCCTCGGCGGAATCAGCGACACGTCCACCGGCTCGAACTCAAACTTCGGCTCGTCCGCATCCGGCGCAAAATACGCTTTCGTTGTCTTCATCCAGTTCTTATCATCGCGGTCCGGGAAGTCGGGCTTATAGTGCGCGCCGCGCGATTCGTCGCGCATGCGAGCGCCCTGCGCTATCACCCTCGCCAGTTGCAGCATGTTGTAGAGCTGCCGCGCGAAGACCACGGTCGTGTTCGCCCACAACGTGCGGTCGCTGAGGTTGATCTTGCGATAGCGCTCCAGCATCTCGACCAGCTTCGCGTCCGTCTGCTGCAAGTTCTTGTTGTAGCGGATGACCGTGCAGTCCTTGGTCATCAACTCGCCAAGTTCGCGCCACAACTTCACTGGGTTTTCAGTGCCCTCGTTTTTCATCAAGAGGGCATTGTTTTCTTCCTGCTTTTTCTTTTCGGCTTCGTAGTGGCTGCTGCCATTGGTTGAGCCCTGCAACCCACGAGCGTACTTCACGGCATTCGGTCCGGCAATGCCTCCGCCGTAGATGCAGGAAACGAGTGAATTCGCGCCCAGGCGGTTCGCGCCGTGATATTGATACTCGCACTCGCCAGCCGCGAAAACCCCAGGAATGTTGGTCGCCTGTTTGAAATCGACCCACATCCCGCCCATGGTGTAGTGCATGCCGGGGAAAATCTTCATCGGCGTATCGCGCGGATCGTCCCCAACAAACTTCTCGTAAATTTCAAGAATGCCTTCCAGCTTCCGGTCAAGAATCTTACGATCGATGTGGGTCAGGTCGAGATAGACCATAGGCTTGCCGTCGATGCCGAGGTTATGCTCGTAAACGACTTTGAAAATTGCGCGAGTCGCGACATCGCGCGGCACGAGATTCCCGTACTTCGGATACCACTCTTCGAGGAAGTACCAGCGCTCGCTCTGCGGAATCGACTTGGGATCGCGCTTGTCTTCGCCCGGAATCGAAGTCGGGTGAACCTGAATGAACTCGCCGTTCGCGTAGTAGCAGCCTTGCTGATACAACGCCGACTGCGCGGAGCCGGTGCAGACTACGGAATTCGTTGACTTGCCGAAGATCGCTCCAATGCCGCCCGTCGCGATGATGATCGCGTCGGCAGGGAAGGTGCGTACTTCCATCGAGCGCAGATCCATCGCGCAGATCCCGCGGCAGACTTTCTGCCCATCAAGCACCGCCGAGAGAAACTCCCAGTGCTCGTACTTCTTTACCTTGCCTTCGGACTCATAGCGACGCACCTGCTCGTCCAACGCGTACAGCAACTGCTGGCCGGTGGTCGCCCCAGCGAACGCTGTTCTGTTGTAGAGAGTCCCGCCAAAGCGGCGGAAGTCGAGCAACCCCTCCGGAGTGCGGTTGAACGGTACACCCATGCGATCGAGCAGGTCGATGATCCCGGGCGCTGCCTCGCACATGTCCTTAATCGGAGGCTGGTTGCCGAGGAAATCGCCGCCATAGACGGTGTCGTCAAAGTGCTGCCAGGTAGAATCGCCTTCGCCCTTAAGGTTCTTCGCTGCGTTAATGCCGCCCTGCGCGCAGACCGAATGCGAACGCTTCACTGGAACGATTGAGAAGAGATCGCACTGTCCGCCCATCTCTGCGATCTTGATGACCGCCGCTAAGCCTGCGAGGCCGCCACCCACGACAATGATTCTGGGAGTTGCCATATTATTGGGCCCCCTTTCTGTCGGTCGCCTGGCCGCCTGGCTTCTCGTGGGACTGAATCATGGCACGGTTCTGATCATCGTCTGCGACGGGCCGGGAGCGGAACGAGTACAAACTCGCAAAACCCACGCCGCAGAGCGCGAGAAAGAGCACGAGGCACGCTCGCAGCAGGCGCTTCTGCGCCTTATCGCCGGAGACGATCCCCCACTTCGCCGAGAACAGCCAGATGCCGTAGGCGAAGTGCCAGGAAGCGGCCACGAGTCCGACAACGTAGAACAAGAACAGGGGCGTGTGTATGACCTCTCCCTGCACCTTTCCGAAACTAGCCAACGGATGGTCATGCAGGTCGATGCCCGTGAATCGCATCGTGTACGTATGCCACACGATGTAGATGAAGGCGATGCCACCCGTCCAGCGCTGCAGTGTGTACATCCAGTTGCCTGACCAGGGATACGAAACAGTGTTGCCCTCACCGCGATACCAGATGTAAAACCCGTAGAGTGCGTGAAAAGCGATCGGGATCCAGATCCCAAACAACTCCAGGAAGAACACCAGAGGTAGATTCGCAAGAAAGCTGACCTGTCGGGCATAAGCGGAAGGGCCGTTTTGTCCGATGGCGGTGGAGTTCGAGATCAGAATGTGTTCGAAGAGAAACGCGCCCACCGGAATAATGCCGGTAAGGGAATGTAGCCTGCGAAGAACAAACGATATCCCCTGACCAGCGCGCAACGGAGCGACACCATGCTCTAAAACGGGAGCAGAAGAACTGGCTGACGCCACAGAAGCTCCTTATGAACCCCAATGATGACAAAATAACCTTTGATTATCTTTTGTGGGCAGAAGGGAAGTCAAATGGGAAGCAGTACCCATTACTCAGATGCGCGAAGCGAAAATAGATTCTATGTGGGGACAGCCCCCCTCGGCTGTCCGTCGAGCGAAGCTCGACTACAAGCTTTCCAGAAGTGCCCGCAGTTCTGAAAATGAATCCACTACGATGTCTGCGCCAGCAGTCACAAGCGTGTCCTTGTTGAAAGTCGTTGTAATCGCCGCAGAAAAACAGCCGGCAGCTTTCGCCGCCCGCAGCCCATTCACCGAATCCTCGATGATCCAGCAATCGGCTGCTCTCAGACCAAGTCTCTGCAGAGCGATCAGGAACACTTCCGGATCAGGCTTCGGTCGTTGATGGCCACTCGCGTCCACTACGCCGTGAAACAACTCGCCGATGCCAAGCAGGCGGAGTGTTGCCTCTCGATTGCGCGCTGTGGCGGAGGTAGCCAGCGCAATCTTGTAGCGAGATGCGGCCCACCGTATGAAGTCGACGGCGCCGTCGACGGCCTGCAGGTCGTGCTCGATCCCTTCATAGATTTGCCTCTTGCGGCGCAACAGTTCTTCGATACTCTTCGTGGGGAATCCTCGAGCGATCAGGATCTC
>QIAL01000763.1 GCA_003225535.1 Acidobacteriota bacterium | reverse complement strand
CTAGCAAGTAGTGTGCCTGGCATCGATTGCGTTTCAATTGAAAGAGGAATAAGAGTAAAGCAAAGTCAACCCCCGCACCCTTTGGTGAACAAAACCCCAAGGGGATGCGGCACGCCAGATCGTCTCATGGCGTCAAGGGTGCTCCACCCGCCATTCGATGAGCCTACCACGGTCAGAATCCGTTAGTGCTTGTCATTGACAGTGCATCGCCCGTTCGTCAGTTAAGCCGGATCCGGCGACTTGGGGGGCAGTGCAATGCGGTAGGGAGGAAGAGCGAAACTAGAACTTGAAAATAAAACTAGAAACTAGAAATTTGAAACTAGAAATGGGAATCGGAAACTGAAAAAGTGAAAACCTTGCGCAGGTTAGTGCTAGCAGTGGTGGTACAGCATCGCCAGGACCATCAGGTCTGACCGCGTAAACAGCCACTGTTCCGCCTGCCTACCCGCTGCTTCCGCGGCTCGGGCGATAAAGCCGATGTGCCGGGTGCGCGCCAGGTGGCGGAGCCGCTCGAGGCCGATGCCCGTCAGGGTGGCAGTCTCTGTGTCGGTAAAGATCTTCTGGCTGGCCTTGACCTTGATCATGCTTTTATCCTCATCATCAATCTAGAAGAGGAGCGATCTAAAGAGCGGCGATCTAAGAATCGGCCCATAGTTCGGGGGGCGGGCCGTTGGTCCTGTATTCGTAGCCCTTGTCCTCCTGGTTCGCACTATAGCTGGTGTGTGCGGGCTTTCCATCGAGTGGGGACAGCAATTTATTGGGAGGAAGAGTCCGAGTTCTACGGTCCGGTAAAGCCCTGAGGCGAAAAGGCAAACTAGAAGGCAGAAGGCAGAAACTAGAAATGGAAAGCGGAAAATGGAAGACTGAAAAACGAAGAGAGGCGGTGGCGCACCTACGGCGCTCCGGGTCCTTTTGGGTACGTTTCTCAGTCCTCCCGGACTGGGCTAGCCTCCGACGCACCTAAGGCGCCTGGGAGGAATAGTGGGTGGGCGAGACTTGAATGGCGTGGCACGGTCCAAAAAGCGAAACTAGAAATTGAAACGAGAGAAGAGAGGGCAGACGGAAGCAAAGCAAAGTCCCACCCTTACAAACCAAGGGTGGGGCACCCCGCGCAACAACAGGGATGCCGGGCTCTCCCCGCGCGAGGAACGCGCGGAGTCCCTAGAAACTGGGGCAAAGCCCGGCGCTACGAAACCAAATGCTTAGTTACCCTTTCACCGGAATGGTGGCGGGCTTGGCGAGCTTGAACGTCAACTTGCTCTTGGCAGCGAGGAGGGTTACGTCCTTGTTGGCCTTAGCCTTAGGCGCATCCTTGGCATTGGTTTTGGGCTGGCTCTTCGGTCCCGCGATGGAATTGCTGTCCAGTGCGTAGGATTTCCCATGGATTTCCACCGAAGCGAGGGTCACCTTGATTTCGTGCTTCTTGACTTTGACGATGCGGCAGGTTACCTGGGCGCCCTTGGGAATCACGGTTTTTCCGTCCACCTGAATCGGCTCGGTGAGACTGGCGGCAAAGGTGTCACCAACCTTGTTCTTGTCGGTGGCCAGCGTTTGTCTTGCGGCCGCGCTGATCGCTGTGCCTTTCGGCAAGGTGACCATGGTGGCCGGTTCTGCTGTTTTGGCTTCGGCGGCAGGTTTTGCTGCGGCAGCGGGTTTCGCCGCTACGGCAGGTTTTGCTTTGACGGCCTGCTTTGCCGTGTTATTGGTTTCGTCCGTGGCCGTTTTGGAGCAGGCCGCTGCCAACAAACCGGCCGCAGCTGCCAAAGCAAGCCATAGATTTCGACGCACCCGAGAGTTGAACACTTCACACCTCCAAAGGGGCACCCTTGGGGTGAATGGGATGAGCAGGCTGGTTGGACCCTTCACCGATCGAACTTACAGATCAACTGCAAAACGATGGGTATCCCTTACATAACCTAAATCGTACAGAGTCCAATAGGTGGAGTCCCGGCGCATCTGCGATGCGTGTTTCCTTTCCAGCACCGGCCTATTGGCCAGTAGCCCTGCGTCCTGGTCCTGGGTGGGCCAGCCGCAGGCAACCGCGCAGGGGCAACTGGGGTAGAATCCAGCGCATGGGCTTGGGGAGCGAATCCGGCGGGCAAGGGAGTTTTGGGCTGGCGTGGTTCTTGCTGTGCCTGGCGTTTTGCGCGCATGTGGCGGATGAGGCGCTGACGGACTTTTTGGGCGTTTACAACCCCACCGTTTTGG
>QIAL01000762.1 GCA_003225535.1 Acidobacteriota bacterium | reverse complement strand
CCCCAAAGATGAAGCACAGGGGATGGCTCTTCTGGAACGCTCCGCCCGCGGCGGATACGTGCAAGCCCAATTTCAAATGGGAGAGCGCTCCTACGGCGACGGCACCGCCGCTGAGAACTACGTAGCAGCGTACATCTGGTACACGCAAGCGCAGCGCAGTGGTTCTGAGCAGGCCGAGGCGAAGGTGACGGAACTAGAATCTCGCATGACGCCGGATCAGCTCGCAGAAGCCCGCAAGCGCGTGGAGATCTCAGTCGCACCCAAATAATGTTTGTCATCCTGAGGCCCGCGCCTTTTGCGGCCCGAAGGACCTGTGCAAACTCGAGCAGCGCCAGCGGCTTGGCCTGGAGAGGAATGGCCGTTTTACCCGTAGCGTGTGATCCGAGTCACACCCCAGCCGTGCGTTCACCAAAATCTTGTCAATAGGCAGAAGTTACATGATCGAGCTTAACTCGCTGAAACTATTCACAAAATAAATCCCAAAACCTTGCCGGATAAATACATCGAATTTGCTATTCTGAACTTAGAGAGTAAAAATCAAACAGGCGCGGCCTCCAGGTCGCGCCTTTTTTATTGGGGGCGAAGTCCGATCGGTTGTCCCAGGTACGAGTTGGTCAAGGAAACGACCAACGACCAGCGACGACCGACCGATTTCAGATGTGATCGGGGATGAAGGATTGGGAGAAGTTCAGAACGTTCAAGGAGCGAGGCGAATGGGTCGAACTGCAATTCATGGCCAATGCCGCCTCGCACGGATATCACGTACTCAAACCCTGCGGGGACTCCCTCGAATACGACGTCGCCGTAGAACATAGCGGCGACATGCTTCGAGTGCAGGTCAAATCCAGCAGCGTCCGCAATGGCACCGGATACTTGTGCCAGTTCCGACGCAACTGGCTGGTCGAAGACCCGTACAGCATCGACGAACTCGACATATTCGCGACGTACGTCATCCCAGAAAAAGTCTGGTACCTGATCCCCGCCGCAGTCCTGCTCACTCCACCTCGCAAGGTCGGGATAACGGTCTGTCCCATGACCGCGCTCCGAAAGAATCGCTACCGCTACGAGCAATACCGCGAAGCCTGGCACTTGCTGGGAAAAACCAGATGCGCCCTGATCGCTCAAGGGAAAGCGCACGCGGCATACATAAGGAGCCTGCAGACAGGAACATCGACCAACAAAACCGGGCGTCATCCCGAACGGATCCGCCTTGGTTCGTGTGGAACGCAGGGCTTTAGCCCCAGTGGCGGTCCTGCGACGTCAAGAAACCCGCGCAGGCAGCACCCGCGGAATCCCACCCTTGACAAAGAACGTCAAGGACTGTACCCGCCCCCGAACCCGCCTCGACGCTTGCAATTCCCTATTGATGGGATATGCTGTTCGATCGACGGGCCATTACCTTCGTAAGATGAACCCCGATTCCCGCATCGGGCATCCTTTAGTGTATATGGTTACCGAACGGAAACCGCCGCACAGCACCAGGAGCAAAGACTTGCGATTCATTGTAGAAACCGAAGTCGAGAACGACGGCCGCTGGATCGCCGAAATCCCTCAGATTCCCGGCGCGCTCGCGTATGGCGCAACTAGAGAAGAAGCGATCAACAAGGCCTATGCCATTGCGCTTCGCTCCGTCGCCGACGACGTTGAGCACTCCGAACAGGCTCCTCCGAACTCCA
>QIAL01000761.1 GCA_003225535.1 Acidobacteriota bacterium | reverse complement strand
AGATGCGTCGTACACAGCCGAGGGTCTGGCAGACGAACTTGCGGACACGGAGGCGGATCACCACCGCCCGACCCGAGATCGGGGCATCGGTCAGCCGTCTCTCGTACCAGCCGTGAACTCGCGAGGACACGTTGCCGCAGCCCGGACACGTCGCCTCGTCGGCATGGGCTCGGGCGCGAATGCACACCGCGCCCTCTTCATGTGATAGCTCCTCTATACGAACAGTGGTCAGGTGCGGCAGAGTAGGCGGCTGGTCTGAGCATTGCCCTCCCAGCCGCCCCTCATCGAACCGTACGTTCAGTTTTCCCGAATACGGCTCTCCGACGGTGTTCACGTGGTCGCTGTCGCGGCACCGGGATAGCGGATCGTCCCGGAGAGGGTGAAGATGCCCAGCCCGCCGAACCAGGCGTGGCCATGAGCTCGCCCCCACTTGCGCCCGTGCCAGCCGCGCTTCTTACTGTCGAAGAGCGCCAGCCGTTCGCGGACGTATTCGTCGATCCAGGAGAACTGCCGCGCCGAGTTGCCCCAGCGAAAGTAGCTGCACCACCCGCGAAGGACGCGGTTGAGTTCGCTGACGATGACGCCGATGGACTCCTTGAGGCGCCAGCGCGGGGCCGTGATCTCTTTGACCTTGGTCCGCAGCCCGGCCATCGCCTTTCGCGACGGCCAGCGTTGGCACGAGTACCTGCCCGTCCTCCACGACTTCACGAGTCGGTTGTGGAAGCCCAGGAAGTCGAACCCGTCGGCCCCTCCACTCAGATCTACCACCCGAGTCTTCTCCGGATGAAGCCGCAGCTTCAGGGCCTGCGCCGTTCGTTGGAGCCACCGCAAGGCTTGCTGAGCGTCCGCCTCGGATCTACACAGGACTACGGCATCGTCCGCGTAGCGGACGAGCGTGCCGAGGTGGCTGGACTCCATGACCCAGAGCGCGTCGAGGGCGTGACCGTAGATGTTCGACATCAGCGGCGAGATCGGCCCGCCCTGTGGCACGCCCTTGGTCTCGGTGAAGACGCCCTCCACCATCACCCCGGCACGTATCCACCGGCGCAGCAACCTGATCACCCTGCGATCGCTGACCCTGCGGCCGACGAGTCCCAGCATCAGGGCCTCGTCGAGACTCCCGAAGTAGTCCTTGAAGTCCAGGTCCACCACCCACCGCGCGCCCTGGTTGATTTCCTTCCGGATCAGCTCCAGCGCCGGGAGGGCGCTGCGCTTGGGTCGGAAGCCGAAGGACGTCGGCAGGAAGCTGGCCTCGAAGATAGGTTCGAGCACCAGCTTGGCGGCGGTCTGAGCCACCCGGTCCCGCACCACGGGGATGGAGAGCGGGCGCTCCTCGCCGGGCCGCCCCGGCTTGGGGATGTAGACCCTCCGCGACGCCTGAGGCCGGTACCGGCCGGCCAGCAGCCGCTCGCGCAGTTCCTCCAGCATCCGCTCTACCCCGTAGACCATCACGGCCTTCAGGGTCTCGCCGTCGATGCCGGCGGTGCCTCGGTTGCGCCGAACCTGCTCCCAGGCGCACCGCAACACGTCCGGTCGAGCGATACGGTCCAGGAGAGCGGGGAACTTCCGCTTCCGGTCCCGCTTCGCGGCCACGTAAAGCTCACGCTGAAGTGCACGGACGTTTTCGAAGGGGGAGTTGGCTTCCGCCATGCCCTAACCCGTCCCTTGCAGCGCGAGCACCACCGAAGTCCGGGCCCTTCCCTCTCCCCGCGTTCTGTTGTCGCGGGGGTCCGCGGTACTACGACCCGGTCCGACTCCCTCTGCGCTGCACCGGACTTCGGTGGTGGCCTTATACCGGTGCCAGCTTCCGCTGCTATCGACCTCGCATGCGGGCACAGGAGGGTCTCCCCAGTCGCCTGGACGACCTTCGCTGCATGCCGACCCCTCTACGCCGGAGCGGTTCCGGGCTGCTCCAGGATCCCTGGCCCGGACTGCTGCCTTCGCCCTTGTTCCCCAGGCTCGGCCCGCTCGGACCCTCACGGGCAACGTTTTCGACGCGGCAGGGTTCACTGTCGTTACGGCCTGCAGCTTTGCTCCACCTCCCTTCGGCTCCGCCTCTCGACGGTCACCGGAGATTTCACTACCGGGCTCCCCTGGCGGCTTGCCCGGGCCGGACTCTCACCGGCTGGTCGCCAGCCCTTG
>QIAL01000760.1 GCA_003225535.1 Acidobacteriota bacterium | reverse complement strand
GCGGATAGATCAGTGGTCCACCGTCCGCGTCGAGGGATTGCGTCAGTACATGCACGGTGGACCGCCGGCGTAATTGTCGATCCAGGTTCAGCTCGTTGAGATCCCCCAGGTGTCCGATGCGAAACACCTTGCCGGCCACCTTGGAAAGCCCCGCGCCCAACGCGAGGTTGTAGCGGCGGAACGCCACATCGATCACGTGTGCGCCATTGATGCCCTCTGGCACAACTACAGCGCTCACGGTGTCCGAATACCACTTCGGTTCCTTGGCACAAAGCTTCAGGCGCCATCCACTGATCACAGCGGCGCGGACACCTTCCGCCAGGTAGTGGTGCCGGAAGAAAATCGGTTCCAGTCCCTCTTCGAAGATGATGTTCAAGGCCTCTCGCAGTCCATAGAGCATGGGTAGCGCGGGGGTATAGGGGAAATACCCTGTGGCATTGGCCTTAGTCATATCGGCGAGATCGAAATAGCAGCGCCGGGATTTGGCGCCGGCGATTGCACTCAACGCTTTTTGGCTCACACCCAAAATGCCCAGGCCCGCGGGCAACATCAGTCCCTTCTGCGAGCCGGTGACGGCGAGATCGACGCGCCACTCGTCCATGCGAAAGTCGATGCTGGCCAGTGAACTCACGGCATCCACGAAGAGCAGCGCCGGATGACTCGAGGCGTCCAGCGCCCGACGCACTCCACCAATGTCGCTGGTGACACCCGTGGCGGTCTCGTTGTGGCAAGCCAGCACGCCCTTGATCTGATGCCGCTTGTCAGCCCTGAGAATCTCCTCGTAACGCCCGAGCGGCACACCTTCGCCCCATTCCACATCGAGAACCTCCACCTCGTAGCCGAGGCGCTGTGCCATATCGATCCAAAGATGGCTGAACTNNNTGTTGGTCAGCGCTGCTTCCCAGGCGCCGGTGCCGGATGACGGAAAGATGAATACCTGCCCGCTGGCTGTCTTGAACACGCTCTTGAGGTCGTGCAATACGCTCATGGAAAGCTCGGGAAACTTGGATGAGCGGTGGTCTTCCATCGCCACCACCATGGCTCGCTGCACGCGGTCGGGAATATTGGTAGGCCCCGGAACGAACAGGAAATTTCGACCTGTATGCGGCGTCGCATCACACTCTCCTCTAACGATCACACAGCCGAGCCTGTAGTCCGCAATATTGCGCCCAGCTCAGGCAGGGCACAGCGAATACTCGTGATGCAGCCCTCCGAGCACCGCTTTGCTACGCACTGAGCCGAAGTCCCCGAGGCGATGGCAAGACTTCGGCGTTGCGGTGGGTCTGGCCGCCGGAGGGTCGGGCACTCCAGGGCCGAGCATCATGTGGGGGCGGCCGCGGTTGTAGTGCTCGACCCAAAGTCTCAGGGTACGCCGCAGATGAGCTTCCGAGAGCGGAATGAGCCAGTCCAGACACTCGCGACGTATCGTCCCGATCACCCGTTCGCAGAGGCCGTTCGCCATCGGACAGCGCGGCGGCGTTTTCAGAATGCGCAACCCCAAGCCGCCGACCGCGGCGTCGAGCTCCCGAGAGAAGATGCTGTCGCGGTCATGAAGCAGATAACCGTAGTGGGTGTCAAATCCGAGGGCCTGGCGCAACTGTTGGCGCGTCCAGGCCGCTGTCGGGTGCGCCGTCACATTGCAGTGAACCAGCCGTCGACTGCGATGCTCGATCACCACCAATACGTACAGGAGCCGGAAGGTGCTCGTCACGCTCACGAAGAAGTCGCACGCCACGATCGCCTGCGCATGGTTCTTCAGGAACGTCGACCAGCGCTGGTCGCCACGTGGGCAACCCATTGGCGGTTTCGGTACTTCCGCACGGTCCGCGGCGAGACATGCAGTCCGAGCTTCACCCACAGCTCGTTGGCGATCCGTTCCTGACCCCACAGTGGATTCTCCAGCGCCATCCGCCGGATGAGCTGCCTCAGCTCCGTTGGAATCGGTGGCCGCCCCGGGCGGGACTTCCATCTCCAGAGGAGCCTGAAACCCGCTCGGTGCCAGCGAATCAGGGTCTGCGGGCGCACGACGACCAGCGCGGAGCGCCAGGCGAACAGCCGCGACAGCAGCGCCAAGCTTACCCGCGTCGCGGCATCGATCCGCCGCGGCTTCACGCCCCGCTCGACGTACAGGGCGAGTTGTCGGCGCAGGAACAGCACCTCTGCATGCAGCGACTGGCGCGACTGAAACGCCAGGGCAACCCATCCGACCAGTTCGCTGGCGAGTCGCGCGACAATAGAAACAGCGCTCAGCACCCGCCGATCATGCCACACTCGCGAAACCGAACCCCTTCAGGACCTCAGGACCCATAGACCGGATTTTGCGGACCACAGCGGTAAGCTCGACACCCTGCACCGGCGCAGCGAGGCGGTCAAAGCCATTTGGGTCTATCCGCTTGCGCGCGACTTCCGCCGACAACTCTGCAATACATAGATCATGGACACTCGCAGCGTGAGCCGACGCACCAGAACAACGCGGTTGAGTCCGAGCGCCGCATCCTCGCCCAGCTTCGCGGAAGACTATCTGGACATCGATCACTGGCCGCAGCGCTGGCGAATCGAGCCCGGCGATCTGCTCCCAGGGCAACGCCTGCTCGACATCTTTAAGCCCTTCCTATACAGCCTCCTGGACCAGGGTTTGTCTCGCAAGACCTTGCGGCTGCATCGCGATCACGTATGCGCTCTGGGCGGCGAGATCATCCGGCAGCTGATGCTGATCGGGGCCATCGCCGGTGCCGAGATGGCGATGCTCGATGTCGGTATCAAGGTCACCCCGGGCAGCGGGGTCGCCGCCGCCTCAGAGTACTGGCGCTCCCACGATCCAATACCGCGAAAGAGGGTGAGCCAGGAAGAGCAATTCTACGAATCCCACTCAACCGGATCGATTCAGGGTTGACGATGAGATCTTGCCGCACGCGCCGCAGGTGGACCCGGCACCGAGGGCACTGCGACTGAAGCCGTTATGACGCATCACATAGTTTTTCTAGATCGCTCGACGCTGCAGGCCACTGTGAAAAGCCCGGCCTTCGAGCATACGCAACAAAGTGCCGCTGCGAGCCGATACGTTGCGGGGACTGCCGAAGCTGAAGCTGATCGCGATTGCCGCTACCGGCTACGACGTCATCGATATCGACTATTGCAAGGCCAACGGCATTGCGGTGACCAACATTCGCAACTACGCAGTGCATACCGTGCCCGAGCACTCCTTTGCACTGATTACCGCGCTGAGGCGCAATCTGCTGGCGTACCGGCAGGATGTCGAAAGGGGCAGGTGGCAGCAGATCGATCAGTTCTGTTTCTTTGACCACCCGATCCGGGACCTGTACGGTGCGACCATCGGCATCATCGGCGAGGGAGTGCTCGGCCAAGGAACAGCTAGTATCGCCCGCGGCTTCGGCATGAACGTGTTGTTTGCCGATCATGCCCCCCCGAAAGCACCAGGGGTCGTATTCACCCCGTTCGATGAGGTATTGGTGCAGAGTGACGTGATATCGCTGCACGTGCCGCTGAGCGCCGAGACCCGCAACATGATCGGCATCGAGCAGTTCCGCAAAATGAAGCGCACGGCCATTCTCATCAATACGGCTCGGGGCGGATTGGTGGATGAACAGGCGCTGGTCCAAGCCCTCAAGGAGGGCCTGATCGCGGGCGCCGGCTTCGACGTACTCAGCAAGGAACCTCCCAAAGACGGCAACCCGCTGCTCGAGCTACGGCTGCCAAACTTCATTCTCACGCCCCACGTTGCCTGGGCGAGCGATGGTGCCATGCAGTTTCTCGCTGACCAGCTGATCGACAATATCGAAGCCTTCGTCACGGGACGGCCGCAGAATCTGCTCACCTGATTCGCCGCCAACGGGGCTAGACGCTTCATGGATGCCGTGGTGATGCGCCGGACCGTGGTGCATTGCCGCAACGCTGCCTCTCAGTGCATTCTTCATACGTGTGAGAAACCGGGGCTGGTTGAGGGCATGACTCGCAATCAGCAGAGTTGCCGCGGCCGACCTTTTTGAGATTGACCTGATGAAGATCGCAATCGTGGGGGCCGGGGCCGTCGGCGGCTACGTCGGCGTTAAATTGGCGCTTGCCGGTGAGCGGGTCACGTTTCTCGCCCGCGGGGCGAACCTCGATGCGATCCGCAGCCGGGGCGTCAAGCTCATCCTGAGCGACGGTACCGAACTCGTGGCGAGCGACGTACAGGCGACCGCGGACTATTCGGCAGCGGGATTTCAGGACATCGTGATTCTCGCTGTCAAGGCCCACCAGGTGGATACGGTGGCCAACGACGTGCCGCAGCTGTTCGGTCCGGAAACGTGCGTCGTCACGATGCAGAACGGGATTCCCTATTGGTACTTTTACAAGCACGGCGGTCCGTTCGAGGGCCACTGCGTAGCCGCCGTTGATCCGACGGGCGTCTGCCTGCGCCAGATTCCACCGGCGCGTG
>QIAL01000759.1 GCA_003225535.1 Acidobacteriota bacterium | reverse complement strand
GTCGAAGCTCGACAACATATACAGCGTGCCCGCGTGCTACAACCCGGCGCATCATCACAAATCGCCGCAGGATTCCGTGAACGCCATGGCCGACGTATACAAGGTCATCTTCGAGACCACGCGCGCCATCAAGCCCGAGAGCGTAACGCAGGCGTGTCCGTGCGGCACGCCGCCGTCGCTGGCGTGGCTGCCATTCATTGACCAGGCAGTGACGGCCGATCCCGTGGGAGCGGTGCAGGTTCGGCGCCGCATCAAGATGTACAAAGCTCTGCTGGGACCGCAGTCGGCAGTCTACGGAGATCACGTCGAGCTTTCCGAGATGTCTCGCGTCGGAGCGAACGGCTGGAGTGAGCACGGAGCGGATTTCGCCTCGACTGTGGGGGCTGGCGGAGTGCCAGGCACGAAGTTCGTATGGCCTGATCCCGGTCCAAAGTTCAAGCCGGTCGCGCTCACCAGTCAAAAGGAAGAGCACTGGAAGAAGTGGATCGCCCTGTACAACCAGAAAATGCTCTCTAAGGGGGAGTTCCGCGATCTCTACGTCTATGGGTATGACTCGCCCGAGGCGTATGCCATCGAAAAAGATGGAAAGATGTACTACGCGTTCTTCACTGATCCGGGGAAGTCGTTCGCGGGAGAGTTGGAATTACGTGGATTGAAGTCCGGGACCTACAACGTCGTTGACTATGTCGACGGGAAGAACTTGGGCAGCGTGCAGGCAGAGAACGGGAAAACTCCGCGACTCAAGGCGGACTTCAAAGAACATTTGCTGCTGGAAGTCAGTTCGAAGTAGGAGCTAGTGCTCGCGCAAAAATCGCTCACGATGTGCCGAGTCCCGAAAGGCTTCGGTTCCTCCTGGACGCATCGTGGAGAGAGCGCCCGCGCGATTTCCGCTGGCGAGGCATGTTGCCAAATCTGAGCCTCGCACATACTCGTGCAGAAACCCGGCGTCGAAGCTGTCGCCGGCTCCGACAGTATCGACCGGAACAATCTCCTTCGCTTCCGCGGTGAAACGCTCGGTGCCCTTCCGCGCGACGGCTCCTTTGCGGCCGAGTTTCACGACCAGCAGTGGAACCATCTCGGAAAGCCTGTCGATGGCTTCGTCCAGATTTTCGGTGCCGGCCGCTTTGCAGGCCTCGCGCGCGTTCGGCAGGAACACGTCGACGTGCCGCAGAAGCTGATGGAGTCCGCCTTCCCAGCGGTCCTCCGGATCATCGTTGGTGTCGAGAGAGATGGTCAGTCCTTTCGATTTCAGGTACCGAAAGAGTTCCGCCACTTGCGGACGCAATGACTTCTGCAAATAGTAGGACGAGAAATGAAAGTGGCGCGAGTCAGCAAGATACTCGAGGTCGAGATCGTCCCACGTCAACTCCGCGATGGTCCCCGCATAGGTTAGTATGTTGCGCCATTGCTCGTGATGCAGGATCACGGTCAAGCCCGTTGTAGTTGCGCCTGGAACGACGCGGACCTTCGATACATCCACCCCACTTTCTTGCAGCCGCTCAAGCGAAATCCGGCCTAAGGGGTCGTCTCCAATGCGCGACTGAAATCCTACCCGGCTGCCGAGCGCTGAAAGATTATGAGCGACGATGGCAGACGAAGATCCCAGTGTCAGCATCGTGCGGTCGGCGAGCAACTCGCGCTCGGGTTCGAGTCGCTCAGGCAGTCCGTACAGGATGAGGTCGAGATTCAGTTCGCCGGCGATGGTGACGTCGAAACGGGGCATGAGAAGTCAGAATGAAGATCGAGATTTTAGATTGCAGATGTGAAATTTCAGATTGAAAGCCCACTCGTGCAAACGACAAGGCCGCCGATAGTCTTAATCTTAAATCTGAAATCTGAAATCGGGAATTAGACCAGGGCGACCTCGATCCCGCTCTGTTTCAGGGCGCGCAAGTCGGATTTT
>QIAL01000128.1:18501-19849 GCA_003225535.1 Acidobacteriota bacterium | reverse complement strand
CGACAATTCCGGCAATGCCGAGTGCGGAGATACTTACGGCGTGAGACAGGTCGGCCGGCATGCCGAAGGACGTGAAACTAGCGGCGGCCATGCCGGTGTAATGCATGACAGGGATCGCAGCACCCATCACGGCGGCTCCAGCTAACTTCTTCCGGCCCACCCCCGTTTTCTCATCTCGGAAGTGAAAGGTAATCCATAGCGCTGCGAGAGAGATCAGAACCGCGAACGCGACGGACAGGACGACGAGAGAGGAATTAAATTGACATATAGCGGGTAAGCGCATAGCGGCCATGCCGATGTAATGCATACCCGCAATACCCGCACCCATCAGAACACTTCCGGCGACCGCTTGAGACGCGCCCATTTTTTGTCGGCTCACCACGTACAGCGCAATGGCAGACGCGAGAATGGCCGCAAACAATGACAGCAGAACGGTTGGCCAGTGGTAAGCCACGGGAATCGGCAGGATGAACGCGAGCATCCCAATGTAGTGCATTGACCAAATGCCTGTCCCCATGGCACAGGCACCGCCCAGCACCCAAAGAGCACGAGTCCAACCGCCCGCAGCCGTTACGCGACTTGCGAGATCCAGAGCAGCGTACGAGGCAAACATGGCGATCAACACCGAAAGCGCCACGAGAGCATAGTTGTACGAGCCAATCAAGTTCATGGCAACCATGTGACTCGCTCAATTAGATCAACCGGCCTTGGGGCACCGCCCATGGCTCTGTGGGTATCGTCATTGGCGCAGGCGTAGCCCATACGTGCCGCCTCACACCAGCAAATTTAGCTCACCGCGGTGAAGATTAACAAGCCCGAGTTCGGACTTGAAATCCAACGGACGGTTTTAATGCTATGGAAATATCCCAGATTCGTCGCTTATTGCTTTTCAACGGCGAGTGTTTTCAGGAGCTCCTGAGCCGTTCTTGCCGCAGCAGTTTCGTCGCAAATATTTTCGTCGCAACATTCAATATTAAGGACGACCACTCGTTCTTGCAGCTCTCAACCGTAGATTCATGGTTTGGGATCGTGGCTTCGGCACTTCTGTGTCGATACCGTAACTCCTATTGAATGATGGCATTAGGCGTAACATCTTAACCACAGTCTCCAGCTGAGTTAGACCACAATAACCTGTCGCCAGACTGCACAGGGTGACGTCAAGGACGAGGCGAAAGTCGCATGCGCCTGGTCCTTGCCGACTACACTAAGGCTGTGATTTCCACATGACGTCAATTTTGTGGTCCTCCTCGACACGAAGTCGACGTACCACTGTGATCCCATTCTTGCTTAGGAAGAACAGCGTGCCCGTATCTTCGTTCAACAAACGCTGTGTAACTCCCGGAATGGT
>QIAL01000128.1:0-18446 GCA_003225535.1 Acidobacteriota bacterium | reverse complement strand
TCCGAGCTTCTCCGCCGCTTCCGTACCAGTCAGAGCCGACGCGTCACCGAGTACGGGGTGTTTGAATTGTTTGAAGCTAAGAAGCGCTTCGCCTGAACCGTCGCGGAAGCGAACCAGCGCACTATCATTTCCGACGGATTCGACGAAATCGAATCGTGAGCGTGCACCTAGTTCAGTTTCAGCTAGGCGCTGTATTTTAGCCGGATCGCTCACATCGAGAGCCGTCAGGTTAGCTCCCTCCGCTGATTCGACGTAGAGCACAGTCCTTCCGTCCCCGCGTTTGTCCAAGTACATCGCTTCGCTGTTCGCCTGAGCTAGCACTGGCGTGTCAGACGGTGACTGTACAACGATGGTTCCTGAGTGGGGGCTTATTCGTGATTGCGCTCGCAGTGATGGTCGTAGTCAAGACCGCGAATATGAGGAGTGCGAAGAGTTGCATTTTCATACTGAATCTCCTGGTAAATTTCGTTTCTGAGATCAGTGTGCCCGCGAACGTCACACGTCGTCCAAGTAGAATTTGTTATTCCGTATTAGTACCGTGCGGATGGTGATGCTGATAGTGGGGATACTAGCGAGCAGTTCGCACGAAAGCCTGCTTCCCGGTTGGGCGAGGTGCGAGTTCAAGCGAAGTAGACAACAGGAATCTGTGAAATGCCCTTACATTGCCTGTGGGCGCAGGTCCGGCGGGATATGCGATCGAGAACTGTCTTGAGAGCTTCAACCCTCGGACCCGCGCTATCTTCAGCGTCCCCAGCGACAATTGATTGCGCACAGCCCACCGTGAAACGAACGTCACGCCGAGACCCACCTCCACCGCGCTCAGTAGCCCTTCTGTCGAATCAAGTTCCATTTGGATCCTCAGATCTTTTTTCCTCAGCCCCGCAGCTACGATTGCCTTCTCGACTACACGTCGGGACCCAGAGCCGAATTCCCGCATCAAAAGCGGTTGTTGCTTCAGGGCCTCGATGTCAACCTCCTGGTCTGCCCATTCATGGCTTGTAGGAACTACGAGCACCATATGGTCCTGGAAGAATGGCTCGATGTTGAGATCCTTGCGTTGGTCCGGTCCTTCGATTAAAGCGACTTGTATCTGGTGTGCGACGAGGGCATCCAGCATAGCGTCAGTGTTGCCGCTGCGGGCGACAATCCGAATCCGTGGATGGGCCTTCATAAAGCCCGCAATGAAGTTTGGCAGAAGGTATTGCGCAATCGTTTGCGAAGCCCCGACTGCCAAGTCTCCTGCCTGCTCGCCCGAGGCTTCCGCAACGGCGGCAAAGGCCTGATCGGAGATCTCTTTCACCTGATCGGCCAGCGGCAGCAACACCTTGCCGCCAGCGGTTAGGGTAATCCGTCCTCCGCTTCGATCGAAGAGAGGAACGCCGAGTTCGTCCTCGAGGGCCTTCACTTGTTGGGTCACAGCCGGTTGCGTCAACAATAGCTCCTCGGCTGCTCGGCTGAAGTTCAAGTGATGCGCAACCGTTCGAAAGACTCGGATTCGGAAGTTTTCTAGCACGACGTGTTCATCCCGCTTGGTTATGGAGACTTACGCGCGCTCGCCATCGACGATAAGTTCGTTGCCGGTTCTCGGTCCGTGTCTTGATCGTCAAAACGATGTTCCTGCCGAAGCATCGAGTATTTCGGCGCCTCGATCCAAATGCGGAAGACCGGCCATCGCCACCACACCAGAAGCAGCGCAAACATAATGGCTGTTGTTAAGACCACAATGAGATTGATCATTGCCCCTCCTTCTCCTGAGGTGGGTCATAGAGAGAACGCACGAATTCCACTAGGGCGTGCCTCTCATCCGCGCTGAGTTGGTCCCGCCACGGAGGCATTGCCGCACCCGGCACGCCGTTTTCTAAAACATCCCACGCCCGTTCTTCAGTAGGCTTCTTCAGGTGGAAATTCGTTGGTGCTGGAGCGAGGGCGCCGGCTGCTGGCCCGTTGCCCTCTCCGGTCACCCCGTGACAACTGGCGCAAGTGGCTGCAAAAAGCGCTTTGCCCAGGCCCGCGGCTTCTTGCATTCGCGCCGTCGCGCCCGGATCGCTCAAGCTTTGAATATACGCAATAAGAGCGCGCAGATCTTCGGTGGGCAACTGGCGCCAGGGCGGCATGGCGGAGCCCGCGACTCCATTCCACAGCACGCTGCTCAGTCGTTCATCGGAGAAACGGGCAGCAGTGAGGTTCGCCGGTTTCGGCAAAAGACTCGCCGAAGCTTTGCCATCTCGCCTGGATCCGCTGCAGGATGCAGAATGGGGGCACTGAGACTGTATCCTCCCACCATGGCAATCGGAACGGCAGGAGGCGTAGCTCTGGCTAAGGGTTCGTTTGAGATTGCCATCTCCGGTGTCCCCTTGACGCTTGATGCCAACCACCGCCCGTCAAAACCGGAAAGCTGTCGTGCGCGTCCGAGAGATTGGATATAGGCCAGCACGTCCAAGCCTTCCTGTGTTGGGCGACCAGGAGTGCCATCAAATAGCCACGGGTACGGAGGCATCACGGAATCACGCACAACAAGGCGAGGATAGTAGAGATGGGTAAGTTGCCAGTCGCGCGGACGAAGGTTGAATTCGCGCGATAAATCCGGCCCGATGCGGCGCGTGCCCCAAAGCTGGGGGTAATCGTACTTGGTCTCCCATGCCTCGGTGGGCGCGCCGAAGCGGCGGACATCCGCCGCTAGAAACCGAATTTGCTGCGTGTGACAGTAGGCGCACCCTTCGCGTCCATAGATAATCCGGCCGCTTTGCTCGGAGGCGGTGAGATTTGCCATGGTCACCGGAGCGGCCTGTTTGATTTCATGTTCCAGTTGATTTCCCGGAATGATCGCAAGAACAAGAAATGAAAGCGCGAAGAAACCTACACCCGCGCCGAAGGCGACAACATGTGCATAGCTGAGCCAATTGGTCGGCCTCGGTATCACGGAAACCGGCGAGACATCCTCCAACGCGGCCACGTTTTCCGATCCGGCACCGCTAGCCGCTGATAGGCTTGCCTCGGACAACTCTGGCCCGGTCACAAGAGAGGTCCAGAAGAGAAGAAAGCCCGCGAGAATAGGAAGTCCCGAGAGTGTGCGGACCAGCCAGTAACTTCCGACTGTACGGATCGAATCGATCCATGGTGCGCTCGACTCCCAAACCTGCGCCTCGACCAGGCCCGCAATCGTAAGATCGGCGACCATCAATGTGAGGCCCGTTGCGAGGAGCCAGAACGACCAATTGGGCAATCCCGCCAAGCGCGATGAAACTTGCAAAGCCGATCATCGCCAAGTGCGAGTGGCCGATGACCCAGTCCGTAAAATGGATGAAGCGATTGACGGGCATCAATGCCTGAACCGAGCCCTGCAAACTCACGACAAGATAGGCGACGACACCAAACCAGACGAAACGCAGCGGGACATCCTTCGAAGCAGTGGCACTGTTTCCGCGTAAGGAAAGCAGCAAGTTGGTGACAACCAGAATCACGTCCATTCCCAGATAGGCCGACGCAGCGATGGCGCCCTTCTGCGCTGACATGGGGATTGCTGAATAGACGTAGTGGTGCGTCCCGTTCAAGGGATACATAAAGAAGAGCAGCCAGAAGCCGACCATTGAGAGAAAATGGCTGAAGATCGGGCGGCGCGTAGTTGCGGGGATCACGTAATACGCGATCGCGAGCGCGAAGGGCGTCACATACAGGCCTACGGCATCGTGAATCCATAAACCGCTGAACGCCGCGCCCCGGGCTCCGGGAACAAGTTCAGGTACGAAATTCCCGACCGGATAGGCCAACATCGTGAAGATGATCCCTCCGATGACGTACCAACCGCTGACATACAGATCTGAGAGCCGCGCTTTGAGAATTGGCAGAACAAACTCGAAAACCATCAGCACGAACGCAAGGACGACGAAGGCATCAACCACGAGAGGAAATTCCGCCCATTCGAGCGGCTGGGTGAAACCTGCAGCTACCAGTACCCATCCCGGTAAAACCACCGCAAAATTCCAGATAACGAAGAGAAACCATCCGAGCCTACGGCCCAAAACCGCCCGATTTGCCAGACGGGGCACAACGTAATAAAAGAACGCCAGGAAAGCGTTGCCCAGCCAGCCAAAGAATATGCCCTGCGTGTGGTTGTAGCGAAGCCTGCCCCAGGTAAGCCATCCATGGCCTCCCAGAAATTCTGGAAAGCTGAACTTTGTCGCCACCGCAATACCGAATAGGACTGAGATCACTAAGGTGACGAGAGACGCGAAGACGTGGGCACGGACCAGATCGTACTCAATCGACGGAAGCGCACCTGAACTCTGGGCATTTGGCCCCTCATCTTGACCGGTGAAATATTGTGCGAACGTTGTCATTGACCCGCACCCTTGTCACCATTCTTCTCTCGATCGAAACTGTTCAACATCCAACTCGCAACAGCCGTCCGGTCCTCAAGCGACAACCCGGGCTCCGCAGGGCCCGGTGCAAAGTTGCCCCACCCGGGCCAGGGATGTGTCACCGCTGAGGCGAGTCGAGAGCGCAAATCCGGATCGCCGTCCGCACTAGCAAATCTATAACGATAAAAGGTCACAATTTCCCGGTAACTGGGGGCGCAGGAGCGCGTAGTCATTTCGTGACAGCCCGCGCATTGTCGCTGTGAAATTTCGTAGCCGCGGTCCAGCAACGCACTGTCTTCTTGAGTGATTCGCGGAATAACCACACTCGCGGCGGTTGCCGGTTGGCGCAACGGTTCTCCAAACAACTGGCGATGGTCGCGCGTTCCCCACCAGGCAAGCAGCGTTCCCAGTAGCAGTACGGAAATCAGCAGGCCTATCAGGGGGCGCGACCGATGTTCGCTGTCGACGTTATTCGCCATAGGTTCCCTTCGGACCTTGCCCGGTGCCAGACTTGCCATTGATGGAAACCAGGTAGTCAGTGATCTTCAACACCTGGTCGTCAGAAATATGCGCGCCGTAAACGTCCTTCATCTTTTTGACTTCGCTCAGCCACGTAGTTCGGGAAAATCGCGGCTGCATCGTGACGTATCGCGGCGAATGGCAAACCACACATGCCGTCACAAATTCATCACGTCCGGAGCCGGGCGGAAAAACCGGCTCGTCATGCGGCATCGCGATGGTATGAACCGGGCTATCTGACCGGGAATGAAGCATCGATTCCATTTTTCCGTTCGCCATGCCATGATCCTGCTTCGTCGAACTCGATGGATGTCCACAGCCGGCGAGCAGTGCCGCGAGCCCCAGCGAGAGAAGCACACTCTGTGTCTTGAGGATCATGCGTTGTTATCCCACCTTGACGTCAACTTGCTGGATTACATTCCACATAAAGCCACTACGGTTCCACTGTTCCTTGCTCTGCGTATCGCCCGCCGCATTTGTTGCGCGAGCCATGAGTCGGTACTGCCCACGCTTTCTCGGCGTCCACAACGCGCGCCAGCGCCGCCACGAATACTTTCCGATTTCCGGATCCAGTCGAGCATCTACCCAGGTGGCTCCTCCGTCCGTCGAGACTTCCACTCGTCGAATCCCGTGACCTGAGTCGAAAGCGATGCCCTCAATTTCAGTCGGCACCCCCCAATGCAACATTTCGTCGGGGTCAGGACGAACGAAGATGGAGCGCACGTTGAATCGATTAATAGGAATTGTGTCTTTGGCAAAATCCTTTGGAGATTCGGTGCCATTGGGACCGCTGGGAATGCGATACGCTTTGTCCGTCCAGAAGTTGCTGAAGGGCTGAGGCAACACAGTGATGTCACTAAGAGCTTTCACCCAATAAGTTCCATACCATCCCGGAACGACCAGGCGCAGGGGGAAGCCGTTTACCATTGGCAACGGTTCGTCATTCATGGTGTAGGCGATCATCACCTCGCCATCGCGTGCGTGGTCGATGGAAAGAGCCTTCACGAAGTCAGCCACGGAAGGTAATGGCGGCGCGTCAAGCCCGTTGAATGAGACGTCCACGGCGCCTGCTTTCACTTGAGCTCGATCCAAAATCGACTTCAGGGGTACACCGGTCCATTTTGCGTTTCCGACCGCGCCATGCTTCCACTGACCGCCTGGAACGCGGGGCTCGAAAAAGCTGCGAGAATTTCCGGAACATTGGTTGACGGCGACAATGGAGATTGGGTCGAAGCGCGATCGAAGTTCGTCCACGCTGAGTTGCAACGGCTGCCGGACATGGCCGCTAACGTTCAGGCGAAACGTGCGTAGATCCACAGAGGTAGGGACTCCCTCGAGGTGCCACCGCACAAAGAAAGCCTCGTTCGGCGTGAGGTCCTGTCGAAAATAGTGGATGGGAGTCTCCAGCTGCGGCGGCCGGTCGGTGAGCAGGATCATCTCCGTTTTTTCCGGGAATCGAGCTAGGTCAGGCGGACCTGACAGAGTCCCGATCACAGAACGGTTTCGATTACAGGAAGCGGTCAATGCCACAACACTGGTAGCACCCATGAGTTGCAAAAATCCGCGCCGGTTCATGAACTAACTCCCTACCCCCGCTATATCCTCCGGCATCCGATTCCTCATGGATTTCACTAACACCGCGTCAACGGCAGACACGAGACACTTCTTGGTCGATGAATAGCCGACAAGCCGTAGAGCATGAGCGTTGCTGAGTGGCGGCGCCCGTGTCGCCGGCTTTCAGTTCCACTCCTCCTGAATCTGCTCGATCCTGTGATCTTCTTCAACGCGGGGTCTACGTATCACGGTGAGACCGTCGCTGCCCAGCAGATAGGTGGTCCCGGTTTCTTCATTGACAACCTTGTGCTTAACTTGCTTAATGGTGGCAACCGGCGTGGGATGGGCTGGATTTGAGACGTCTACCAAATTGTAGTCATGCGCCGCCCCACTAACATACCTGTAGTGTCCGTTGATCATCACCAAGCCGGTCTGACCCAACGATTCAGAATGGACGGACTCGCTGAGAGCACTCGCGCTTTTCAGTGTTGGTTTCTTGGGCTCGCGAAGGTCGAGCTCCGCGAGCTGTCCACTATCGCGGAAGCGGACCAGTTCAGCTCCGTCGTTCAGGTAGCGTACAAAATCGAAGACACCGGAACCCTGGACCGGAACCAAAGCCACGGCCTTGATCTTCGCGGGATCCGTGACCTCGAAGATAGCAAGCCTGGCACCGTTTTCCTGTTCCACGTAAAGATAGGTATCGCCATCGGCAGTCCTATACAGGAAGAGCGACTGCCCTGGAGTCTTGGCCATCTCCGGAAGATCCGCTGGTTCGACAACGATCTGATTCCCGGAGCGCGATTTGATCTCCGCTTGAGCAGATACGATCAGCAGAAGACCCGTGACAGCTACTATTGCTAAGCTTCCCAACCCAAGCGCTTTTGTCGTTTTCATTGCCGCATCTCCTTCTACGAGTCCGACTAGCGAGCTATTTTCTTGAGAACTTGTTTGTCTGAGGCCTCTAGAAACCTAACGAATTACAGGAACCGCCCGGTCCATCAAACACCTCTGACTTTTGCTGTATCCCGCAACTAATCAGGATCTTCTCTCCACAGGCAGAGCAAGTTCGATTCCAGTCGCACGCCGGGACGAGAGGAACCAATTGAACGAAACACCGCTAGTTCTGCGATGTGTCAAGGAGGCCATATCGTTGTTGGGATCGGAGAGCCGCGTGGTGTCCGTCCTTGGACAGCGTCTGTCGAGATATCGTCGGGATCGTTCCATCTGTGCCGCCCTTCGACGATGACCTAGCCTTGCCAAAAGGGGAAGAAATCCGCGAGGATCACGATGACTGAAGGATTATTTGGAAGGAACCCGATAGTTAACTTCGCTGACCGCTTCCTCTTACGGCGACATCTGGTCAGAATTCGTCGTTGGCCATTGGCGCATCATCCGTACCTGAGAGACTAATTCCGTTTATTCGGGGTAATAGGAAAGTGAAAGCCGGATTTAGAAAAGTTGTATTCGAAGTACGCGTAGGGATAGCTGTAATCGTGACCTGGCGTAGTTTGGTTGAGAAATTGTCCGGCGAACATGCGACCGTAACCAAAGCCAACGTTCAGTCCTTTATTCACCTCGTATTCGGCAACCATATCGAGTTCGTTACCGATGTGCCGCCCCGCGCCGGGATGGGCCGCAACTGCAATTGCTCCACTGCTGGCATAGAGGTTGTCATTTGAAGTGGCCAACCAGTAGCTTTCAAATTGCTGTTTGAGTTTCCACTTTTTCGTGGGCTCTTCTTCCACTCCGGTTCGGAAATGTACCAGGTTCCGCCGGCCGACCAAATCGGCGAACCCGAGCTTGTCATGATTCGAAGGATAGATTTGGTCAAAAGTATTCCAGTTGTGGCCGTTGGGATTTCTCGTTCCCGAGGCATAGTTGCCCTCGAGAAAAACGTGAGGCCCTGCAGCGACCTTACGAAATGTTTTGCCCACGCTGGCATAGCCTGCCCACGCGGCAATGGAAGATGCGCCGAGCGAGCCTGTCTGTCCGTCAAATTCAGTGTCGTACTCGAAATTGGCCGGCAGATCGCCCTTCCAGTGGAGACCAACGGTCACTTCATTGAGGTGCCCACGGTTAAGCGTCTCGGAAAGTTCAGAGCTCGAGTGTGCGACGCGCCAGAGAACATAGGGCTCGAAGTCGGCCTTGGGGACGATGTTCTGGAAGCTTCCGTAAACTCCGTACATGTTGTTGCCCGGGAGCGCATTGTGTAAGTCAGTGTTTTCGCCAGGGACGACTGAGGAGGCGAAGACGCTTACCATATAGCCCGGGTGATGAAGGTCAACGCGCGCGACGTTGAAAGTGCGACCGACGTTAAGCCATTCCGATGGGCCGATTACGCGTTCATCGCCGAAACGCAGAACCTGGCGGCCCGCCAGGGCGTCTACCCAACCTGTCTCGGAACTGCCTAACTGAGGATAGGCCTGCCAAAGCGTCCACTTGTCTTCGTAAGGATTGGCATTGGGGATGTGGTGGTTGAAGAAAATACGAGCATCCTGCACCTCGCCATAGAATAGCAGCCAATCCTTGGGCTTAATGCCCACCTTTATGCGCAAGCGATCCAAGAAATAGAAATCGTTTGTGCCGGCGAACCCGATTCCTGTCGGACCCTCGAGACGACCCCGATATTCCCCTCCGATGCGGAGCCAGCTGGGCAATGACCGGTTTAGCTTAGTGACGGGAAACAACCAATCCAGGGAATCACCGTTTCCGGTCGGGTGAGGTGCGCCGGCAGAGCTCGAATTTGCGCTCGATCCAGAATCCGCGTTGAAGTCAGCAACGGTTTGAGCATTGATGCGCTGCCCCACTACGCACGAAACAAGCAAGAGAACCACTACGATACATCTTCGCATTGCAACCTTTTCAACACAGAATGGGTGCGAATCGTGGCACGATACGGAATTAGATTCCGGACGGCATCCGTTACCCTGGAATCACGAGTTCCTTTTCCGAAGGAATTTTCGCAATCTGTTCTTGGTTAAGATTCACGTGGGCCGTCACGGCCTCCGGGGGCAGACGCCTGAGCCAATTGTTTAACGAGACGTCGACAAACTGATCGGCCTTGAACATTTCCAGAAATATGCAATCGGTGTCACCAGTGTTTTCGATGGCATGGGTCGCAACCCTGGGAACAAAGCCCACATCGTTGGCATTGAAGTCCATGGTACGAGCTCTACCTTCATTCATGATTATGGTCATGCGTCCTTTGCCAGCTAGCCAGAACTGCCACTCGCTGGCATTGGGATGCCAGTGCAATTCGCGCAACGCGCCGGGCTTGAGAGTAACGAGCGCCGCGGCGACATTCTTGGGAACGGGGAAATTACGCGAGTCCACAATACGAACTTCGCCTCCCGGTGTTTTCCGCGTGGGAGCCATACCCGCCATCTTGAACGTGTACTTGATAGGGGATTCCACGCGCTGCCCTCCAATCGCCGCCTTGTCTTGCGCGAGAGATAGAGGCAGGTCTGCCGGGAAAATGTAAAGCTCCTCTTTTCTTACTAGTTTCGCGATAACTTCCTTGTCGAGACCAAAATTTTTTGCCAACATGTTCCGCGGCGTGTGGGCAATAGTCTCCGAGAGAAGGAAGGTGCCGTCCTCCGAGAAATCACCTTCATCGAACACCAGCAGGAACTCGCAACCATTTGGACGAAGACCCTGAATGGAATGGGGAAAACCAGCCGGAAACAGCCACAAATCGCCCTTGCTCACGTCATCGATAAACATCGTGCCGTCCGGATTCATGACCGTGACGCGGGCGTTGCCGTCGAGCATGATCGCCCACTCATCAGCGGTGTGCCAGTGCAATTCGCGAAAGCTGCCGGCAGTAAGCCGCATATTCACGCCGGCCAGATCTTTTGAGGTCGGCAGCACGATCGAGTTCACCTCGTGCGTCCATCCACCCTCTTCCACCCGTTTGTGCACCAAATCGAAGGAGTACCAGACGGGACCAATATCGCCATGATCGGTTGGAGGAGGCATGTTTGAGCTTGGGTTCTCGACCAGTAGCGGCTTGTTTTCCTGTCCCGGATTACTTACAGAAATATCTTTTTCTGCTTTGCGTGTATCTTGCATCTCCTGCGCATGCGCAGTGATTCCAGCAAACGCTGCTGTTGCCAATGCTGTGGAACTGACGCCCAAGAAATTCCTTCGCGACAGATCTGCCGCGGACTTGCTCTCGTTCTGATCACTCACTGCCTGCCTCCTTGATGCGTATCTAAGATCGTGTCTTGTGTGTCCGCCTTACAAGTCGCAATCTCCAATCACCGTCCAATTGTTTTGATCTGTGCACTTCCGGTGCCACCGCGGCCCGCTCATAGAATCCGTTGTGTTTGCAATGGCTTTCCTACACTAGTTGTCGATTCGCGAAAAAGACAGTCTGCTTTGGCGACCACTGGCTGGCAGTCGCTGTCCAAATACCGTCGCGCGTGGCCTTTCGGAAAGGAGCAAAGCGGGATAATCTGAACGATGATCACGCACAGGCTCTTCAGGTGCGCTCCGTTCAGAACAGCTTGCAAAATCCAGACCGTCGATTTTGGATCCGTTGTCGGGGTATCCCGAGAAGTGGCAATAGTGACGGGCGCCTCTAAAGGCATAGGCGCTGGGATCGCAAAGGCCTTGGGAGCTGCGGGCGCGCGCGTGGCCGTTAACTATTCTTCCGACCGGGAAGGGGCAGAGCGCGTCGTTCAGCCGATCACCGACAACGGGGGAGGCAATCGCGGTCGGGGCGACGTGGCCAAGGCGCTAGCTGCTGCTTTTTGCCACAAAGAAGGATTCTAGCGTTGCCGCAGCAAGGCAACATCCACAATCGCACCCAGGTCTTAGGCCGTCCAATTAGCATATCCGAGTTGCAACCATCATGCGGGCAGAAGCCAGGCTTTTCAGATCGTCAGCACTTAAGTGCTGACGATCTGAAAAGCCTGGCTTCTGCCCGCATGATGGTTGTGGGTCTGAGACGCGAAATCAATGTATACGATGTCCGGATTGGGAACGGATCCATCACCCTAAACGACTTGTCAAGGCACTATCAGCAGCGGGAACTTCTCAACCGTAATTCCGCGCGTTTCGTATTCGACAAAAAGAATCTGTGCCGGTTACCTGAAGAAGTGGATCGAGCCTCGATGGGGTGCACACGCGCTCTCGGACATTCGAGCCGTAGAAGTGGAGGTGTGGCTGAAGAACCTCGCTCTAGCACCATGATCACGGTGCAAGATACGGAACATTATGAATCTGCTGTTCAACCATGGGCGTCGCCACGACCTTTGCGAACGCAACCCTATTGAGTGGGTGCGGCAAAGCGCAAAACGAAGAGCATCTCCGGACATCCTCACGACGAACGAAGTACAGAGCTTAGTGGCAAATCTTCGCTTCAGAGAGCGGACGCTCCTCTTGCTGGCCGTAACGACCGGTCTGCGAAGAAGTGAGATTTTCGGATTGAAATGGAAGGACGTTGACGTTCAGGCGAAACAGATCCAGGTCACACGCTCCATCGTTCAGAATGTTGTTGGCATCTGCAAGACCGAAAGTTCCCAGAAACCTGTTCCTGCACATGATGATCTGGTAGAGGCTCTGCGACAATGGCATAGCCAGACAGGTTACAAATCGCCAGAAAATTGGATATTTGCGAGTCCGGTGCATCAAGGCCGCTGGCCTTACATGGCACAACAGATTATGCGACACCATGTCCTTCCGGTTGCGCGAAAGCTAGGCATCAACAAACGAATCGGATGGCACACTTTTCGCCATACATATTCCACTCTTCTTCGATCTACCGGCGCCGAGCTGAAGACTATGCCAGGAATTGCTACGTCATTCGACGATTCGGGTGACGCGGTCACGATGGAGAAGCGTAGTCCGCAAGAGGCAGTTGTCGCGCTCTTGTTCCCGCAAAAAACATCGGACTGATGAGGAACGGCGGAGGCTCGGACTCGAACCTGTGCCTGTTTTGTGCCTTTTTGTGCCCACGCGGAAACGGAAGGCTTCCGATAAGTCCTTGAATTTGAATGGCGGGGACGACGGGACTCGAACCCGGGGCCGCTGCCAAAACAGGCAGACCAGGCATGGTTCTCCGCCGAGCCATAGCGACGACACATTTGCATCGCGTCAAATTTGTCCAAAGCACTCCCGCAGCCCGTAGCATTAACTTTTCCCGATACATCATTATTTATTAGGGTGGTTAGCGTTTATTAAGGTGGTTAGCGCAAAATCGATGAAAAGCTGCGCTCTTCGACGCGATGCACAGCAGTAAATCGATGATACTCAATGTAGATGAAGCTCAGGTGTCCTCCGCCTAGTGCGTTGTTTCCACCCACGATAGAGGGCTTGTTCGCTGTCAAATGAGGTTTAAGAATTTCGCCTAACTAATTGAAAACATGGTGGCCAGGGATGCAGTTGAAACGGCCGATGCCAGCCTTTTCGCGGCTGGATTCTCTGAGCCTAACCCTTTTCAATCAATAACTTCATTCGTCAAGGTGGCTCCTTTATGTGACCACTCTGTGACCAGCGCCGATGTTCGCCTTAGCGTCGGTGAAGAACTATTGCGGATTGTAGGAATAATCCTGCTGTGACTCCAATTGCTCGTGAAAACCGATGTGCCTGCGATTGAGTCTAATCGGTCACGACTGCGGCAGGAGGACTCGCACATGGCGAACAGTACTTTGACAGCACTCATCACCGGAGGAACGAGCGGAATCGGTCGCGCCACGGCCAATAAACTGGCCCAGCTTGGGGTCTATGTCTTGGTCGTAGGACGCAGCGCGGAGCGCGGGAAGAAGACGGTCGACGAAATTCGCGCAGCCGGAGGCAAAGCGGATTTTCTTGCCTCTGACCTTCGAGATGCAGCCAGCGCGGGCGAAGTGGCCAATAAGGCAATCGAACTCGGAAATGGCCACGTAGATATTCTAATCAACAATGCCGGCATCTATCCATTTGGGCCTACGCACGAGATGTCGGAGGAACAGTTTGACCGCGTCTTTTCGCTTAATGTGAAGGTTCCGTATTTCCTGGTCGCTGAGCTCGCTCCGCTGATGGCTAAAAGAGGCAAAGGGGCGATCGTAAACCTCTCGACAATGGCTGCCGAATACGGGTCGGCGGGAATGAGCCTGTATGGTTCGAGCAAAGCCGCGATCAATCTGTTGACTAAGACTTGGACTGCTGAATATGGGCCGAGCGGCGTACGCGTCAATGCAGTGAGCCCTGGACCAACGCGTACAGAAGGTACGGACGCGATGGGAGAAGGTCTTGAACAGCTGGCCGCACAAGGACCGGCGCACCGTCCAGCCACGCCCGACGAAATCGCAGAAGCAATTGTTTTCTTGGCGACAGACCGTTCCAGTTTTATTTACGGCGCAAAACTCGCTGTGGATGGAGGGCGCACCGCGATCTGAACTAAAATTGCCAAAGCTATTCTGTAAATTTGTCAGCCTTCAGTTCTGGGCCGCAAAGGGGAAAAAGCAGTGGCAACTCTTCATCAGGCGGTAGCCCGGTGCAATCCGGCCCTCGGCGCGTCTACTTGATTGGCCGCGAACCGGTGATGAGGATGTCCACGAGTCTCCTGGCACTTTGCTGCCAGTCGGGACCGGAGGCCACGTGGGAGACACCAATCAGCGCACGGAGCAGATCGAATGGCTCCAGATCTTTACGAACATCGCCGCTCTTGATGGCACGGTTTACCAATGAATTAATGGCACTCTGGATCTGAGCGCGTGAACCTTCAAATAGCTTTGATGGGCCTCCAACCAGTGAATGTAAAGCAGGGCCGATAATTTGCTTGGTCGCGATGTGGTCAACGAACAGTAACATCCATGCTCGCAAGGCCTCGATGGGAGAAAGAGTTTCGGAGAACTTCTTCTCCGAGGCGGCTAGTTTCTCCACCTCAGTCCGATAGACCGCTTCGATCAGTGCATCGCGCGTAGGAAAATGGCGATACAGAGTCCCCGCTCCAACCTCCGCCTCTTTGGCGATGTCGTCGAGGCTGGCGTTCGCGCCCGATCGGGTAAACGCCTCCTTTGCGACGTCCAAAATGCGCACCCGGTTCTGCTGCGCGTCAGCGCGAGGTTTTCGTAGGGCTTTCTGATTTTTCGCAGGCATGTAAAAAAAGTTGCAACCGGAGATAGTCTCCGGTTATCTTATCTACTGATTCGGAGACACTCTCCGTTTTAACCGGAACCCGACAGCCTGTCAATAGCGCGTCCTGGGTTGCCGTTTCGTTCTTCCGGCTTCGAGGGGTTGGGAAAATGAATCCACGTGCTCGTTACGAACTATCAATAAATTCAAACTCTGGTTGCGCCGACCTCATGACGATGGCGGAGCGGGAGTTGTCAGCATTCTTCAGCGCCGTCACCCAGTTGTTCGGGTCAGAACAAGCAGATCTCTCAGCAGACGACTGGTTACATGAGTTGAGCGAGATCGGCAGTCTGCCTACTTCAGCCCGCGAATGGAGATTGATCACTGCAAAAGTTTTAACCCAGATCCCCGGTGGAGAGAACGCTTCGTCCCCGTCGACCCTTTTTCTTACAGGTGCTTCAGGTTTTGTCGGCTCTGCCATTGTTCGCGAACTCATCGACGCTGGTCATCAGGTTCTTGGTCTTGCGCGCTCAGATGCGGCGGCCCAATCTCTTGTCGCGGCAGGAGCTGTGGTACATCGCGGTTCGCTCGAAGATCTCGAAAGCCTTCGAAGCGGCGCAGCGGCTGCCGACGGAGTAATCCACACTGCTTTCATCCACGATTTCTCAAACTATGGGCCAGCCGCCGAGGCGGATCGGCGTGCGATCGAGACTCTCGGCGACGCGCTTGCGGACTCTGATCGCCCGTTGATCGTCACCTCCGGGACCTTGCTCGCTCAACGTCAAGGCCCGCTCGCAACAGAAGAGGATGCACACAATCCCAACTTCCCCCGCAAGTCCGAGGACGCGGCGCTTGCGCTGGCGGCACACGTAATCCGGGCATCTGTGCTGCGGCTTCCGCCCTCCGTCCATGGCAACGGTGATCACGGCTTTGTGCCACACCTGATCAGCATCGCACGTGAAAAGGGCGTTTCCGCATTTATAGGGGACGGGCTCAATCGCTGGCCCGCGGTACACCGGCTGGATGCTGCTCATCTCTTTAGGCTCATACTTGAGAAGGGTAGCGCCGGAGCCACGTATCACGGCGTCGCCGACGAGGGCGTGCCGACTCGAGAGATCGCTGAGGCAATCGGCCGTGGCTTGAACGTACCAGTCGTCAGCAAATCGCCCGAGGCAGCGGCCGATCATTTTGGCTGGATCGCTCGCTTCTTTGGCATCGACGGCCCGGCTTCCAGCGCGTTGACGCAGGAACAGTTGGGATGGCGACCGGTTCAGCCCGGGATTATTGCCGATTTGAACGCGGAACACTATTTCGAACAGGCTGCCGACGCCGTTCCTTTGCATGGCTAGAGCGTGAGTGATCGTGAAGAGTTATTAAAAGCTAATTAATACAAGGGAGTAGAAGATGACGAACATTCTTGAGACAACTTCATTTGGGGCAACTACGACCACGGACGACGTTTTATCGGGCGTTAGTCTGAAGGGCAAACGGATTCTCGTGACCGGTGTTTCGGCGGGAATCGGCGTAGAAACGGCACGCTCCCTGGCAGCGCACGGAGCTCAGGTTGTAGGCTCGGCGCGCGATTTGAACAAGGCCAAAACTGCAACCGCGCAAGTGCGAAAAGACGCCGCGGCCAATGGCGGAAGTTTCGAATTGGTGGAACTCGATCTTGCCAACCTGAAGAGCGTGCGTGCCTGTGCCGACGGGTTGCTGGCGAAGGGAGATGCATTCGATGTGGTCATCGCCAATGCTGGAGTGATGGCCACACCGTTCGGCCACACCGCCGATGGCTTCGAAACGCAGTTCGGGACGAATCACCTGGGCCACTTTGTCCTGGTCAACCGGATTGCGCCGCTTATTCGGAGGGGAGGTCGCCTAATCAACGTGTCTTCCGCGGGTCACCGCTACTCCAACGTCGATCTTGTCGATCCCAACTTTGAACGAACATCCTATGACCCCATGGTTGCATATGGCCGATCGAAGACGGCGAACATTCTCTTCGCGATCGCATTCGACAAACGTCACCGGGACCGGGGCCTGCGTGCGGCGGCGGTGCATCCGGGAGGCATTCAGACCGAACTCGGTCGCTACCAGGATCCTGGCCGAATAGAGAAGATGATCGACCAGATAAATCAGCAACGCGCAGCGCTGGGCAAAGGCCCCTTCCAGTGGCGAGATCGGCGGCCAGTACTGCGAGGATTGTCACGTCAGCCACATCGTGCCGGACGATCTGCCCGCAGCAATGAACGAAGGTGTACGCGGTTATGCGATCGATCCAAAAGCTGCAGAGGCGCTCTGGAAGAAAAGCGAAGAAATGGTTGGAGAGTCGTTCTAACTTTCCCAATTACTGCTGAGGAACAAGGCACCAGGAGAAATGAAATGATTGAACAAAAAGACCTCGCGGGCAGCTTCACTCTGCCCGGCAACTCAGTGACATTAAACCGCATGGGCTACGGCGCCATGCAACTGGCTGGCCCGGGCGTCTGGGGGCCGCCGCGGGATGTGAATACCGCCATTGCTGTTCTGCGACGGGCGGCAGAGTCGGGCGTGAACCACATCGACACCAGCGACTACTACGGACCTCATGTGACCAATCAGCTCATCAAGCAAGCGCTCCATCCTTATGCCAAGGATCTTGTGATCGTCACCAAAGTGGGCGCACGCCGAGGTCCAGACAAATCCTGGCTTCACGCTCTTTCCCGCCAGGAGTTGGTGGATGCTGTCCATGACAACCTGCGAAATCTGGGCCTCGACCATCTCGATGTCGTCAATCTTCGGGTCGGCGGAATCTCCGAGCCCGGGCAGGAATCGATCGAAGAGCCGCTGACCGTGCTCGTCAAACTCAAGCGGGAGGGACTGATCCGTCATGTCGGTCTGAGCAACGTTTCTCCACAGCAGTTGGCCGAAGCGCAAGCCATGACGGAGATTGTCTGCGTGCAGAATTTCTACAATGTAGCCCGGAGGAACGACGACGCTTTCATCGACGACCTGGCCGCCCAAGGTATAGCGTATGTTCCGTTTTTCCCGCTCGGAGGCTTCACTCCATTGCAATCGTCGGCGCTTGACGCAGCCGCAGCGTCGCTTAAGGCCATACCCATGCAGGTTGCGCTTGCGTGGCTTCTGCAGCGCTCTCCCAATATCCTGCTGATCCCTGGAACATCTTCCCTCACGCATCTTCGCGAGAATCTTCAGTCTTCGCTGCTTCAGATTCCTCCTGAAGTGATGGCCGATCTCGACGCCGTCGGCACTCGGCTGACCAACTCGACATCGAGAGGAGACTCTGCTGTGCACCGTGGGACAGTCGCTCCGGCTAGAAAAGATGCCCTTCCCAAATGACAAGAAACAGATGGTATTATCGCGGCGGGAGTCACCCATGGAACCGACACAGTCCAAACTTCCGCGTGAAGCCATCGAGCTCTACAACGATTTCATTCATGGCGAGATTAGTCGTCGCGCCTTTATTGAGGGCGTCCAGCGACTGGCGGGCGGAATGGCAATAAGGGAATGGCCCAGGTTCTCCAAACCGAGACCGGAATGACGGGTGCGCGCATTCTGCGCAGCCGCCGCATGCTAGTGGATTCACAAGAAAGGTTATTGAAAAATAAGGAGTGCGAAGACATCTCCGTCCAAGAGATCGCCGACGAGGCGACGTTGAACCGGGCCACCTTTTACCTGCACTATCCAGACAAGAACGCGCGCTGCTGCAGGCCATGACAGAGTCACGCTTCCGCGATCTGATAGAGCGCCGCGGCATTTAGAACCCAAGTCAGGCCAGCCCCGATGAGCACGTAGGGTTTCATCCGCATCGTTGGCAGCATATATCTCAGGCGCCTTCTTGGCATGTTACTTAAGCGCGACCCTCGCGCATTTAAGAGGAAAAATCCCTTGTTTCCACAGCGTAAGCTGATAAGAAGAAGGCATGCGCGGAAACGACGAGCAGCAGTTGGATGTGTT
>QIAL01000758.1 GCA_003225535.1 Acidobacteriota bacterium | reverse complement strand
AGAATTTGAAAAGTTTTCTGCCAAAGACGCACGACGCGCTGGAGAAGCTTGCCGGATTCATCGGGACTCGGAATTATGAAGGCAAGCTGCGCGCCATCTATCCGAAGCTCCAAAATATTTCCGTGGACTACGCCATTCTCGAGCCCGCCACTCGCGCGGAGGGGCCGTCGCGCGTGTTCGTGATTCCCGCCGAAGTCGGCTGGAGCGATATCGGATCCTGGGCTGCCGTCTATGAATTGCTGGCGAAAAATAGCGGTGAGAACGTCCTCGCGGGACAAGGCCACACGCTCGATGCGCAAGGAAATTTTCTTTGGAGCCCGTCCAAGTTCGTGGCCGCCATCGGCGTAAAGGATCTCGTTGTCGTTGAAACGCCTGACGCGCTGCTCATTTGCCCGCGCGATCGCGCCCAGGACGTCGGCAAAATCGTGAAATGGCTGGAAGAAAAGAAGCGAAGAGATCTCTTATAGAGGTGAACCAAGAGATTGAGCGCAATTTAAGCTGAAGCCACGGACGGCGCAAGGAGCAGCAGACCGATGGGGGAGCGGTTACCCACAAATCCAATCCGCCGAATCGGTGAATTTGCGCCGTGGTGGATCAAGTGCAGAGACTGCGGCGATTTAGCGGTCATGTCCCCGGACTGGGGCAAACGGTCCGGCCAATGTAAGTGCAAGAATTGCGGGGCGCTATACAAGATTCCGATCAACAGGAATTATGCGCGACAAGTTGTCGATTTACCGCTTTGGCTCAAGGCTAGCTTTCGAGAGAATGTGCTCTGGGCTGTGAATGGAGAACATCTCGACTATCTGGAACAAGTAGTCGGGGCGACTTTGAGGGAGCGGCCGATTTTAAATAGCATCTTTTGCCACCTCCATGCCGTTCAATCTTCCAAGTTGGATTCTGTCTGCCAAGAATCGGCCGGGCTTGCTCCGCCTAATTAGAAAGCCCAAGAAGACGATTCCTGGTGAAATGCTCAAGGGCAAGTGAAAGTTCTCCATCCGCGCGCTTTTGATTGAGACAAGGGGAGTTAGATGGCCGGCGAGAGCCAATGTGGCTGTCGAGAACGGAACCCCTTCGCGTATACTCACCTAAAATGAACTCGATTAAGTTCGGAACCGATGGCTGGCGTGGCATCATCGCGGAAGATTTTACCTTCGCGAACGCGCGCGTCGTGGCACAGGCTATCGCGCGCTACGTCGTGCGATGCGAAGATGCGAGCAAGGGCGTCATCATCGGCTACGACCATCGCTTCGCCTCGGACGGCATCGCTACGACTGCCGCCGAAGTGGTTTCCGCCAGCGGAACCCCCGTTTTTTTGACGGACAAGCCCTGTCCTACGCCGGCGGTTTCCTTGCTCGTGCGGCAACGCAGGGCGGCTGGTGGCATGATGATCACTGCGAGCCACAACCCCTATCCATGGAATGGCATCAAGTACAAAGCGAGCTACGGCAGCTCGGCTTTGCCTTCCATAGTGGCGCAGATTGAAAGCGATCTCGAAATCGTGCAGCGCAGGAACATGGCGCCGCTACCACCTCAGAAAAACCTCATTCAGCTCCTAGAGCCGCGCGCGCCTTATCTCGAGACACTTGAAAAACTGGTGGACTGGAAGAAACTACGCGATGCGCGCTTCCGCTTCGTATTTGACCCCATGCATGGGTCTGCGGCGGGCTTGCTGCCCAAGCTATTCCGTCGTAA
>QIAL01000757.1:1119-2296 GCA_003225535.1 Acidobacteriota bacterium | reverse complement strand
AATGCGGACGTCAGACTTTATTTTAACCGCCTCGTAATCGACAAGGTAACCGTCGCGAATCGCCTGCTCGACTCCGTATCGGAAGACCGGCTCGCCAAAGAGCGCCACGGTATGGGCGGCTGGTGTAGCGGTGAGCCCGATGCGAATGGCATCGAAATGGTTGATGGTGTCGCGCCAGATGCTGGTTTGCTGGGCGGTGTAGCCGCGATGGCATTCGTCGGCGATGATCAGGTCAAAGGCGTGGATGGGGATCGGGAGTTGGAACAGGTCCTCCTCACGTTCGGCATCCGCGCCAGATTGCGGGAAGGTAAACTGCGGGCCGAGGATTTGGCCCGCCATGCGCTGAATGGTGGAGACGTAAACGAAGGTGTGGCTGGGCTTTGGATCGGTGAGGTACTCGTTTGGAAGAACCTTTGGGTCGAACGGCGAATCGTCAGCGAAATCGTCTTTTTGAAAGCGCTGGCTGTAGAGTTCGTATTCGTTGGGGAACTTGTTGTTCTTGGGAGTAGTAAACGCGTTGAACTCCCGGACGGCCTGGGCTGCGAGCGCTTTGCGGTCGACGAGGAAAAGAATGCGACGGGCGAGTTTGCTTTCCAACAGCCGATAAACTTGAGCAACCGTCAGAAAGGTTTTGCCCGTGCCGGTCGCCATCGCAAGAAGCATGTCGCGCCGCCCGCCGATGATGGCGTTCTCGGCGGCGACAATGCAGTCGCGCTGATAGGGACGCAGACGTTCGATATTGTCTGGAGGAGTATCGAGAAGCCACGCGAACGACGGCTTCGGATCGAAAGCAAACGCGGCTTCCAATGCTGACGGAGAATGAAAATTACTGAGGGTGCGCGAAATTCGTTTCTCCGGCCGAACATCCAGATGCCAGATAAGCTCGCCATTGCTGGAGTAAAGGAAGGGAACTTTTAGGCCGTTCCAATTGCCACAAGCTTCAAAGACGCCGCAGGCGTAGCGTTTGGCTTGTTCGAGGACGTTCTGCGGGTTGACGGTAACTTTCTTGGCTTCGATGATGCCGAGAAGTTTGCCGCGGACGAACAGAGCGTAATCAGCCGGGCCATTAGCGGGGGGGAGTTCTTCGACGGCGACACCATCCAGCTTCGAAAGGTCGAGGTTTTCTCGGTATCGGATGATATTCCAAGCGGGTTGAATTGAGCGGAGGCGGGCGTCA
>QIAL01000757.1:0-914 GCA_003225535.1 Acidobacteriota bacterium | reverse complement strand
TTGCCTAGGGCTGGCTCGACCCCTTCGGGGTCATCGACCTCGTTGAGGTGCTTTGAGCCGACGGGATGTTGAGCGCTGAAATGCGGTCTTAATGAGAGGTGTCAGCGCTGGATCAATTCGAAAAAGCGTTGGGGGTCAGAGAAGGGAGCTGCGTAGGGGCTGGAGGGGTCAGGGGCGAGCGGCTGATAAGGGCCGGTGACGTTGGTGGAACTGAGCAACTGAAAGCGGGAGCTGTCCCACGCGAGGGTAAACGCGCTGTTTGTTCGGGCGTAACCGATAACAACACCGGTGGGAACGATTTCGCCGGTGGAGAGAATGCGTGTCGCATAATAGCCGGGAGCGAGACCGGCTGGATTCACAAAGAGGATGACCGCCAATTGCGAGGGGGTGAGGCCGCTGGCGCTGTTGCCGACATAAATTCGATCCGCTCCGCCGCCGCCAAGCGCGCCAGCCCAGTTTGTAATCACGAGTTGTCCGGGGTCCCATCTCTCGTTCTGGCTATTCCGAAAGCTCAGGACGCTCGGGCCGCCGGTCTCGAGATCAATGACTGATTTCATGGGGCCAGTGCCGCCGAGACGATCGTATCCGCCAGAGACAACGAGGCTTCCGAGTTGATTGCTGCCGGAGCCGGCGAAAAATGTTCCGCCGGCAAGGGAGAATGTTCCGGTCTGAACAAAGCTGACGTTTCCACGCCGGAATCTTGAGTTAGTTCCGTTGCTTCCTCCCAAATGGAAATCGTTCATTGAAAGCGATCCTCCGTAGAACTCGAAGGTAGCCAGATCGACGGTCAAGAGACCGGTGATGATGTGCGTTCCGCCAGTTTGGGTCACGCGGCTGACTCCGTCTGCCACCGCTTCGTAGTTGACCTGGAGCGTGCCGTTTTCGACCACGATGTGGCCCGACCATGTTGCTAA
>QIAL01000814.1 GCA_003225535.1 Acidobacteriota bacterium | reverse complement strand
TTCGAAATCAATCTGGAAGCCGCTATATCCGGTCTTCTTGCACTCGCTGAGAAGCGCGTTGATGAACGCTGTCTTGGCCGCTTCAGACGTGAACAAGTTGTGGAGTTCAAGTTGCTTCATGAGAGCCACGATGGGCATGACGGGCACGTGGTGACTGGCAGCAGTCTTGAGCACGTCAGGATTCGGACCTCCCCAGACGAGGCCGTTGCCATCGACTGAGTACCACGCGGGCACGAGGATGTCGATTTTGTCGGCGTGCTCGGTGAAGGACTTCACCGAGTTAGGAGTTTCAATCATGTAAAAGAGCGCTTTGGGCTGGGCGGCGGCGATGGCAACGGTCGAGAAGAGCACTAGCAAGAGGCGCATTATGGAAACTCCTGGAATTTAAGATCCGAATCAATCCTGAATTGTTGAAAGGGCCTGCGGTCCTTCGAGCATTTGCTGGATGGTCGCGAAATCGTAGCCTTCCGATTTGTAGCGCGTGATCAGATGGTCTGTCGCTAGTACGGTCTGTGACCGGTCGGCGCCCATTCGCTTGTGGCCGCCGTCATGAAGCAGGATCACGTCGCCGCCGCGGATTTGACTTGAGACTTTCTTCTCAATCACTGTCGCCGCAGGAGCGTTCCAGTCGTAGCCGGTGACATTCCACATGATGGGCTCGAGGCCCAGCTCGCGGGCGATGCGCAGCACCGCGGGGCGTCGTCCGCCAAAGGGCGGGCGGAAAAGACTGGAATGCTTGCCAACGGCGTCTTGAATCGCCGAGCGGCAGTCGGTGAGTTCCTTACGGACTTCGGCGGAGCTTTTGAACGTTAACAACGGATGCGTGAAGGTGTGGTTTCCGATGACGTGTCCCGCCTTCACGACTTCGCGAACAATTTCGGGACGTTGCTGCACATAGCGACCGATCAGGAAGAAAGTCGCACGGACGTTGTGCCTCGCGAGAACCTCGAGCACGCGCATCGTATGCGGATCGTTCGGGCCGTCGTCGTAGGTGAGGGCGAGTTGCTTTGTGCCGCGCGCGAGACTGGTGAACGTGCGTCCGTACCACTGGCCGGTCGGGGCCATGGACTGGTAGCCGGCGGAGATTGCAGCGGCGGAGGCTGCAACTCCGGCGAGCCCGATTGCTAGCATGCAGAGATTCTAAAACGATTGCAGATTTTAGATTGCAGATTTCAGATTTTACCGGCGGCCGGCAGCAAACGTAATCAATCTGAAATCTCAAATCTGCAATCTGCAAT
>QIAL01000127.1 GCA_003225535.1 Acidobacteriota bacterium | reverse complement strand
AGCGCAATCTGCTCGAGAACGCTCCGACCGACTGGGACCGCCGCGCCATAGCGCGCGTCATGATCGAAGAGATGCGTCACGGCTGGCAGATGTGCGCGCTACTGGTCGATCACTTCGGGTACTCGGGCAAGGTCGAAGCGCAAAAGATGCTCGAGCGGCGCGCATTCGAAAATAAACGCCTGCACGGCGCATTCAACGTCGAAGTCGATAATTGGATGGACTTCTTCACCTACACCGACTTCGTCGATCGCGACGAAAAATTTCAGTTGCAGATGCTGAAGTACTCTGCGTTCGCTCCTTTGGGACGATCCATGTCGTACATGCTTCGTGAAGAGGCGTTCCACATGGGCACGGGTAACGACGGATTGCGGCGGATCGTCGAAGCTGGCGTCATTCCGGCGTGGCTCATCCAGAAGTATCTGAACAAATGGATTTCGAGTTCGTACGACCTGTTCGGAACCGATCACTCTTCTTCCGCACACTGGGCCTACGTCTGGGGCATCAAGGGCCGCTACGACGAACCGAAAAACGATAAGGCCGTTGATCTGGACGATCTCAACGACTACAACCGGAACCTGTACCGAGATGAGGTGGCCGGATTGATCGAGCGCTTTAACAATTCTCTAAAGGCGGGAGAGCCGAAATTGTACGCGCCGGACATCAAATTCAACCGCTTCATCGGTCGCTGGGCGAATCAGAAGTTCCATGCGAAGACGGGCGAACCCGTAGACGATCGAGCGTACGAAGAACATCTGAAGCAGTACATGCCCACGGCGGCCGACAAGAAGCTGCTTCTGGATATTCTCGACACCGAAAAGAAGTGGATTGCGGAGAAGACCGGCGCTCGCGATCCGCTGGCGAGTATCGGTGAGGTGCGCAAGTCGGCGATTAATTTATGAAGAACTCACCACACAGGACACAGAGGAACACAGAGCAATGAGCGGCGCACCTACGATTTCGGGACTCGGGCGGCTTGCCACGAGCATTGCAGGCTCGGTCGCACGCATCGAACTGCGCCACCCGCCTTTGAACATCATTGATGTCCCCATGATGGATGAGGTCGCGCAAATTCTCTCGGAGATCGAGTACCGTCCCGACATTACGGTCATTGTTTTCCGCGGAGAAGGGAAGGCGTTCTCCGCGGGCGTCGATGTTGCGGCGCACACTCCTGACAAGGTCGAAGAGATGCTCGCCAAATTCCACGGAATAATCCGTGCTTTGGTCGCTACGAAGAGAGTCACGATTGCCGCGGTTCACGGACACTGCTTGGGAGGAGGCGCGGAACTGGCCATGGTGTGCGACATTGTCTACACCACGGAAGACGCCCAGTGGGGATTCCCTGAAATCAAATTAGCTTGCTATCCACCGGTGGCCTGCGCGGCCCTGGCGGCGCTGGTGGGACAGAAGCGAGCAGCTGAGTTGATCCTGACCGGCCGAACGATAAGCGGCAAAGCCGCCGCGCAGATCGGACTGGCGACTGATGCTGTCGGTGATCCCGAAGCTGCTGTCCACGAATGCATCAGCAATCTTCTGCAACTCAGCCCGGCTGCGCTCAGCGTCACGAAAAAAGCTCTTTACGCGTGGGACTCGATTCATTTTGACAAGGGGCTGGCACGCGCCGAGAAGACTTACTTTGAGGATTTGATGAAGACCTCCGATGCGCACGAGGGCATCCGTGCGTTCATGGAGAAGCGTCCGCCGAAGTGGACTGGCCGATAGCGGTATCGATATGGATTACGAGATCACCGCCGAAGAAGTGAAGGGCAAACTCGACGCTGGCGAGAATTTCACGCTGCTCGATGTGCGCGAACCCTGGGAATTCGAAACGGCAAAGATTTCTCGCGCCAAGCTGATGCCGATGGGCGAAGTGCCCTCGCGGGCAAACCAGGAACTGGATCCTGAGGACCACATCGTGGTTGTCTGCCATCACGGCGTTCGATCGATGAACGTGACGGTATGGCTGCGGCAGCAGGGATTTGAGAAAGCGCAGTCCATGCGCGGCGGCATCGATGCCTGGTCGCGAAGGGTGGATGGAAAAGTGCCGGTGTACTGAGAGCTTCGAGCTTCGAGCTCCGAGCGATGAGCTGCGAGCCAAATCCAAGCACTCGTAGCTCGTGGCTCAAAGCTCATAGCTTCTTTTATGAAAAAAGAACTCATCGAACTCCGCATCAACGGCCGCGCTCACGAAGTCGCGATCGAGTCGAGCGCGTTGCTGCTCGACGTGCTTCGGCAGGACCTGCAACTTACGGGCTCGAAGCGCGCCTGCGATGATTCGTCCTGCGGAGCGTGCACTGTGCTGGTCGATGGCGTCGCGATGATGTCATGCACCCTGCTCGCTGCAAGTTGCGAAGGCCCGGAGATCACTACGATCGAAGGCGTCAGCGAGCACGGAAGCCTGGCCGCGATCCAGAAAGCCTACGGCGACTGGGGCGGCGCGCAGTGCGGATACTGTACGCCGGGCTTCATCATGACAGTCAAGTCGCTGCTCGCCGAAAATCCTGATCCGTCCGAGTCGGATATTCGCGACGCGTTGAGTAGCAATCTGTGCCGCTGCACCGGGTACAACCAAATGTATGAAGCCATCCGCTCGGCGATCGTCGCGGAGCGCTCGGCAGCAACGAATAGCGAGTAGGAACCGTGACTCAGCCAACGACCAAGGACCAACGACCAACGACCGACTTCTCCATCATCGGCAAGCCCACTGCGATGGTTGACGCAGCAGCGAAGACTACTGGCGTAGGTAAGTACACCGACGACCTCAGCGTCCCGGGCATGCTGGTCGGTAAGATTCTGCATTCGCCCTATCCGCACGCGCGTATCAGGCGAATCGACACCAGCCGCGCCGAGCAACTCGAAGGGGTTGTCGCTGTCGTCGTCGGGAAGGACGCTCCGAATCCCTACGGCATTCTCCCCGTCGGACACGACGAGCACGCGCTCGCTCTCGACAAGGTGCGCTACGTCGGCGACAACGTGGCCTGCGTCGTTGCTATTTCCGAAGCCATTGCCGAGAAGGCTCTGGAATTGATCGATGTTGATTACGAAGTTCTTCCCGCCTACTTCGATCCCGAAGAATCGATGAAGGCCACTTCGGATCTGATTCACGACAACAAGCCCAACAATCTCGAGAAGGATTATCACCACATCTTCGGCGATCCTGATAGAGGCTTCGCCGAAGCCGACCACGTGGCCGAAGCGCGATTCATCGCGAACGAAGTAACTCATGCTGCCATGGAGCCGCATTCCACGCTCGCGGCGTTCGAAATTGATCCGCATACTGGGAAGCCCGGACGCCTGACGGTGTGGTCCTCGACGCAAGTGCCGTACTACCTGCAGCACAAGCTCTCGCTCGTGCTTGAAATGCCGATGGCGCAAATTCGTGTGATCAAGCCGCTCGTGGGTGGCGGCTTCGGCGGCAAGAGCGAAGTCATTCCCCTCGAGATCATCGCGGCAGTCGCAGCGCGCAAAGCGCAAGCGCCAGTGAAGATTACTTACACGCGCGAGGAGGTCTTCTGGGCACATCGCGGACGTCCGCGCACCATCATCGATCTGAAGACCGGCGTGAAGAGCGACGGCCGCATCACCGCCGTCAAAGCCCGCGTTGTACAGGATGGCGGGGCCTACTGTTCTTACGGAGTAGTAACGATTCTGTACTCCGGTGCGCTGCTCGGCGCGCTGTACGACATCCCTAACATTCAGTACGACGGATACCGGGTGCTCACCAACAAGCCCGCGTGCGGCGCCATGCGCGGACACGGAACTGTGAACGTCCGCTTTGCATTCGAATCGCAACTGGACGAACTAGCCGCGAAGATCGCAATGGATCCCGCTGAAATTCGCTGCCGCAATTTGCTGCAGCCGCCTTGCATCACGGTGAACGGGCTGCGGGTTCAAAGCTATGGATTACCCGAGTGCATTGAGAAAACCGTCGAGCGCTCCCGATGGGACGAGCGCAAAGGCAAGCTCCCCAGAGGACGCGGCCTCGGCATCGCCTGTAGCCACTACGTCAGCGGCGCCGCCAACTCAATTATTCGCTCTGACATGCCGCACTCGACGGTGAACATCAAGATTGATCGCGACGGCGGCGTGGTTGTCTACACAGGAGCATCAGAGATCGGCCAGGGATCGGACACGATGACGGCGCAAATCGCAGCCGAAGTGCTCGGATGCTCGTTGTCCCGCGTGCGTGTGATAGCCGCCGACACCGATCTGACTCCGATCGACATCGGCTCCTACTCCAGCCGTGTGACCTTCATGGCCGGAAATGCCACGCTGCGCGCCGCGAACGAGGTGAAGAAGCTGATCGCAGCCGCCGCTGCAAAAAAGATGGACTGTCAGCCCGACGACCTGGTTTTTCGTGAGGACGCCGTTGTGAGCAGAAATGGTCATGTGGGGACGGCCGCCATCGGCCGTCCGGCCGAGCAAAGCTCGGCGGCCACAGTGTCAGGCCGAGTCGAAGGCCAGATCCTGCGCGGGTCTCTCCAGCAAAAGCGCAAAGACGAAGGCCCGAAAGATCAGATGAGCTTCGAAGAGGCTGTGGTCGCAGCCATCGATTTTCATGGCGCGCTCACGGGCACTGGTTCCTACGCGCCTCCGCCCGAGGCCCGCGGCGGCAAGCACAAAGGCGCTGGGGTTGGACCGTCTCCCGCGTATTCGTATTCGGCGCAGGTTGCCGAAGTCAGCGTTGACGAGGAAACCGGCGAGGTGACAGTGCACAAAGTCTGGGCGGCGCACGATTGCGGCCGCGCCCTCAATCCCGTTTCAGTCGAAGGACAAATCATCGGCTCCGTGTGGATGGGTATGGGACAGGCCCTCACCGAGGAGATGGTCTGGAAAGACGGTATGCTGATGAATCCCGGGCTGCTCGAATATCGCAGCCCGTCGTCGGTCGAGTCGCCGGAGGTCGAACCCATCATCGTCGAGAGCATCGATCCCGAAGGGCCCTTCGGCGCCAAGGAGTGCAGTGAGGGATCGCTCGCCGCGACCATTCCGGCCATTGCGAACGCCATCTACGATGCCGTCGGAATCCGCTTGCACGAATCGCCGTTTACGCCCGAGAGGGTGTTGGCCGCATTGCGTGCCAAGAGGAACGCGAAAGCGCTGAATCTCACTGAGGGTGTCGATCCAACGTCACCAACTCGCTTCCGCGAACACGGTGGATCGCTCTGGTTCAAAGGCAAGGGCCCGGAACGTCATCCACTGGATCCCTCCCGCCACGAGCCCGCCGGAGGTACGGATTGAGTTTGCCGCAATTCAAATTGCTCCGGCCTCGATCCGTGGCAGAAGCCATCGAACACCTCGTGAAGCACGCTGGCAGCGTGCGCGTGCTCGCCGGCGGCACCGACATAATCCCCTCCATGCGGCAGAAGCTGTTTGAGCCCGAATGTGTAGTCGACCTGCGGGCAATCAGTGAAATTCGCGGGATCAAGCCGCAAACTGACGGCAGCGTGGAAATCGGCACACTCACGACGATCCGTACGATCGAGCGCTCCGACTTTCTACGTGAGCACTATCCCGTGTTAAGCGAAGCTGCCGGCACCGTAGCGTCTCCCGTGCTTCGCAACATGGGGACGATCGGCGGAAATATCTGCCTCGACACGCGCTGTCTCTGGTACAACCAGTCGCTGACCTGGCGCAAGGGCTGTGGATTCTGCATCAAGAAAGACGGCGATCTTTGCCACGTCGCCCCCGGCGGCACCAAGTGCTGGGCGGCGTTCTCGGGCGATACCCCTCCGGCCCTTCTCTGTCTGAAAGCGGAGATAGAAATCGTGGGCCCCAACGGAACCCGCCGTGTCCCTCTCGCTGACTTCTATACCGGTTTGGGCGACAACTACCGCAACTTGCAGGCCAACGAACTCCTCACGCGCGTATTCCTGCCCGCGAGCTCGAAAGATTATCGCGGCGTGTACCGCAAGCTACGCGTGCGCGGATCGATTGACTATCCCCTCGCCGGTGTAGCTGTTGTGTTGAAGCGCTCGAACGGGCACGTCTCCGATGCGCGCATCGGGATCACTGCCGTGAACCCCGCGCCGCTACTGGTGGGGGGCGCAGCAGAATTGCTTGTCGGAAAAGCAGTCGACGAAGCCCTTGCCGAAGCCGCTGGCGATCTGGCCGCGAAAATTAGCAAACCTTTGACAACTTCCGCCCTTACTCCGGAGTATCGTCGCGAGATGATTCGTGTATTCACCAAAAGGGCTGTGCTGGCTGCAGCCCAGGTGAATGGCAATTAACACGAAAGGAGCAGAGTTGCATGCCCGTTTATCACGTTGCCCAGGTCAACATTGGTCAAGTGCGAGCTCCGATTGAAGACGCCCTGATGGCCGGATTCGTCGCTCGCCTCGACGAGATCAACGCGCTCGCCGATCGCAGTCCCGGATTCGTCTGGCGGTTGCAAACACCCGTCGGCAATGCAACCTACTTCCGACCTTACCCGGAAGACGACCGCATTCTGATCAACATGTCCGTGTGGGAGAGCATTGCCACGCTGCGCCATTACGTTTACAAGACGGCTCACGCGGAACTTCTCCGGCAGAGGGAAGCATGGTTCGAGAAGTTTGCGGGCGTGTACATGGCCCTGTGGTGGGTGCCGGCGGGGCATCGTCCTGGAATGGACGAGGCGACCAAGCGCATTGCGTATCTTGAAAAGCACGGGCCTACGCAGTTTGCGTTCACCTTCAAAACACCTTTCGAGCCGGACGAGCAGTTTCAGCAGGGAATCGATTGGTCGTCGTTCGTACCCTGCCCGGCGGCGTAGCCTGCGTACTGATAGAATGCCCCGCTGAGGCAAATCCCACTTCCGTCGCACAAGACGCGGAAGAATGGGGGCACCCGCCAATCACGAATGATCACCGACTGCCATATCCACATCCAGCCGATGGAAATGTTCAAGCCCCACGCGCTGGAACTCATGAAGCATAAGCGCCCGAACTTCGATCAGATCGTCGAGTTCTGCCGCTCTCCGAAGGCGTTCCTCAAGTTCCTGGATGCGAGCGGAATCGACCGCGCCATGCTGATCAACTACGTAGCGCCGGAAGTCATCGGCTTCACCAGCGGCGTGAATCAATTTGTTGCCGACTACGTGAAGGAAGATCCCAAGCGGCTGTTATCGTGCGGTAGCCTGCATCCGCGCCATACCACCAACGTCCTGGCCGATGTCGAGCAGATACTGCGGCTGGGCTTGCGGATGATCAAGATTCATCCGCCGCATCAACTGTTGTTTCCGAATGACTACCTCAGCGGGGCGAAGGAATTGGAGATTATCTACCGGGCCGCAGAGGCCAATGGCGTGCCGGTCATGTTTCACACCGGCACTTCAATATTTCCCGGGGCGCGCAACAAGTACGGCGATCCGATTTACGTCGACGACGTCGCTGTGGATTTTCCCAAGCTCAAGATCCTGCTCGCTCACGGCGGCCGTCCGCTCTGGATGCAGACCGCATTCTTCCTGGTCCGGCGGCATCCCAACGTTCACCTTGATATCAGCGGCATTCCTCCAAAGACTCTATTGAAGTATTTCCCGCGCCTGGAGGAGATCGCGCACAAAACGCTGTTCGGCACGGATTGGCCCGGGCCCGGCGTTGCTGATATCAAGAAGAATCTCGATGAGTTCCGCGCGCTGCCCCTGACGCAGTCGGTGCAGGAACAGATCCTGACCAAGACCGCTTTGACGCTCTGGCCAGCCTGAGCCAACCTTAGACAAAAAACCCGCGCTCGGCACGCGGGTTCTTTGAATTGCGGTCAACTATTTTCCGGCTTTCGCCGGGGTGGCCTTGGTTCCCATGAGCTCATCGACCAGGGCACCAGCACCATAGATCTTACGCAGCGCTTGCTGAATGCCGCGAGAGTCCACGGAAACCGCGCGTCCTTGCGTATCGCTGTAAGCAAAGTTCCAGGGCAGCGACTCGATATTACCGTCGAAGATGATTCCCACAACCTCGCCATTCTTGTTCACGGTCGGAGACCCGGAGTTGCCTCCGATGATGTCCGCTGTCGAAACAAAGTTAAACGGCGTCTTGAGATCCAGCTTATCCTTCAACTTGATCCAACTTTCTGGCAAGTTATACGGTGACTGGCTGCCGTGTTCCGCGGCATGCTGGTAGGCGCCGCCCATCGTCGTGTCAAACGGGATGGCTTTTCCGTTCTCCTGATATCCCTTCACCACTCCGTAGCTCAAGCGAAGGGTAAAGGTTGCGTCTGGGGGCTGTGTGAAACCGCTCTGCGCAAAGCGCGCCTTGGCGATGGCACCGCCGTCTCGGCGAACCACCGAGTCCACCTTGTCCTCGAACTCGCGCCGGGCCGAGCGGGCATCTGGATCGATGGAGCGCATCAGAACAATGAGGGGATCCGTGCTCGCGTCAATGGCCGCCTTTCCGCCTTCATACAACTGCTTGCGGACGGCCACATCATCCAGCTTGGTGTTGGCAATCAAGTCCTTCGCCACCTCGGCAGGTGATTTCCCCTGCAGCACCTTCTGCACTTCTGCATTGTCCTTGCCGAGAGACTCTTGCATCTCGCTAAGCCCGTCGGTGAGAAGCGCGGTCTCGAGATTTTTGTAAATCGGCTCCGTGGAGAAAAGCTGCTGCTCGAGCGACGGCAGGGCAGAATCGCGAAACTCGCGCATCCGGTCGGGATTCGGCTTCGGTTTTTCGTCAGCGGCACGAACCAGCGTTCGAGCGAACTGCGCGAGGTGCGAAGGGAAGGCACGCATACGCTCCAGATAGCTCAGGTTTGGAAAGATCTCTTGCTGCGTCTTGATGGCTTGTGCAATCTCGTCCCACGGATCGGTTACATTGGCATCCTTTGAAGCCACCTTGAAGGCCGCACGCAAATAGATTTCCCGGTTGTTCTTTTCCTTCATGATCTCTTTATCGAGCAGTCCGGATTGGTATCCGGTAATCGCCTTCTGCGAGTTCTGCAGCCCGAAAAGATCTTCTTTCGCGATGCGGGCGTTTTCCTCCGACTGCTTGCTGAACTCCTGCAGCAGGGCAATGCGCCGCGCGTAGACTTTCAATGCCATCGGATACTGAACATCGCGCAGAAACTCTAGCTGCGCCATGGTCAACAAGCGCCCGGTGTTGCCCGGGTGTCCGGAGACAAAGATCAGGTCGCCGTCTTTCACGCCGGTGGGCGACCATTTCAGATAGTTGTCGAGGTGTACCGGCCTGTCGTTCTCGTAGACGCGGAAAAAAGTGATATCCAAATCGTATCGGGGATAGGTGAAGTTATCGGGATCCCCGCCGAAAAACGCAATGTCAAATTCCGGCGCGAATACCAGCCGCACATCTGTATATTTCTTGTACTTGTAGAGGTTGTAGACCTGTCCTGAATAAAAGGTCACCACGTCGCAGCGAAGCCCCGTGCTGGTGGCGCAGTCTTTTTCGACTTGCGACATGGCCGCGCGTTGGGCCGCTCCAATTTCCGCAGTCGACATCTCGGGTTTGATTCCGGCGTTGATCTTGTCCGTCACGTCCTCGATGCCGACCAGTTGGTTTAGCTCCAAATTCGGGCACTTGGCCTCGTCAGCCTCAGTTTTGGCGTAGAAGCCGGTCTTGATGTAGTCGTGCCCTTCGGTCGAAAGCTGCTGCACGCAACCTGCGCCCACGTGATGATTGGTAAACGTCAGGCCATCCGGCGAGACGAACGATCCCGAACCGCCGTTATTGAAGCGCACCGACGACAGCCGCACATGATCCAGCCACTGCTGTGTAACGTCAAACCCATATTTGGCCCTGATCTTATCCTTGGGCGCCTCGTTGTAAAGCCACATACCTTCGTCGGCGCTCGCGATCGTGGAGCACACGAAGGCGTAGGCCAGCACAAGCGAGAAGAGACGTTTCATTTAGGATGATTCCTCCATCAGGAGTATGAAGAACGCGGGCAGGGCCGCGAAATACTTCGAGCGAACCTTTAACTATACGCCGCGCGAAACTAAGCTGGCAAAAACCGACCTGTTCGATTCTGTGACGATTCTCCGCGTTCTCAGCGGGTTTTCTCTGCGTTCTCTGCGGTGAAAGCTCTTAAACGCTGAGTCCGCGGAGACTGCCGCAGAGATCGCAGGGCAAACCCTAACGATCTAGTCGAGGCGAAGAGTTGCCGAGCTTAAGAGGCAAAGAGCCGCTGCAAACGAGCATCTAATCATTCGATGCAGCCAAGGTCACCACTGTGAGGATTACCGAAGGGTGGTTGGAAACTTCAGAACGTTTGAGGTATAAACGAAGGTTGCGTCTCGCGCCCCTCCTCGCGCGGTCCGGCAACGCAAAATCCAGTCAAGCGAGAACCGAATGTCCAGCGTGACTACAACTCATGCTCCCAAAGGGCTCGAGGGAGTCGTTGCCACCAACTCCAAGATCTGCTACATCGACGGCGATCGCGGCGTGCTCGCATATCGCGGCATCGACATCCACGAACTGGCCGACCACTCCAATTTCGAGGAGACCTGCTACCTGCTTTGGTTTGGCAAGTTGCCTACCCGCCAGGAGTTGCGTGAACTGCACGACCGACTGGCCGAGGAACGCAAGGTAGACGCGTCAATTATTACGCTGCTACGCAATGCGCCACGGCATGCTTTGCCCATGGACGTGTTGCGCACGGCTGTCTCGGCGCTGTCATTCTACGATCCGCAGGAGAAGAACAACGACCGCAAGGCGAATGTGGACAAGGCCATCCGCCTAACCTCGCAGATAGCGATGATCGTCGCTGCTTATGACCGCATACGCAAGGGAAAGCCGCTGGTCGATCCCGATCGGTCTTTGTCCCACGCCGCAAATTTCCTGCTGATGCTGAATGGCAAACATCCCTCGCCTACGGCCGAGCGCGCTCTCGACATCGCACTCATTCTTCACGCCGACCACGAACTCAACGCATCGACCTTTGCGGCACGTGTAACGGCGGCGACGTTGTCGGATATGCACTCTGCCATTACCTCAGCGATCGGAGCCTTGAAAGGTCCTCTGCACGGGGGAGCGAACGAGGCGGTGTTCCGGATCCTTGTGTCGATTGACGAATCCGGCGCTGATCCCATTGACTACGTCAAGGGCATGCTGGCGCAGAAGAGAAAGGTTCCGGGCTTTGGACACCGCGTCTATCACACGGAAGACCCGCGGGCCACTCACCTGCGCGTCATGTCCCGCGACTTGGGAAATTCCAGTGGCCAAGCCAAGTGGTTCGAGATCTCGCACAAGATCGAAGAGTTCGTGAAGGCCGACAAGAAGTTGAACGCCAATGTCGATTTCTACTCGGCCTCGACGTATCACACGCTGGGGATCGACGTGGACCTGTTCACGCCGATCTTCGCCGTTTCGCGAATCAGCGGATGGGCCGCCCATGTCATCGAACAACTCGACGATAACCGCCTGATCCGCCCGCGCGCCGAGTACCTTGGCCCGGAATATCCCAGTCACTACGTGCCCATCGACCAGCGGTAGCAAAGACCATGTGGGGACAGCCGCCTTCGGCTGTCCGGGCAGCGCGAAGCGCGCCCGCACGCCCAACTGCATCCAGCGCACGAATCCCGTAGAATAGACGTGGGTTCTGTATGCATCGCGTTTACCTCGACAACAACGCCACCACCCCGGTTCTGCCCGAGGTGTTCGAAGCCATGCGCCCCTTTTTCGGGGAACGCTTCGGAAATGCCTCGTCCATCCATCATCACGGACAAGAGACTCGGGCTGCGGTCGAGGACGCGCGCGAATCGGTAGCCGACTTGCTCGGCTGCAGCCCAGCGGAAATAGTTTTCACCAGCGGCGGTACCGAGAGTGACAATCTAGCCATCGCCGGATGGGTGGCGGCGGGCGATCACGTCATCACGTCGAGTATCGAGCATCATGCCGTGCTGCACGCGTGCAAGCATTTGGAGAAGATCGGCTGTGACGTGACAATCCTCCCTGTGGATGGCCGCGGTCTGATTGATCCGTCGGATGTTCGGCGCGCCCTCCGTCCGAACACCAAGCTAATCTCGGTGATGATGGCCAACAACGAAACCGGAGTGCTGCAGCCCGTCGAAGAGATCGGAAAGATTGCCTCCGAGGCGAAAGTTCTTTTCCATACGGATGCGGTGCAGGCGGCCGCGAAAGTTCCGATCAGCGTACGGCAGATTGGCTGTGACGCGCTCTCCATCTCCGGCCACAAGATTCATGCACCGCAGGGCGTCGGCGCGCTTTATGTGAAGAGGGGAACTCGTATCCAGCCGCTTTTCCACGGGGGACGCCACGAGCGTTCGCGCCGCGCAGGGACAGAAAACGTCCCCGGAATTGTTGCCCTGGGTAAGGCTGCTCAACTTACGAAAGAAGCTCAGGGGCGCGGCGACGACCGAAAGATGGCCGCGATGCGCGATCGCCTGGAGCAGGGAATTCTTGCGCAGGTGCAGGAAGTCGGTGTCAACGGCGAGGGCGCCACACGCGTGCCCAACACGACGAACCTTCATTTCGATCACATCGAAGGCGAAGCGATGGTCATCGCGCTCGACTTGAAGGGCCTGGCAGTCTCCACGGGAGCTGCATGCTCTTCCGGTGCGATCGAACCATCGCACGTCCTGATCGCCATGGGCCTGCGCGCCGACCAGGCGCGCGCCAGCATCCGTTTCAGTCTGGGCAAGCAGACCACGGAAGCCGATATCGATTTCGCGCTCGGACTGGTGCCGGAGACGATCGCACGCTTGCGCGCGATCTCGCCGAAGTACAGCAAGCAAGTCGTTGCCACTTAGCACTTGGCACTTGGCACTTAGCACTCGGCATTTAGCTAGAGCCTGGCCCGTGTAAGGATTCCGCGGAGCATGGTTTCCGAAGACCCGGGCCAGGCGGCACTTGTCGCGCCGTAGAAGAGCTGCCCTTTAGGGCTGCGATGAGTGGCAAAATTAGAAGGGCTTTTTAGCCCCTGAGGTATTAGTTGAGTACAGACACAATCGCCGTAGCCATGTCGGGCGGTGTGGATTCCTCCACCGTCGCAGCCATGCTGCGCACCGAAGGACACAACGTCATCGGCCTGACGATGCAACTCTGGAACCAGCGGCGTCTCTCCGGCCACGAGGGCATGCCCGAGTCCGTGCAGGGACGCTGCTGCTCACTCGATGACGTCTACGACGCTCGCCGGGTCGCCCAGCAGATCGGCATCCCGTATTACGTCGTCAATCACGAGGAGCGCTTCGAGCGCGACGTCGTGCGTCCCTTCGTGGAAGAGTACCTTTCCGGACGCACTCCGATTCCATGCAGCCTCTGCAACAATCACCTGAAGTTTGATCAATTGTTGATCGTGGCTCAGCAGATTGGCGCCGAGCGCGTTGCGACGGGTCACTACGCCCGTGTGGCCTACGACGACGCTCGAGGACGCTGGTTATTGAAGCGCCCTGCAGACCACAGCAAGGATCAAACCTACTTCTTATTCGGGCTAACTCAGGAGCAGTTAAGCCGCACGCTGTTCCCGCTAGGCGACATGATCAAGCCCGAAGTCCGCGAACTCGCCAGAAAGCACGGCCTCGCTTTGGCTGAGAAGCCCGACTCGCAGGAAATTTGCTTTGTCCCTGGCGGCGACTATAAGCGCTTTATCGACGTCTACCTCGCCGAGCAGGGCGAGAGCCTGCCCGACACCGCCGGCGATCTCGTGACCACATCGGGAGAAGTGATCGGCGAGCACACTGGCATCCACAACTTCACGGTGGGCCAGCGCAAAGGACTCGGCGTCGCCACCGGATCTCCGCTCTACGTGATCCAGATCAGCGGCGCGAACAAGCAGGTGATCGTAGGCGGAGATGAGAATCTCTACTCGCGGACGCTGCGCGCCAAGCGTGTGAACCTGATCTCAGTGGATGAGCTAGGCGAACCGATGCGGGTTTCCGTGAAGATCCGCCATCGCCACGAACCCGCCGCAGCCGTGATCGAGCGCACCAGCGCAGACGAAATTCTCGTGACCTTCGACGAGCCGCAGCGCGCCATCACCCCCGGCCAGGCAGCGGTTTTCTACGACGGAGACGTGGTAGTCGGCGGCGGCTGGATCACTTAACGGAACCGGGTGCCCCATCGTTGTCCCTGCGTCTTTTGCAGGGACAGGGAGGGGATTTTGATTTTGTTTCAACAGGGATCGCGCCCTAAAGTCAAAAACCCCGCCCTGTCGCGCAAACCGCGACAAGGACGGGGCACCCTCAAGACCGTTTTAGCTTTAGTAGTTGTGCTTCGGATAGTGGGTCTTCTTGACACTTTCCCTGTACATCTTGTCCTGCGCCTTCTTCTGCTTCTTCTGGGCCTTTTTCATGGCTTTCTGTTGCTTCTTCTGGAGTTTGTGCGCGGCAGGGTCTTCGCGGTAAGCCGGGTTGTTCGTCTTGGCGAACACCGCAACGCTGCAGCTTAAGCAGCAGATTGAGAGACACAGAAGAGCGACCAGTCTTTTCATAAGGGACCGCGGCCAGCGACTAGAAGACATTCTATCCTAAGCCGATTTCCTGCCGTTTGTTACGGATGACTCAGAACGTTGGGTAGCCCGCCCGGATGCGCATCCGGTCCGGGAATCGCTGTTTTCTCCCTGAACCGAGCGCAAGGTTGTCAGAAA
>QIAL01000813.1 GCA_003225535.1 Acidobacteriota bacterium | reverse complement strand
GGGGACAAACCTGTGCATGCCCACTTCGACCTGCACCGTGCAAAGTAAGTGGATGAGATTCTGGAGTATTTGGGACAAATCCGATGGACCGTGAGTGGAACGACAGTCAGCCGATTTACCGCCAGCTTCGCGATCGCGTGGTCGCGATGATTCTCGACGGCGTGCTCAAAGAGGGTGATTCCCTGCCCTCGGTGCGCACCGTCGCGGCGGAATATCGGGTTAACCCACTCACGGTCCTCAAGGGATATCAGCAGCTCGTAGACGAAGGACTAGTCGAGACAAAACGGGGACGCGGCATGTTCATCAATGCGGGCGCACGCAACTTGCTGATGAAAGGCGAGCGCCAGAAATTTCTCGCCGAAGAATGGCCGAGGATCCAGGAGACCATCCAGCGGCTTGGGCTGAACACGCAAGAGCTGCTGGACGGAAACGGCAAGCCTTCCGAAAATCCCCACTTCTCCCAACACCAGGGAGAAGTGGGGCACCCTTCGTCGAAAGAAACGTCGTCGAAGGCCAAGGATCCCCAGGAGGAACGCTGACACCATGCCCTGCATCGAAGCACGAGGTTTGCGTAAGGCGTTCGGCACAACGGTCGCACTCGACGGCGTCGATTTGCGCGTCGAAGAAGGACGCATCCTCGGGCTGATTGGCCCGAACGGAGCCGGCAAGACCACGGCTCTAAATGCGATCCTCGGCCTGATTCCCTATGACGGTCAGCTGCGGGTGCTGGGACGCGATCCGTGGGTCGAGCGTGAACGGCTGATGTGCGACGTATCGTTCATTGCCGATGTCGCGGTGCTGCCGCGATGGATCCGCGTGTGTGAAGCCATCGACTACGTTGCCGGAGTACATCCGCGCTTCGATCGAAGCAAGGCAGAAGGCTTCCTCGCCAAAACTGCGATCAAGCGTTCCAGCAAAGTCCGGGAGTTGTCGAAGGGCATGGTCGCGCAACTGCATCTCGCGCTGGTCATGGCCATCGACGCGCGTTTGCTGGTCCTCGATGAGCCTACGCTCGGTCTCGACATCCTGTATCGCAAGCAGTTTTACGATTCCCTGCTGAATGATTACTACGACCGCACGCGCACCATCATCGTGACCACGCATCAGGTAGAGGAGATTCAACACGTCATCACTGACCTGATGTTCATCGACCGCGGGCGCATCGTGTTCGTCTGCAATATGGAGGAGTTCGAATCGCGCTACGCGGAAGTCACGGTAAAGCCCGACCGGCTGGCCGAAGCCCGTGCGCTCAAACCGATGCACGAGCGGCAAGTGCTGGGACGCAGCATTCTGTTGTTCGACCTGACGCGCGATCGCGCCGATCGCGAGCAACTGGCCGCGCTCGGCGAGGTACGTACACCAGGCATTGCCGACTTGTTTGTGGCGGTTATTGGCAACGCGAACGAAGCTTCCAAGACCGGAAATGTCCAGAGCCAATATGAAGGAGCGGCGCGATGACAGCCTCATCCCACACCGTGAACGAGACCATCGAACAGCAGGCTGCAGCAGGCGCGCCGCTCGCTCGCACGCGGCCCTTTTACTGGTCGGTTCGCCGGGAGCTGTTTGAATATCGTTCCATCT
>QIAL01000126.1:11603-19354 GCA_003225535.1 Acidobacteriota bacterium | reverse complement strand
GCGGTTGTTGGCCATTCCGACGGCGCGAAATCCCTGAGGTCGGCCGACGGCGCGGGCGATATCGGCGTAGGTGCGAGTCTCGCCGTAGGGAATCTCGAGCAGGGCCTGCCAACATTCCAACTGAAACCTAGTTCCACGAAGGTCGAGGGGGAATGAGAACTGCCGTCTATTGCCGGCGAAGTATTCTTCCAGTTCGTGTTTGTAAGCGGACAGTCTTCTGTCGGAGTCCTCGAAGCGCACGGCACCGGATTCGGAGCGCAGGTCGCGTGGATTTGGACGTATGGTCTGTTGTCCGGGTAGTCGGGCGTCGAACTCCAGGGCAACCAGTCCCTTCCCGGAAGTGGCCAAGAACAACGGGCCTACTCGCGAAGCAAGTGTAGAGGAATAAAGGGTTTCCATGTGATGAAGCTCTCCGGGACAGGTCCCGGACAAAACTCGCTGGGACGCATACACGATATCACGGAGAGAGGTGTGCGGCGGTGACCTCAAAACCGGATTGACAGAAACGGCCGGATAGCCCAAAGTAGTGCTGCAAATTGCTGCTTGGGAAATTTGCATTGAAAAAAGCCCTCCTCCTCATTTTCGCGGTAGCGCTCGCGACCGTCCTGATGGTTACGTTCGTCCTGGCCGCTGGAGAGTGGCGGATGATCGGACAAACGGAAGCGGGAGACAAGGTGTCCGTCAGCTCTGTCCGAGTACTCAAGAACAATCAGCGATCTGCGCTGGTGCGGGTCGAGTACAAGGATCCGGCGCAGCTTCCTCAGGGTGGCCCATTCGTTGAGATGCGGGCGCGGGTGCGAATCAATTGCGTCAGCGGAGCTGCGAATCCCACGACCGAATGGTTTTACACTCGCGACCACAGCGGGCGTTTCGTGGTCAGCAAGAAGGCGAACCACGACGATCAGTTCGGCAAATCACCCGAAGGCGGGTTTGGCGAGCTGGTCAGCAAGAACATCTGCAACGAGACGAGGTAGAGGTCCCGTCCCAAGTTTTTCACAATACCCGGCACCTCGGTAACCTCGAACCTCTTCCAACCGATTGGCTTTGCGAATATTCTGATAGAGAAGTCGGCGGCCCTTCGCTGATCTCGACCCATCCCTGATATGGATTCGCTTCGATTATATGGACTGGTTGCAGCCAGCGGCGCCGCGCTGCTGGGATCGTACGCGTTGTTGCGGCGCAAGCCGAGGACAGCGGATGAACTGGAGCGCGAGCGTCGTGCCTGGCTTGAGGGAACTGGACGCATTACGGATGGGACCGTGATCGACGTGCAGGAACTCGCTGCGGCGAAGGGTCATCATGCCGCCGTCATGTTGATTTATAAATATGACGTGGCGGGCGTTTCCTACGAGTGCTCGCAGGATGTTACTTATCTTCGGCATTGGATTAATTTGCACTCTTGCCGGTTGGGGCTGCATACGTCGGTGAAGTACGATCCGCAGAATCCGGGGAATTCGCTGGTGGTGTCGGAAAATTGGATGGGGTTGCGGCAGTAGGCGTTGGATTCGTTGCGAACTTATGGGCCTGGTCTTTCGCTCCTACGGAGCTTGCTCATTCTGTGCCCGGTTTGGACCTTCTGTCGCCGCTCCGCGGCTTGATTGTTGAGATTTGAAGGTCCTTCTTCACTCTGCGTGATTCAGGCGGCCCTTGAAGAGAATTTCCTACCGTGGCTATTGCCAGCTCAGGCGCATTGAGGAATTACGCTTTTCGAAGGAGACCGAAAGGGATTTCGTGTCGCCGCCTACGAATTCTGCGGACAGAGTCTTCGACAGATCGACAGTCTGGTCGGTGGATAAGGCTCGAAAGCGAAGCACGCGCTTGCCTGCGGGGATTTTCATGGTTTCCGACGTTATGCCGCGAACTCCGTTGAAGACTACGAGTTTCTTCTGGGCTGCGCCATGCAGAGGAAGAGTCAGGGTGAGTTTGTCATCGACCCACACGTAGAGAGTCGCATCCTTGAATTGATGTTGCACGCCTAGTTCGAGCGTGGAGGAAGGAATCACGATCTGCTTGGCCGGGGCAGGTGGAGTTTTCGCGGAACTCTTCTTCTTACGGGTTACGGCGGGAACCGGCGCCTGCGCCTGCGCCTGCGTGGGCACGGTTTCGGCCTGGACCACCGGTTGACTCGGCAGTGAGGAATCAAGGTTCACGGTGGCAGCGCTGTTCACCTGCACCGGGCCGCGGATAGCCGACTCGGGCCGGTTGTTGAACAGCTTCAATTGAGCAGCGAGAATGACGAGCAGACACACGGTGGCGGCAGCGAGAATCAGATCTTTGATTCGCGCTTTGGAAAGAATGTATCGAACTGCTTCTCCGGCTGCGGCCACTTTGGCTGCGGGATGCATGGCGCTCGTGCTACCGATGAGGGCTGAACGTGTTGCCGTGCCGGTGGACGTGCGGCGTGAAGTCGTGCTCGAGGTGATCTTAAAGCTCTGCTGCAGGATGCGCAGGTCGTCAGCGAAGTCCGATCCGCGCTGGTAGCGCTCGTTGAGATCCTTCGCCATGGCCCGCGAAATCACAGCGTCCAGTTGCGGCGGCAGAGTCATGTCGAGAGCACTGGCCGCAATGGGTTCGCGATTGGCCACCTTGAAGCAGACAGTAGTGGCGCTGGTGCCCTGGAACGGAGAATGTCCCGTCACCATGGCGTAGAGAATTACTCCGAGCGAGAATAGGTCCGCGCGGCCATCTACTCCTTCGCCACTCAATTGCTCAGGAGCCATATAGGCCGGAGTGCCAAGGACTCGGCCGGGGATGGTGAAGTGGGCCAGGTTCAATTTGGCAATTCCGAAATCAGCGATCTTGGCCCGGCCCTCTTGAGTGATCAGGATGTTGGCGGGCTTGATGTCGCGGTGAATCACGCCTTGTGCATGCGCGTAATCGAGAGCGTCGGCGATCTCCTCAGCCAGTTTCAGAGAGCGCTCGAGGGACAATTTCTTTTCGCGGGAAAGAATACGGTTCAGCGACTCGCCCTGCACATACTCCAGGACAATGTAGGGGTCATGGTTTTCCGGATTTTCGCCGACATCGAAGACCGAGACAATCCCGGAGTGGTGGAGCCGTCCTGCGGCTTGCGCTTCATTCATGAAACGCAGCCGGAATTCCTTTTCTTCGTCGGCTTCCTGGCCCCACAGAGACACAGTCTTCAAGGCAACCAGGCGGTCAATCTGGGGATCACGAGCCTTGTAAACGACGCCCATGGCGCCGCGGCCGAGCTCAGAAAGGATCTCGTATCGGCCAAACATCTTCGTCTCGGACTTTTCCATCGACGATCCTTAAGCGCGAGCCTCTTCTGCCATGAAGCACCCGGGGGGATTCCTAATATGTTACCGCCTCGGCCGCTATGATCCCGAAAGTTGTTGAAAGCGACTCATTACCTCGGTAATGAGCTTGTGCAGTACCAAAATTCGCGTGCAGGACCCTCGGCTGACGCTCAATGCGGCAATCGCGTTCACTGTGACTCGGGCCCTGGGCTGTGACCATCGCTTGTCGCATTTCCTTGGGGCTTTGCACCGGCCTTCGCGTGTTGACCTCAGGGGCTGAAGCCCAGTATTGAGGCTGTGCTCGACGGCGCGTCTAAAGACGCGCCCTTTCAAAACAGTCTTATGGGATCGTTCCGAAAACTGGAACCTGAGAACTGAGAACTGTTTTCTAGCTTCCTGCGGCGAAGCCGCCGGTGTGGGCTACGGTCATGCGGAGGTATTTGTAGGGATTGACGGGAGTGTCGTTGATGCGGACTTCGTAATGGAGGTGCGGGCCGGTGGAGCGGCCGCTTTCTCCGACATAGCCGATGATGTCACCGCGCTGTACGTGCTGGCCAGCGGTCACGGCGAATCCGGAAAGGTGTCCGTAGCGGGTGCTGATGCCACTGCCGTGATCGATCATGATGGTCTTGCCGTAGCCGCCCATCGTGTCGGTCACTGTGACAACGCCGTCAGCGGGAGCAACGATGGGATGGCCGTAACTGCTACCGATATCGACTCCGCTGTGGAATGCACCCTCACCGTTGAACGGATCGATGCGCTCACCGAAGCTGCCGGTTACCTGGCCTTCGACTGGCCACAGATTCGGAGATGAATTGGCTTTGATCCAGTCGGCGGTGGTGACGTTGCGTGTGAGGCCCATCGTCAAGCCAACCATGGTTGCACCGGTCAGCGCGGAGGTGCGAAGAGCGTGCAGCTGGTCGAGCGATGAACTCACTTCCGCATCTTGAATCTGCTCGGATGTCGCGTTCACCAGCGTCGGCTGCGCTTTCAAGCCATAGAGCGCGGAAACTTCGCCGGCGATGGAGCCCAGCGATGCAACCTGCAAGTCGCGCTCTTTGGCGACCTGTTCCAGGCGCGAATAATTGTTCTTGAGCTGATCTTTCTCGGTCCGCAACTGATTAAACTGCGACACCTTCAACAGCATGCGGGTATAAGAGCTGGCAATTCCGGTCAGGCTGAGGAATCCGATCGCGGCGCCGATGACGAAAACGTAGAGGTAATGGACGGGAATGGAAATCTTGCGAAGCTGCCCGTCGTCCCCGCGGGCCACGAAAAGGATGTAGAAGCGTTTCTGCAAAATTCGATTCCCTCTAAGTTTTGAAGCATCAGGTCCGGAATTTCAGGCTCAGTATCGCACCGATCGGAACGCCTGTTCGGACCACCTGACTTTTCGGGGGTGCGTCTTCCATCTAGGAAATGGAAACTCTCACGCACGCCCTTCCTACCAGAACAGCGACCGGAACCTGAAAGTCCAACTTGTCTGCAATGTTAACTCCTTGCAGAACTTAAGCTCCGGCCAAAGGTTTTGTGAAATGACTGGTTAACGGTAACAAACTGGGTTCCCCCTGTCAACGAGGTACAAGGACATCCCCGGTTACCGAAGGGTCAATGAGCGGAGTCACGATGGGACAGGTAACGGATGGTCCGGATTTCACAGGCTCAACGACGAACATTGTCATCCAGAAACTTGAAGACGTCACCCTCCCACACGGGGATCGAATTGTAGAGCAGATTATGGCCCTCGTCAGGAGTCTTACCGACAGCCGGGTAGATCTTCAGGAGGAAGCTTTTGTGTCGCCGTTCCAGCTCCGCAGCCAGGTCGCGACCCGCGGTGGTGTCGTAGTCATTGGCAGCATGAATCAGCAAGATAGGGCCATTCGCTGTCTTGACCGCCGCAAGCAGCCGCTCTCGCAATTCCGGCGACCTTGCCCAGGAATTCGAGGCCGCACCAAATGTGACTACGGCGCGCACAGCCTTGTCGCGTTCAGCTGCCAGGATCGTCAGTTGGCCTCCGAACGAGTGGCCAACCACGGCAATTCGTCGGGCATCGATTCCAGGAACCGTTTTCAAGAAGGACAAGGCGGCGAGAGTGTCTTCCAGTTGCGGGCCGGTCAATAGCGCAAACTGCAGTCTCTCACGGGCCTCAATTCCCTTGGCGGCTTCTTCGTCCTTCAAGGACTCCTGAATGAACTTTCCCTGGTCGGCCGAGAGTCCGTGACCACGCCGGCAAGGATAGAAAAATGCATAGCCATGTTTTGCGAATACGGGCGCAAGCGTTTCAGCCGCTTCCTTCATCGTCATGCCGCTGGTTTGCATAGGGCCGGGACCGCCGGACCCGTGACTGAAGAGAATTGCCGGGAAGGGTCCAGGGCCGGAGGGCTTCCATAGGTAGCCCTTCAGGTGAAGTTGCTCGCTTGAGAATTGCACGATCTCGGCTGGGCCAGGTTGGCCGGATTGTCCGAAAGATAGCGACGCCAGTGATAACAACAGGAGGGGCGCGGACATTTTCATGACGAGAGTCTAATGCCAGGTTGGTCGCAAGGGAATGGATGACCGGGCTGCATTTTGTATAGTGTGTTGTCGTGCCGCTCCCCGAAAAAGCTCTGATCGCCCAAATCCGCCGGATGGTCGACTCTTCGATCCGCAGGCGAAATGGCAGGCCGAATCGTGCGGTTCTCACCGGAATCGGAGACGACTGCGCCGTGCTGCGCCTGCTCGCGGGAAAAGATTCGCTGGTTACAACGGACTTCACGCTGGAAGGGATCCACTTTCGGCGCGACTGGCATCCGCCAGAGTCGGTTGGCCACCGCTGCCTGGCGCGCGGTTTGAGCGACATTGCGGCGATGGGGGGAGAGCCGCTTGCGGTCTTTTTATCGCTGGCTTTGCCGCGCGGCTTGCGGCAAGCGTGGGTCGGCCGCTTCGCTCGCAGCCTGATTAGCCTGGCCGAGAAGCACGGAGCCACCGTTGCGGGCGGCGATACGGCGGAATCGCCCGACGGGATTCTTGCCGACATCATCGTGGTCGGAACGGTGCCGAAGGGTAAGGCCATTCTTCGATCGGGCGCGAAGGCGGGCGACCGGATTTACGTCAGTGGAGAACTGGGAGGATCGGCCGCCGCCGTTGTGAGGATGAGGGGCGGCCGCGGGAAGGTGAAGCCGCGCGACTACGTCCGGCACTTTTACCCTGAGCCGCGGGTTGAGTTGGGCCGCGTTCTTCGAGAGAAAAAGCTGGTTTCGGCCATGATCGATACGAGTGATGGACTTTCGACAGACCTCGCGCACATTTGCGAAGAGAGTGGGATGGGGGCTGAGATCGATTCATCTCTGATTCCGCGCGCGTGTGTGGGGAAGCCCGCTCGTGAAGTCGACCTCGATCTTGCCTTGCATGGAGGGGAAGACTACGAACTGCTCTTCACCGTGGCAAAAGAGAATCGCATTCCGAGGCACATTGCGGGAGTGGCTATCACGCAAATCGGACAGATCACGCGATCTCGTGGAATCTTTGTGCGGAATCCGAAGGGCGTGGGGTATGAACTGCATCCACGGGGATGGGAGCATTTCCGGAAGTAGGCCTTCTGCGAATCTGACTCGTCATCGTGCGGCGGATAATCTGTCGGCAGTCAAGGCCAGCGCGGGCAGGTTGCACAGGTCCTTCGCGCAAAAGGCACGCTCAGGATGACAAAGCATTTTTAAGGAGAGCAGCGGCTGTTACCTCCGTTACCAGTTACTCTCTATCCGCGCGTCGAAAACCGGACTAGAGTAAAAGCCATGTCGTCCCGTAAATTTTGGCTCCCAGTCCTCGCGGTACTTGTCGCGACCGCCTTCGGTCAGAACAAGCAAGCCGACCCTCCAGCGCACGCTAAGCAGCCTTCGCCTGCCGTCACAGACGAATTCATTCGCAAACAGTTTGGGGATGGGTGTTCGGTGATCGCGGGACCGGCGCAGTTTGTTGCCGATCTTGACGGAGACGGCAATGACGATCTGGTGGTGGCCGCCAAGTGCAAGAATCCGATGGCGGACAAGGACGAATATAACTTCGTTGTGACGGATCCTTATGACACATTTCTCGGATACGGAGATGTGAGGATCACGTCCACGTTTGCTTCGAGCGAGCCTGAGCGCCGCGGCATCAGCCTGCTGATCATTCACGGTGACGAAAAGGACGGGTGGCTCGCAGAAAAACCCAAGGCTAAATTCCTGATGATCAATATGCCGTTCAAGACACTGGTTGTAAAACGCCTGGTCATGAAGAAGAAGACCGTCCTCGGCGTATATATGGAGGAAGCCGGCGAAGGCGAGAACACATCGTCGGTGTTGTTCTGGGACGGGAAGAAGTACCGGTATACGCAGCTGGGATCGACGATGGAGTAAGGGAAGTCAGCGGTCAGTTGTCAGTTTTTGGATCTCTCGGTTCAACGGTTTCAATCTGCAATCTTAGTCTGCAATCTGAAATTTTGAATTCCGCTTCATACTTTGCTCCTGCATTACG
>QIAL01000126.1:5909-11452 GCA_003225535.1 Acidobacteriota bacterium | reverse complement strand
TCGACTCCGGCGTGAAATGCGCTTAGAGGCAGCCCCGCGGAGCGCCCGAGTCCCACGGGCCCGGGCTTAACCTTGTGGCGGGGGCCACGCGGGCCATCGAGCGTGAACGCCACGGTCCAGCCTTGTTCGAGGGCACGGCGCAGTCCTAGCAGCGCACGGACTGGGTTGCGACTGCTGGATCCCTTTACCGCCACATATCCAAACTTTTTAATAATGCGGCCCATGTATTCGCCGTCGTAGCTGAAGCTGCTCATTACGCGGACACCCATGTCGCGGCAGACGTAGGTTGCGGGAATCATGCAGGAGTGCCAGAAGGAGACGATCAAAGGACGCTGATCCAACGTTGTCTGCGCACCCTCTTCGAACGAAATCGACACGCGCAAAGTGGATCCGATCAGGCGGATCAGCGTAGATCCGGCGGCAACGATCAGGCTCAGAATAATGCGCTGGCGGAGCGTCCAGCGGCGCGGGCCGGATTCGGGCTGGGCGGATGTTGCTACTTCTCGGGGGACGGCTTCGGGCACGCAGCTATTGTAATAGCGGCCAAAAAAGATTCACCGCCGAGGTCGCTGAGAATAACTTCGCGGAGAAAGGCGTCCGACAACATCTCCGGCGATGTTACGAGGTGAAGAACCCGCTAGTTCTCGAGGTACGAGTCGATCCAGGTCTTGATCTTCAGGCGGCGATCGTCTTTGGAATCAAAGCGTACTCCCAGCGATCTGGGTTTGTTCCAGCTGACGGTGCCGCGAACATTGACCCGGGGCAGAGTCATCAGCGCGAAAGAAATCTCGACGTTCACTCCTGACGAGAAATCCTCAGCCGTCTTGATGGACATGCCGCCGGAGCTGATCTCGATGCTGGTGGCGCTGACGCGGCGGCCGTCACCAACCAAGGAAACTTCCGTCATGACGGGAATGCGGACGTAGCGGCGGAATTCATGCAACACGAGCAGTCTGGTGGCGCGCACCAGTTTCAGCATTGCGGGCCGTTCGAGAGGTTCCTGGAACATGGCGTTGATGCCGTAGCGGGAGTAGCGCATTGTGTCCTGCGCGCTGCCGCCGACACCGTAAATCACGCAGCGGCTGTTGGAGCGGGACCCGCGCGTAGCTTCCAGTACGGTCTCGGAATCCGTCCAGCTTGCTAAGGGAAGCACGCAGGCCTCGAATTTTTCGCGGCGCAGGCGCTCGGCTGCCTCAGAAATCACGGGGACGGGTTCGATTCCGAACTGCCGGAAGCACTCCGCCAGGAGCATGTGGGTTGAATCATTAAAGCCCACCAATGCGGCGCGGGCAGCGGTTTTGCGAACGATGGGGGAGGGTGAGACGGTTGTGGCGAAAGCTTTATCCATGTCGGGGAAGACTCTACTTTCGATCGTCATTGTGCGTCCATCTGGGCGCGCTGCAAAGTTCCAAAGGGACAACGTGCGGCGAGAGAAGGGTCATTACTAAAAATGCAACGGCGTGAAAAAGGACATTACGAGACGGGAGGCGGCGTCAACTCTGGCTCTGCGGGACGCGCGACATTTGTGGGGATTTGCGTTCAAGAGTCAAAATCCCCACCCCTTCGGCTTCGCTCAGGGCACGCTCTGTCGCACAAAACGCGACAAGGATGGAGCACCCGGACTTAGTTAGCTATTCTAGCCAACGGCGGAAGAGGAGAGCGCCGTTGGTGCCGCCGAAGCCGAAGGAGTTGGACATAGCGTATTCGAGGCCGGCTTTGCGGGCGTGGTTGGGGACGAGATCCATGCCGGCCGTGTCGGGGTCGGGGTTCTCGAGATTGACGGTGGGTGGCAGGATTTGGTCGCGCAAGGCGAGTACCGTGATGCCCGCTTCGAGACCGCCGGCGCCGCCGAGGAGATGTCCGGTCATGGACTTGGTGGAACTTACAGCGAGCTTGTGATCTCCAAAGAAATTGCGAATAGCGTGGGCTTCCAGCGTGTCACCGATCGGGGTAGATGTGCCGTGCGCGTTTACGTAGTCAACGACAGTGGGGGCAACTCCAGCATCGCGCACCGCATTCCGCATGACGCGGAATCCGCCTTCGTGCTCGGGAGCGGGCTGCGTGATGTGGTAGGCATCGCCTGACATTCCATACCCGACGATCTCGGCAAGGATAGGAGCGCCGCGCTTGCGGGCAAACTCCAGGTCTTCGAGAATCATGATTCCGGAGCCTTCGCCGATAACGAATCCGTCGCGGCCCTGGTCCCAGGGACGGCTGGCCTTTTCGGGCTCATCGTTGCGGGTTGAGAGCGCACGCATGGCGGCGAACCCGCCGACACCCATCGGAGTGATTGCGGCCTCGGCGCCGCCCGCGATCATGACATCAGCGTCATTGTGTTGAATGATGCGGAAAGAGTCTCCAATCGAGTGCGCGCTGGTGGTGCAAGCCGTGGCTGTCGCCTCGTTGGGGCCCTTGGCGCCGTAGCGCATCGAAACCTGTCCGGCGGCAAGATTGATGATGGCGGATGGAATGAAAAACGGGGAGATGCGGCGCGGGCCGCCTTCCATCAGGTTAGTGTGCTCGCGCTCGATGATATCGAATCCGCCGATGCCGGAGCCGATGTGGACGCCAACCCGCTCGTCATTCTCAGCGGTGACTTTCAGGCCCGACATCTGCATTGCTTCATCGGCTGCCGCGAGGGCAAAGTGGATGAAGCGCCCCATCTTCTTGACTTCTTTCTTCTCCATGTACTTCAGAGGGTCGAAGTTTTTCACCTCGGCGGCGATCTGGCAGGCGAAGTTGCTGGCATCGAAGCCGGCGATGCGCGCTACTCCACTCTTGCCCGCCAGCAGGGCCTTCCATACTTCATCGGTGGAATTGCCCACGCCGCAGACGAGCCCCAAGCCCGTGACTACGACCCTGCGTCCGTTGTTCAACTATTTTCCCGCCTTGGCGTGCTTGCCGATATAGTCGACGGCATCCTGCACGGTGCGAATCTTTTCAGCGTCCTCGTCGGGAATTTCGATGTCGAAGGCTTCTTCGAAAGCCATCACCAACTCCACGGTATCGAGAGAATCGGCGCCGAGGTCGTCGACGAATGACGCGCTCGCCGTGACTTCACCCTCATCCACGCCCAACTGCTCCACGATAATCTGCTTTACTTTCTCGTCTACGGCTGCCATATGTCTCCTCGCTTGCCTCGATTAGATTTGAATTTCGGATATCTGGTCGCGCAATCGCAGCTTGTCTTCCTGCCTGCTGGCATCACGACCATTAAAATTTCCGGCACACTCTGCTGACTGCGGTACGAATCAGGCGAACGTGTAGTGTAATTGTCCCAATGAATTAGTGTAAAGGAATGGCGATGTCTTTTCCGGCAAAGCCTCTGTTATGTTGAGATTGCAATCCTGATCCTAACGGTTGCTGTTAGCGGAGGTCAATCGGCGGGGTTGCAAGGCCGTGCGCGAGTTCAGACGCGAGGCAATCGAAGCGTATGCGTGCTGTTGTACAACGCGTGAGCTGTGGCAAGGTTACCGTCAACGAATGGATCGCGGGCGAAATCGGGTTGGGACTTCTGGTGCTGCTGGGCGTAGGGCTGGATGACGACGAGTCGGATGTGACCTACATGGCCGAGAAGGTCGCGGGCTTGCGCATATTCGAAGATGCTGACGGCAAGATGAATCGCAGCGTGCTCGACGTTGGCGGAAGCGTACTGGCGGTTTCGCAGTTCACTCTGTATGGAGACGTCCGGCGCGGGAAGCGTCCGTCGTTCGATGATGCTGCACCTCCAGAAGCCGCGCGACGGCTCTATGAGCTTTTTGTGGAACGCATCCGCGCGGCGGGCCTACGCTGCGAGACGGGGCGCTTCCAGGAAATGATGCAGGTGGAACTGGTGAATGAAGGACCGGTGACCATTCTGCTGGACTCGAGGAAGGCGTTCTAGGGCTGACTGCTGTTAGAAAATAGAGGTGGAATTCGCTAGCGTCGCTTGAGAAGTTTCTGGGCGTGATCCCCGTTTACCTGACTTACGCGGTATCTTAATCTCGCCCTTTATGGCTCAACGACGGTGTCTTCTTATCCTGGTGCTCTCCGCGGCCGTCGCGCCGACCAGTGCGGAACGGCCTGCTCCGCAGCAGGTCGATGGCTATCAGATCGTTCACATGTATCCGCACGATTCCTATGCGTTCACACAGGGCTTGATTTACGTTGATGGCCACCTATTTGAAAGTACCGGCCAAAACGGTAGATCATCTCTGCGAATGGTGGATCTATACACGGGCCAGGTTCTTCAGAAGCATGATTTACCGGCACAGTATTTTGGCGAGGGCCTCACTGACTGGGGCAGTACGTTGATTCAACTAACTTGGAAAACGCACAAGGGCTTCGTTTATGACCGTTTTAGCTTCTCATTGCAACGAACATTCGAATTCGAGGGCGAAGGATGGGGCCTGACGCATGATAGGACGCAGCTGATTATGAGCGATGGAAGCTCACATCTGCGCTTTCTTGATCCGAAGACGTTCAAGGAGGCTCGAAGTATCCGCGTTACCGACGAAGCCGGCCAGGCGATTGAAAACCTGAATGAACTGGAGTATGTGCATGGAGAGATCTATGCCAATATTTGGCACAGCGATGCGATTGTTCGGATCTCTCCGCGCACTGGAAGGGTGATCGGCCGTATCGATTTGAGCGGGATTATCGACAAACGCGAACTGCACGACCCTGAAGCAGTGCTAAACGATATTGCCTATGACTCAACCGGTGATCGGCTCTTCGTCACCGGAAAGTTGTGGCCGAAATTGTTTGAAATCAGAGTAGTGGCTAAACAGCAAGGGAAAGTGCACTAAAACAAATTCGGTGAGAGATTCTGCTGAATGTATCTCTTGCTATCGAATTACTTTCCAATGCTCGCGTCGCGGCATACGATGATTCGGGAATAAGGATGGCAAATTTTTTCGTGAGGTGAAAATGTCGAGGGCTCTTCACCGCGCCAGCAGGATTGCATCCGCAATGCGCGCGGCTTCCAGCGATGCCTTCACATCGTGAGTGCGAACGATGTGGGCGCCCTTGAGAATCAGGGCCGTTTGAGTGGCCAAGGTTCCGTAGAGGCGCTGCTCTGCTGGAACGACTTTGCCGGCGCCGACAGTTCTTCCGATGAATGACTTTCGCGACGTTCCCACCAGAAGCGGGAATCCCGTCGCCTGCAGCTGTTCGAAGCGCGCGATCAGGGGATAATTTTCGTCGAAGTTCTTGCCGAAGCCGAATCCGGGATCGAGCACGATCCGTTCGCGGCGCACTCCCGCGAGAACCGCCCGCTCTGCCCACTCCTTCAGCTCGCGCTTGACTAGCAGCACCAGGTCGCCAGCTGGAGGCAAATTGCGCCATTCTTCGGGACGGCCGCGCATGTGCATCAGCACCGTGCCGCACTTAAGATCCGCGACGGTCTTCGCCATTTGAGGGTCCCAGCGCAGGCCGCTCACGTCGTTCACGATCTCGGCGCCGGCGTTCACGGCGGCCCGGGCGACTGGCGATTTGTAAGTGTCGATCGACAGGAGTGTTTTCGGATTGCGCTTTTTCAGTTCGGCGATTACGGGAATCACCCG
>QIAL01000126.1:0-5832 GCA_003225535.1 Acidobacteriota bacterium | reverse complement strand
CCTGGGCGTGTTGACTCACCGCCGATATCGATGATGTCGGCGCCTTCCTCGAGCAGGCGTTCGGCTTGCTCAACGGCTTTCTCGCGCTCAAGGAATTTGCCGCCGTCGGAGAAGGAGTCGGGGGTGACGTTGACGACACCCATGATCAGCGTGCGCTTGCCGAGTTCCAGCGCGCGGTTGCCGAGGCTCCACTGAAACACTGCTCTCATGCGGCTCGATTCTAAATGACATGCAGGTAGAGGGGCGCGGTGGTGCTATCTGCGGCGGACTGCGGCTTCACGCTTGCGCATGGCGTAGGTAGCGCCGGGGCCGGTTCCTGTGGGAGGTTTGCGCCTCCCGTCGAGCAGTTCTTTGAGGACGGTCGCATTGTTGTGCGTTTCCATCTTCGAAGCAAACAGCAATGTCAGGCGCTTCTTCTTGTGGGCCAGTTCGTAGAGCCCGCGCAGGCCCTCCTCACATGCGGGCTGGGCCAGCTCCTTCAGATATTTTTTGCGGAAGGTTTCCCATTGATCGGGGCGAGCGTGATACCAGCGGCGCAGATCATTGGACGGCGCGAGATTGCGCAACCATTCATCGACGGCGGCTTTTTCCTTGGTCAAACCGCGTGGCCACAGGCGATCGACCAGAACCCGGGTCCCGTCGCGGGGTGATGCAGGTTCGTATACTCGCTTGATACCAATCGTCATGACCCGAATTGCCCCAAGAGCTTTGCTCTATTATTGTAAAGCGGCTCGGGAAGCCGCGTGCGTATCACCGGATAGAAATCATGCCATCAGAGAAGAATGGTTTTGCGGTGAAGACTCGAATACCTCTCTTTTTCGTGGGTGCAACCGTGTTGGCATTTGCGGCCCTGGCCGCCTGCGACGTGGAGCGGCGCAAATCCGATGCAGAACTTGGACTGAACGCACAGCAAGCGGCTGGGCGGCAAATTTACGATACAGAGTGTGGACGCTGCCACGAGCCGTATTCCGCCCGAGGCAAGAAGGGTCCTGGATTGAAAGGCATCTACCAGCGCAAATATCTTTCGTTGAGCGGGCTGCCGGCAACCGATGAGCGCGTCACCGACATCGTTCGCAGCGGGCGTGGCGAGATGCCCGGCTTCAGTCAGAAACTGAGCGCGCAAGATATGCAGGATCTGTTGGCGTATTTGCATACTCTCTAACCAGTGGCATTGAGACGCCACACACGTGGATTACCCGGAGATGAAAAGCGCGGCGAAATCGGAATTGTTTCGCGAGCTGCCGTCGGTGGACGAACTCGTACGCGCACCCCGGTTTGCGACACTGCTGGAGGAACACGGAGCGACTGCCGTCACGGATGCCATCCGTTCGGTGATCGCGCGATTGCGCGAGCAGATTTCCTCCGGGCTGCTGGATGGGGCTGGCTTAGGTCTTGCTTTGGAGGGATTGAACGGCGCGGTCGAGGCTCAGCTGCGCAGGGTTCTAAGTTTCTCATTGCGGCCTGTCATCAACGCGACGGGCGTTATTCTGCATACCAACCTGGGCCGCGCGCCGCTGTCCAAGGAGGCGCTGGCACACGTTCGCGAAGCTGGGCTTTCGTATTCGAATCTTGAGTTCGACGTCGTAGCCGGCGAGCGCGGCAAGCGCGATGTTCATGTGGAGCGGCTGTTCAGGAAACTGCTGGCCGAATCCCTTCCTCCTCATGTGGAGACAGCCGCCTCGGCTGTCCCGCGAGGGCGTAGCCCGGCGGATCCTTCTACGGTTTCGACCATTGTCGTCAACAATAACGCGGCGGCCGTCCTGCTTGCCCTGAATACGCTGGCCGAGGGCGGGGAAGTCATCGTCTCCCGGGGAGAACTGGTCGAGATCGGCGGTTCCTTCCGTATTCCAGACGTGATGGCGAAATCGGGGGCTACGCTTCGCGAGGTGGGCACGACCAATCGAACGCGGATCGGAGACTACGAAAAAGGGATTAATGAGCGGACGCGACTGCTGCTGCGGGTGCATCGCTCTAATTTCGAGATCACTGGCTTCACCGAACAGCCCTCGATCGAGGAGTTGGTGGCGTTGGCTCGACGGCGCGGAATCCCGCTGATGGAAGATCTCGGCAGCGGTGCGCTGGTGGATTTGGAAAAGTTCGGGATTCAGGGAGAGGCCACGGTGCTGGACAGTCTTCGCGGCGGCGTCGACGTGGTGACGTATAGCGGGGACAAGCTGCTGGGTGGCCCGCAGGCGGGGCTTCTGAGCGGACGGTCGGAGTTGATTGCGCGGATGCGGGTGAACTCGTTGTTCAGGGCCTTGCGTGTGGACAAGATGACGTATGCGGCGATCGAGGCAACTCTGCTGGCCTACGTGAAGCGGGAGTACGGCAAAATACCGGCATTGAGGATGATGAACCTGAGCAAAGAAGAGATCGGGGAGCGGGCGGAATCTGTTGGGAGACGAGTTCAATCTGGCAAGGTGAAGATCGAAATAGTCGACGGCGAATCGGTGATTGGCGGTGGCGCTGCGCCATCTTCGGCGCTGCCCACGCGGTTGCTGGCTGTCACGTGTAGCGGTGTCAGTGCTGATGAACTATCCGAGCGCTTGCGCGCGTCGGATCCGCCGGTGATTGCGCGTGTGGAAGAAGGTAGAGTTCTGCTGGACCTGCGGACGGTATTTCCAGAGCAGGATCATCTCATCGTTGATGCCCTGGAACACGCCGCGCAACTTTGAATCGAAGTTTTCTTGGCGACTCTCTACACCATCGGACATTCCACCCGCACGCTCGAAGAGTTGATCCAGACGCTGCGCGCACACCAGATCAGGACTCTGGTGGACATTCGGGCTTTTCCCGTGTCGCGCCGGCTTCCACAGTTCAACCGCGAGGCTCTTGCAGAAACCTTGCCGGCTGCGGGCATCCGGTATGTCTGGATGAAAGCTCTCGGCGGATACCGCAAGAAGATTCTGGAGGAGTCGCCGAACATCGCTTTACGCAACGACAGCTTTCGCAACTACGCCGATTACATGCTGACAGATGAATTTGAGGGCGCGGCGGGCGAACTGATCCGGCTTGCGGAAGAGGCGGCCACAGCCTACATGTGTGCGGAACGCGTCTATTTCCATTGTCATCGCATGCTGGTGTCTGACTGGCTGGTGGCGCACGCGCACGAAGTGCTGCATATCGACGGCACGGGCCCGGTGAGGCCGCACAAGCTCACGGCTGAGGCTCGCATGATCGAAGGGCGTTTGATCTATCGGGGAGACCGGTTGCTGTAAATAGACGTCAGTCTTGATCCTCGGCCGCGTCCCTCAGCGGCTAAAGCCGGTTCATCTGTGGCTTCGGCGGCACGGCTTTAAGCCGTGCCCTTTCAAATCAGGGTCACCCTACTCTCGAACAGTTTCGAGATCGGTGGTTGCAACCGAATCTTCTCAGCTTTAGTATCGCCATACCGTGCCCACTCCTGGAGACAATCCCAAGTTAACCCGCGAACGCATGGTCTCGGCTGCGCCGCTTGAGGACGACTCCTCGTTTGAATTGAAGTTGCGGCCGCAGAGGCTGGCGGAGTTCATCGGGCAGAAGAAGGTCAAAGAACAGCTGGCGGTCGCGATCGAAGCGGCTCGCTCACGCGGCGAGGCCATGGATCATGTGCTGCTCTACGGTCCGCCGGGATTGGGCAAGACGACGCTGGCGAACATTATTGCGAATGAACTGGCGGTGCACTTTCAGCCAACCGCCGCGCCTCTGCTGCAGATCAAGGGCGACCTGACCGCGATCATCACGAATCTGCAGGACAAACAGGTTCTGTTCATCGACGAAATCCACCGTCTGCAGCCTGTTCTAGAAGAGCTGCTGTATTCGGCGCTGGAAGACTATAAGCTCGACATCATCATCGGGCAAGGGCCTTCGGCACGCACGCACACGCTGGAAGTGAAGCCATTCACCTTCGTCGGAGCAACGACGCGCGCGGGATTGATCTCAGCTCCCCTGCGCGCCCGCTTCGGCATCGTGCTCCGACTTGAGTTCTATACCGCGGAAGACTTGCAGGTGATCGTGGAGCGCTCGGCAGAGATCCTGGGAGTGGCGATCGACGATGCCGGCGCCCGGGAGATCGCCAGCCGCTCCCGCGGTACGCCGCGAATCGCCAACCGCCTGCTGCGTCGGGTCCGCGACTACGCGCAAGTGCGCGGCGAGGGCAAGATCGACGAACCCACGGCCAAGGCAGCTCTACAGATGCTCGAAGTTGATCAGTACGGGTTTGACGAAGTGGACCGGCGACTTCTGCTTACCATCATTGAGAAATACCAGGGAGGACCGGTCGGAGTGAACACTCTGGCCGCCGTGCTCGCCGAAGAACCCGACGCGATCGAAGAGATATACGAACCCTTCCTGATGCAGATCGGTTTCCTCAACCGCACCCCGCGGGGACGCGTGGCCACACAACTGGCCTATGACCACTTCGGCATTACGCCCAACCGGCGGCAGGCCTCCCTTTTCTAGCGAGCGGAATACCTGTCCTGCTCGGGTCGTGAGGACTATTTTTCGGCAACCCGAACAACATTCTTTTGATGTTTTGTGATCAGCGGCTATGGTGTATCTTGCTGGGTTCTCCTCGTTGACCGCGAGGAATTCAGTGAGGGTGCGTGCGTTCGAATCAGGGTCCCAGTTTTCTGCGGCAAAAGGGTTTGCAAGTATTCGTACTTTTGCTGGCGACCACGCCTGTCAGGGCGTTCCCTGTCCGCGCGGCGGGCTTTCAGGCGAGTGGACAAGCGACTCCTCCATCGCAGCAAGTTCCGTCGCCGTCTTCGCAATTGCCCGAGCCGCCAATCCGCAATCCGGAGGTGGAACCTGCGCCCAAGCCTGCGATCGCGCCTCCCGCCATCACGATTCCTCGGCTGTCGCGTGCGCCGTCCCTCGACGATTTCCTGACGATGCAGCCGCAGGGCGACGTGGCGCTGGAAATGGCCAAAGTCACCGGCTTCACGCAGCGCAATCCTCACGATGGTGAAGGCGTATCGGAGCCAACCGAAGCCTATCTCGGTTATGACCAGAAAAATCTTTACGTGGTTTTCGTTTGCTTCGACGATCCCAAGAAAGTGCGCGGCCGGCTGTCGCGACGCGAAGATATTTACGATGACGATCAGGTCGAGATCATCCTCGACACATTTCACGACCGCCGCCGCGCCTATGCCTTCCAAACCACGCCTCTTGGTGTGCAATGGGATGCGATCTGGACCGAGGCCTCGCGGGAAGAAGAGACGCAAAGCCACTTCGACACTTCATTTGACACCGTGTGGAACTCGCGCGGGAAAGTCACAGGCCACGGATTTGTTGTATGGATGGAGATTCCCTTCAAGAGCCTTCGCTTTCCCGCCACGAAAGTGCAGGAGTGGGGCATCATTCTTTATCGGGGCATCCAGCGCAAGACTGAGGACTCGTTCTGGCCGCACATCACCTTCAAGGTCGAAGGCCGCCTCGGACAGGCCGCCACAATGTACGGTCTGGAAGGAATTTCTCCGGGCCGGGACATCGAACTGATTCCGTACGGACTGATGCGCGGTTTCCGCGCTCTCGACACGCGCGACTTCCAGAATCCTTATTTTCAGAAGGCCACGATCCAGGGCGCGCCGGGCATGGATGCGAAGTTCGTCATCCGCGACCATTTCACCATTGATGCCACTGTGCATCCAGACTTCAGCCAGGTCGAATCGGAAGATCCGCAGATCACAGTAAACCAGCGCTACGCGGTTTATTTCCCGGAGAAGCGCCCATTCTTTCTGGAGAACGAAGATTTATTCCGCTCGCCGATGAACCTGTTCTTTACGCGCAACATTGGCGAACCCTCCGCCGGAATCCGGCTTACGGGAAAAGACGGGCCGTATTCAGTCGGAG
>QIAL01000812.1 GCA_003225535.1 Acidobacteriota bacterium | reverse complement strand
AGTCAGAATCGTTCGCGAGCATTCTGCGACTAAAGACGGCTTGCGTTTCCAGGTAGCTAGTTCTGGGCAATCGCTTAGATACGATTTCGAGACAGCCTCAGTGGAACGGGCTGGCGTAAAACGAGGCTGCTGCAGGGCACCAGAGAATTGCCGCGGGAGAGCGAGCTCATCCACAGGTATGACGCCCAACTCCGGCAGATCCAAGTACACCTGTGCGTCGCCCGGAGCGCTTATTCTGCGGTCAATGCGCTCTTGAAGCAGCACGAATCCAAAACCCAAGAGCACGCCACTAAACAGGCCAATCGCAGCGTTCATCGGCAGATCTGGACGGTAGGGGAGCAGCGGAGGTCTGGCGCGGTCCACGACCAGGACGTTGCTGTCGCGCATGGCGCTGGCCAAGCTTGCTTCCTTTACTTTTTGTAGCATTGTCTCGTACAGTCGCCGGTTCGAATCCACGTCGCGCTTCAGCGTGTCGTAGTGAATAGCCTTCTCGGATTGGTCGGCGACGACCTTTTCTTGCTCGGTGTGGGCCTTGGATAGAAGTGCTTCCCGGCGAAGCGCGGCTTGGTATTCGTTGCCGATGCGCTTCAGCACGTTGCGGCGCTCATTCAGCATCTGAAACTTTAGCTCATCGATCTGCGCTTGCACGCGCTGTACTTTGTAGTGTTCCGGGGTCAGTGTGGCACTGAGTTCGGCATATTGCCGCTGCAAATCAGTCAGCCTTTGGCGGTATTCACGCATTGTCGGGTCTTCCAAGATTTCTGGCAGGGAATCCGCCGGCTTGCTCTTTGCCCCTTCAAATTTGGCCTGTGTAGCGATGCGATCAGCCTGGGCTTTGGATAACTCATCTTGTATTTGCTTGAGCTGGCTCTCTGCCAAGTTTTCCTTCTCAGAAGTAAACGTCAACCCAGAGGTGCGCGCATAATCCTGGAGCTGCGCCTCTGACTGCTCCAGCTGGGTTTTCATTATGTTCAGGTGGTTCGTTAACCATTCGGCAGTGCTCTCCGCAGACTTCCATCTTTCCTCTTGAGTTAGTTCGATGAATTGGCTAACCAACGTATTCGCGAAGTCCGCTGCCCCCTTGGGATCCGGCGACTCGTACAACACCTCCAGCAATCGCGAGTTACCGGATGTCCTCACGGTCAGATTGCGCGCTATCTTACGGATCAATTCTTCTTTTTTCGGGTGCCGATGCCACGTTAGTACTCGCCATCCTGTTGCAGGCTGGTCTTGGAGCTTCAGTTTGTCGATCACATGCTCCAATAGGGATTCGCTCTGGAGGAGCTTAACCTGTGTCTCCATATAAGACTCTGGTGTCGCGTAACTCCCGGCGGAGTCCGTGGAGTTCTTTGTTTCCAGGAAGCTGTTGCCTTGAATTTCGAGGGAGGTCCTGACACGGTAAATCCGTGTCTGCACCAAGCTGATTACCATTGCTCCGAGCAGCCCAACCAGGGCAAAGCTGAGTAATGTTTTTCTGTGACGGAACAGAATGTTCCAGTAGTCCAGGAGATTATCGTAGCCGGGCGAAGCGGCGGTCTCCATGGAAGGCGATTCCATATATCGGTAGGCTGTCGGCCGCTGCGCGGCTCGAGGGCCGAATTCAGTTAAGCGTCCGTCACTTTTCTCGAGAGGAAATTCGGAGTCTTTCATTTCTGTCCCTTAGAGTAGGTTTCAAGGCACGCGCCAGATGGCCATACCGGTTCCCGTTTGGATAGCCGCTTCGAGGGTACGAAGAGCCGCTTTCTTGCCTGTGCTTCCGGGAATAAACAAAATGTCATCGCCCTGAAGCGCCACGTCTGGTTTCTTTCCGTTGAGAACATCTTTCACGTCCACTTGCAACTCTTCGCGCTGATCGGCCTCGCGCTTCAGCCGCAGGATGCGGGCAT
>QIAL01000811.1 GCA_003225535.1 Acidobacteriota bacterium | reverse complement strand
GTCACGTCGGTGAAGGCTCCGTCGCCGTTGTTGTGATAGAGGATCGCCTTGCCGTAGCCGGTGACGAACAGATCAATAAATCCGTCGTTGTCGTAGTCTGCTGCGACCGCGGCCATGCCGTATATGTTTGCGGCTACTCCGGCGGTGTCGGTGACATCAATGAATGTCCCGTCACCGTTGTTCCGGTATAGATGGTTGTGGGGCGGGGTTGCGGGTGGCAGCTTCAGCGGATAGGGATGGATGCCGCCTTCGAGCGGCTTACCGCTGGCTACATAGAGATCGGGAAATCCGTCGTTGTTGTAATCGAACCAGACGCAGCCGGCGCCGGTGCTTTCGAGGAGCGATCCCAGTTTCTGCGAGCCGAAGTTGTGCGTAAACTGAATGCCCGATTTGGCGGTGGCGTCTTCGAATCGAATGGGCGCAGGCGCGGTAACCTGCTGCGCGCGCGCGAGTGCGGAGGAGAGCAGAAATATTAGTAACAATTTCAAGCTAGTGTCCTCCTGCGCTCTGGGCGCTGGTTCCGGTCAGGTCCGCCGGGGTGGTAGATTTCAGCAGGATCTGCGGAACGGCATTCTCCGGGGCAGTCTCCGGTCCGGCGTGGCATCCAACGCAGACGCGCTGCTCGCCGCGGCGCATCCAGAAATATCCGGTTTCGCGCTTCACACTGTTGCCGGAAGCATCGAGCAGTTCGAATTGCAAAGGCTGCTCGCTCGGCACCTGAACTAAGAAGGAACCATCGCGCTCCACCGGGGCGGTTCCGAGCAGTCGAGGATGTCCTGAGTCATCGCGCGTGTAGAGACGAACCGAGTGAATTGCGCCCTCAGGAATTTGGAATTTCGAGGTGTAGGCGTTCAGGCAAAGCAGGTTCGCATTCGGCCAGTCGTGTAAACCAGAAGGGTGCCGGTTTGGCCTGGGGCGCGGTGCAAGTAGAATCGGCTCGACGATATTACGGCCCTCCTGGACGAGCAGGGGTTTTAGATCGCCCTCACCCGGGGCCCATCGCACGATTCGGAATGAAGCTTTCGCGTCGGGCCGCCACGACATCAACCATTCGCCCGTGG
>QIAL01000810.1:2374-5398 GCA_003225535.1 Acidobacteriota bacterium | reverse complement strand
GTCGCTCAGGTACTTAGCCACAATGGGCGCGTAATCTGCGAATTTTGCGCACGTGTCGCGATTAAGCCACCCGCCCTCCTCCTGCAGGGTCTGCGGAAGGTCCCAATGATACAGGCAGAGCCACGGCCTCAGACCCTTCGCGAGGAGCCCATCAACCAGCCTCTCATAAAAATCGAGACCACGGTGCTCAATGATCCCGGTGCCCAACGGCAGAATGCGGGACCACGCCGTTGAGAACCGATACGCAGTAAAGTTGCCGCTTGAGAGTAGATCGATATCCTCGCGCCATCGGTGATAGTGGTCGCACGCGATGTCTCCTGTATCGCCATTCCTCACGCGTCCCAGGGTATGGGAGAACACATCCCAAATGCTTTTCCCGCGGCCGTCTTCGTCCACTGCGCCTTCTATTTGGTAGCTCGAGGTCGATGCGCCCCATACAAAGTCCGCCGGAAACATGCCGTCGCCCTTAGCAGCATTGCTCGGCTGCAAAACTCCTCCTGAAGCGAATAGGCTGAAAGCCCTCGCCAGCAATCCTCGACGTGGCATTAATGTCATCGGGGCAAACCTCGACTGAAGTAATGGCTTCACATCGGAAACGTTCCGTCCTTTAGCGACGCCCGGCGCAGCACGGCCTTGACCCGCTCAACCAAGAGGTGCTGCGAGAACGGTTTGCGGAAGAAGTCATCGGCACCCATTTTCAAGGCGAACACCTCGTCGATCACCTCTGCTTTAGAGGTGAGGAAGATCACCGGCATGTCCGACTTTGCCCGGAGTAGGCGCAGCGTCTCCATACCGTCCATGCGCGGCATCTTGATATCGAGAATGGCCAAGTCGGGCGGCTCGGTTCGAAAATCGTTGAGTGCCGAGGCCCCATCGGTGTAAGCCGCGACACGATAACCTTCGGCCTTGAGTGCAATTGATACCGACGTCAGGACATTGCGATCATCGGCGACGAGGGCGATTGTGGGCATGGCGGTTTCTAACGTGAGTTGGCCGCAAATTACCATAGGCGGCTCCATATTGAGATTGATTAGTTGAGATCGATAAAAATCAGGGAGGCAGGGGTGAAAGCGGGTTTACTAGGTACGTTTCTCCTGGCCTTCGCGACGACGACCGCGGCGCCGCAAACGCAGCTCGATGAACTCATTGCACGTGCAAAGTCGCTTGAACTTGATACGCCCTATGTGCCGCCACCTGGTGACCCATTAGGGCATCATGCAGCCGGCTACGCCAAGGTTATGTGTTCGGCCGTGTTCATAACCGGTCTCGCGCCGGATTTTGCTGCTGAGAATGTCGGATTTTTCACTGCGCCTTATGAGGTCCGAGCAATCCTCGGTAAGCCGGTGATCGACCGTGCCCACCAAGCGGTTCACGTCACGCTTCCGAACGGGGCAACACGGACCGCCAAATATCTCGGAAGCCAGGGATGTGTGACGCTGCCGTTTGGTGAGAGCGCGGTTCATTTCAAACCGGTGGCCGTAAAGAGCCAATTGCCCGATTCGGCCACCGAGCCTTGGCCGATGGGCGATGTGCTGCCGAAGGGCTTTCGAGCCGCCCGAGGCCTTGACCGCGGCCTTCATCGTCACCTGGAAGGGCCGCCTCATCGCCGAGCGCTATGGCTACGGCGTAGACACGCGCACACCGCTAGAAGGCTGGTCCATGGGCAAGAGCATTACCGCAACGCTGTTAGGCATCCTCCTCAACAAAGGCGTGTATCAACTAACTCAGCCTGCCCCGATTCCGGAATGGCAAACACCCGGCGACCCCCGCGCCAAAATCCGCATAGAAGATCTACTCCACATGTCTAGTGGACTACGGATCAGAGCGCCTCAAGATCCCGACTATGACCCGTCCGGTCCCTATCCGGATCATCTCTATCTTTACACAGGAGGAGTTGATTCATACCACTATGCGGCCACACGTCCGCAGCAATGGCCGCCCAATACAGTCGGCCGTTACCGCAATACCGATCCAGTGTTGATCAGCTACCTGATCCGGCTCGCCGTCGAGAAAGGCGGGGAAGAATATCTGTCTTTTCCACAGCGGGCGCTGTTCGACAAGCTTGGCATCCGCACTATGCGGATTGAAACAGATCCGTTCGGAAATTTTCTCGGACAAGGCTACGAACTGGGCTGCGGACGCGACTGGGCGCGGCTCGGCAACCTTTATCTCCAGGATGGTGTTTGGAACGGCGAACGCATTCTCCCCGCGGGCTACGCGAAATTTGTCAGCACACCGGCACCGGTTTGGGTGGCGGACAAGCGTCCAATCTACGGTGGCCTTTTTTGGATCAACGGTGCTGGCCAGTATCCCGTCCCGCGAGAGTCCTATTACATGGCGGGTGCGGGCGGCCAAACTACGATGATTGTACCATCCCATGATCTTGTTGTGGTGCGGATGGGCCACTACAAAGGTGAAACACCCGGAGCTGCAGCTTTACGGAAAGCGCTTACGCTGTTGATGGAAGCCGTACCAAAGCACAACTGAAAGCAGCGCTCCTGCCACTCACGGGCTGTCATTCCCGCAAACCCACCAGGGCACATTCGCGCAATGACGCAGAATCCGCGCATCATTCGACGCGATACTTGCGATGTCCGCTGTTCCCCCGAAAGCAGAAATAATTGCGGTTTGGGTCCAGGATAAGAGTGTTTCGGCCTTACAAGCCAAGTTTCTCCGCGACCATCTTTTCTACGTTGAACATAGCCGTAGAGCTAGCGAACACAGTTTCAGCATCGTACGCCATTGCTTCCAACGGACTCCGCCGATAGCCCATGGAAGATAGGGGTGGCATTGGCATCGGATCGACTAAGACAATCTTCGTCGATGCCAGAGTCTTTTCGGTGAAATAGAACGGTAGCCGCGAAAACCCGCGCGAGGCGACGGTTTGCGCCATGTGCGCGCTTGCGGTCAACGTGTTTCGAATCCAGTCGAGAAGTGGAGGATAAAATTTTGCGAATTCTTCTGGGGACATTTCGCACCTTCTGCCGCCTGACCCACCCGCCGAACTGATTTTGCCAGCGCTGT
>QIAL01000810.1:0-2240 GCA_003225535.1 Acidobacteriota bacterium | reverse complement strand
AGGTGCGAATTGCTGTCGTCTGATTGCCTCCCCGGGGCGATGGACAAGGCATCGTCGCGGGTCAAACCAACACACTGGAAGTAGCCGAGTGCGAATCCAAGGCACGGATCGGTGCGTCATGAATCTCCGAGAACGTCGGGATAGAGCGTAGAGGCGCCGTCGATTGCGCCGATTTCGCGATAGGTTGCCATCGATTACCTTTACCAGCACCGGCATGTGGTCGCCGGGCGGAATGTTTACTCACGACCTGGCACTCGAACCACGCCAGTGCCCCACGCAGCGAGCGATGTCCGCTTTACTTCCGAAAGCGGAGATCAGGTGAGCGCTTTGTGCCATAAGGCACCTCAGCCTTGGGGCATCTACGGGACGTAATAACCGTCCCATGCATTTATTTTGGCTCTGCATCTGTTCGATTGCCCGTAGCCAGCAGCGTGTTTTAGTGAAAAGAGTTCTTCATCTTTCAGATAAGCTACGGGGGAAGTAGGGCCCTAGCAACTTTCGCTTCCACCATACGCCCTCTGCCTTTTCGTTGCTGTCGGCGTAGTTGTAGTCATAGAACAGCGCGCGCACATAGACTGGCGGTTGGTTGGGAAAGGGATTATTTTCCAGCAATGCTGTTACTGTGGGTTCATTTTGCCGTAGCCGCTGGAGGAGCCGCGAAAACCAAACGAGGCGCCGCGGGTCTTGGAGCGCGGCGAACCACATTTGCCAGTCCAGACGCGGCTGGTGAGGGATGTTCCAGCGCGGTTCCCGCGCGATATTGCCAGGCTTGTACCAGAATTCGTATTCGCGCCATTCGACGCCGTCATACGAACCCTCAATGATGATTTCGTCGCGTTCTGTGGTCATGACTGCGAACAAGCCGTAAGGGCTAGTGATATGCAGGGGCCCGACAAAGCGGTCGATCGCCTGCGCCACCGCGGGTGGGCTACCGCCGAAGCGGGCATCCATCTCTACCACGCTGCAAAACACGATAAGCAACGCGAATACACTGACGACAGGGACTGCCACCAGCCTTCTCGGCGTTTTGTCTTCCCCGTGTATTGACCGCAGCGGGGCGAAGCGCCGCGGCAATACCGTTTGTATTGCCGCGTCATCGAACAACGGCAGGCATAGCAACATGGTTTGGAGATTGAACCAGTTGTAATTCCCAGTGATGAGAATGCAGCTTTGCAGCAGCAGAATGCCGAAGGCGGCAAAAAACCGCAGCCGGCGCGGGCTGAAGATTAAGAACGGCAAAACGAGCTCGATGAAAAACATACTCCCGGCGGTGAGTTTCAGCACGCTAGGGGGCAGCTGCGCGGCGTACCAAGCCAACGGCGTGGGCAGCGGCTGGGTCAGAAAGTGATATGAAAACGCAGACAAGTTCCACCAAGTGGGATCACCGCTCAACAGCTTGACGACGCCCGACATGAATATGAAACGGAATAGCAGCCAGCGCAGCAGCCAAATGCCCGGCGTCGTGGCGAAGCTTAACAGCAGTGCTATAAAACCCGTCTCTAGTAGGAACGTGTCCCACTGGAAATTCATGAAGGTTTGTCCGCCATAAAACAGCGAAAGGTAGAGCACATAGAGTAGAAACAAGCTCAGGCGCGGCAACAGATTAAAAACCAGCAGAATCGAGAGCCCGGCGCCAGCCCAGCACACTGCCTGAATGGCAAAGTCGCTAGCGTCCAACCAGAACACCATCGGCATCAGGAAAAAACGCTCTGGCCCGTAACTGCTGGCGACGGCATCGACCAGATCCGCCACCGGCAGGATGCCATGGCTGCCGATCAGCCCCTGTGCCTGCACTCCGAAGGAAATGAAGGCCGACAGGTAGATCAGGCCAAACAGGCGCAGGAATAGGAATGAGACAAGATCGTAACGTGGCGGTTCGGGGTTGCTTCCCCACAGAAGCACGCTGACGCGATAAAAGGCGGGTCGATGCACCGCGATGAATGCGTAAACTAATTCTGAAATGATTGCGAAACCAGGCAGTCTTCTGTAAAGCGCGAGCCAGAAGCCTTTGCCAGGCGCGTGGCTCAAGGTCAGGAAACTGGCCTCTGCGGCACTGGAACGATGTCCGCCGGGCGCGATGAATTGCACCGCACGCTGAAAATCGGCGATTGGGATTGCCGGATATTGCGCCGCCATTTCCTGATACGGCCTGTAATCGACACGGTCGCCGGTGAGCTTCTTCCAGTAGCGCACGGAGTAGCCACAGAATCCGCAATCGCCGTCATAGACCAGCAGCGGTC
>QIAL01000799.1 GCA_003225535.1 Acidobacteriota bacterium | reverse complement strand
AGCGTGGATTGTTTCGGATTTTTCACTGTCTTTTGTCGGTAATAAATAGCTGATAAAAACATTTGCATCAAGAAGTGTTCTCATAGGGAAGTTGTGTTAAGAGGATTTACGCTCAAAACGTACTTTCCCCTCTTTTTCTAAGTCATTGATTCCAACTAATAGGTCCGGGTAGGAAGAGCAAGGAAAGACCCTAAAAGCCGTTTGGTCGGCTTGGACCAGCACGCTTCAAGCCAAGCAAGGGCAAGCCCAAATGAGGCATCACAGGTGTTTGTGAGACCGGTTTCTCTAGGTCAGACCGTTTGTGTGATGAGCTTATTTTCCCCCCTTTCGTTGTTTCGGTTTAGGCAGAAGTAGCCAGAGGTTGAGACCAAACCCAAGGCGGACGTGCAATGCTCGGATCAGGCTGGACCGCAGGCATGGGAGTCTTGGCGACTTTGGCTTTGGTCTGCGAAGCTGGATCGGCTTTGGGTGTGATAGGCAAGGTCTTCGGCTTTGGAATCTGCTCAACCTTGGCTTGTCGGGTTCTGGCTTTGATCTGAGCCTCACGTTGCCTCAGAATGGCTACCAGTCGGTCGCGCTGGGGATGAACCTCGATCTCGGGGGCATTCCGTTTGTTTGAGCTGGTCGGTTTGTCTGGGCTCTTCTCCTGACGATAGCAAGGCTGCCGACAGAGCACCGTTCCCTGCGGCAAGGGGATGAGCTGCTCAGGTGGGATCTCAGGTGCCTGGATGCGAAGACGCGTCGAAGGGCGAAGAATGCCAAGACGACGCCCTTGGCGCACACATTCCATTATCCCATCATGCCCTTGTGAGCTAAACTGGGGTAAGGCCTCAAAAAGTAAGGGCAAGGAAACGTCAAAGGGATCGACCTCTGCACGCAGGGCGACTTCCATACGCAGAGCCTGCAGCACTTGAGCGATGATCAGGCAAGCCCACACTTGTGCTAAGACCACCACCGACTTGCTGCTCCAGATCAAGTGCAATCCCAGTTCCCGTTTCAAGGTTAAGAAAGCGAGTTCGATATCCCACCTTCGGGCATAGAGCCGAGCAATCTCAGCCAGGGGCAAGAGGGTGGGATCGCACACATTGGTGAAGTACTGCCTGATTTGCCCACCCTGACGAAATTGAACCTGCCGCACGACATATTTGCCCTTGATATTCCAAGCTCCCAGCCAGACTAACCGATCAAAGGTTTCTCCGGCTTGATAATACGTGTGCAGCACCACCACCGAGGTATTCTCTTTGACTCGTGAGATCCAACTGTAGCCGAGTTCGGTCAGCTCATCAAACCACCGAAAGCTGAAGTAGCCCAGATCTGCTAGCACCAGCGTCGTCCCGGCTTTGACAGAAGCAAGCATGCGATACGCACGCTTCATCCCGCTCTCCTTTGCATACGCAATGTATTCAATCGCACGCCATTGTTGCAACCGCACATCAAAAAGAGCGACCAGTTTGCCCGGCAACAACTGCACATCTCCCTTCTTGAAATGCCTCAAAATTGGCAGGCGTCTGCTCACTTGATCCAGGTACATTTCATCCAGCGCTACTACTTCCTTGGCAAAAGATGCCAAGGGCGCATGCCGTTGGTGATAGGCTTGTAAGGCAGGCTGCAGCCAATGAGCTATGAGCTGACTGACTCGCTCAAAGACCTGAGCTAACGGTTTCCATCCCTCTTGCTCCAGCCGTTTGTAGATGGCCTGATCTTCAATGTCATAGCTTGGTTGCCTCCACCATCCTCCGGCTACTACCAAGCGCCAGATGGCCCGCTGAGACTTGAGACCTCGCAGCACAGCCACCAGCACCGCCATCCATAATGTCACACTTGGCAGGATCACAGGGCGGCCCGGCTTGCCAGTCTGCTCTGCTACTGCATCCCGATCATGGGGACGCATCAAGCCCCGCAGCACCGTCTCCAAGAAGCTTTCGATCTGCTCATGTACCCCACCACTTGCCTTTGGTGGCGAAAATACGGTATCATTACTCATGGGATAAATCCTTTTCTTGCTAGATTTTTCTTCTTTTGCAAGAATTATCCCAGCTTTTTTCCTCCTTGGCAACCCCTTTTCCTATTAGTTGGAATCAATGCGAGCATCACAGATGGCACAACAGCTCATGCAAGCGATGTGCTTACTTCTCTCAATAACCTTAATGCCGCTGGAGTGTCAAACGACGGGGGAACCATTAGCACATCAGGTGCAGGCGTGATAACCGGATCTAACGGCATTTTGCGCAATCTTTCTATCC
>QIAL01000798.1 GCA_003225535.1 Acidobacteriota bacterium | reverse complement strand
CGATGGCCCGCTCGACGACGTAGCGGATCCTGTTAACGGCCGTGTTGTATTTCTTCTCCCAGTCCAGGAGGTCGCGATGGGCAGGCTTCCTGACCGGCGTGATCATTCCTGACCCTATGTAGCCCTTGAGGGTTATTCAGAGGGTCAAGATGTTATGCGGAGTTTATCTTTCCCAGCGGCGTGTCTCCATAAAAGATGACCTGCTCGCGAAAGGATTGAGTTACCACACTTAATCCCGAGAACAGGCCATCACGTGTATCATACCACCGGGTTCGATCGCGAAGAAGTCATCGACCTCTGCATCCGCATTAATTCTGCGGAGCGCGGGACGGGCACCCCGGACTGGCCGCCATGCCTCGGGCTTTTCAAATCGGTGGCAGCCACGCTGACCTACATGCGGCACAATCGCACCCAGGCGGAAATCGGCGAGTCGCTCGGCGTCTCCCAGCCGACGATCAGCCGCGCGATAACCGCGATAACCCCGCTTATCCCCGAAGCGGTGCGCGAATTCGTCCCGGCTGCCGACGACCTGGACCCAGATGCCCAGTACATCCTGGACGGCACGCTGCTCCCGTGCTGGTCATGGGCCGGGCACAAGGAACTGTACTCGGGAAAGCACAAGGCCACCGGAATGAACGTCCAGGTCGCCTGCACGATTTACGGCAAGCTCGCATGGATCTCCGATCCGATCGACGGAAGCCGCCACGACAACTACAGCCAGGAAGAATCCGGAGTACTACTGACGATGAACTCGAAGAACTGGATCGGGGACAAAGGATACATCGGAAACAACATGATCACGCCCTACAGGAAACCAGCAGGCGGCGAGCTGCTCGACTGGCAGAAGGAGTACAACACTCAGGTCAACAAGATTCGCTGGATGATCGAGCAGGTGATCTCGCACTTCAAGAACTGGACCATCATGCACACCGACTACCGGCGTCCGCTCGGCACATTTGCGACGACCATCTCAGCGGTAGTTGGCCTTCACTTCTACAGGACGGCCTGAATAACCCTCATACTGTGAGGGATCGTCTGGGAGAAGGTACGCAGGGGTCTCCTGTAGTCGGCGTGCATAATCCTCCAGGTCTTAAAGTTCGCGATGGCCCGCTCGACGACGTAGCGGATCCTGTTAACGGCCGTGTTGTATTTCTTCTCCCAGTCCAGGAGGTCGCGATGGGCAGGCTTCCTGACCGGCGTGATCATTCCTGACCCTATGTAGCCCTTGTCGGCTATCCATGAGCCCGGAGTCACTCCGGAAAGGACGCCCGACTCGCCGATGCAATGCATGTCGTGGCGGCTTCCCTCGACCGGATCAGAAATCCAGGCAATCTCGCCTTTGAGGGTGCAGGCGACCTGCACATTCATTCCGGTCGTCCTGTGTTTTCCAGAGTAAAGGCTCGGATCCGAAGCCCAGGACCAGCATGGCAGCAGCGTTCCGTCCACGATGAGCTGGCTTTGCGGATCAAGCTCGTCTGCCGTGGGCGCGATGCCCGCGAGCACATGCTCCATGAGCGGGCTGATAGCTGATATGGCGCGGCTGATCGTCGGCTGAGATACGCCGAAGGACTCTGCGATCTCCGCCTGAACGCGATTGCGGCGCAGGTAGGAGAGTGTCACGAGAACTGATTTGTAAAGGCCGAGAATGGGCGGCCAGGCTGGATTTCCCGCTTCAGCCGCTGCTTGCCATATCATGACGCAGAAATCTGAGAGCTCTTCCCGGGTTAGCCCAGTGGTATGATACATATGGCGGCTCGCGTTCTTGAGAATTGTTGTCTGGTAACTCAATTCTCCCGGAAAGCGGGCCGTCTTTAGTTATGACACGCCGCTATATCGAGCCGGTTTATCCCCTCCCTGAATAAGCCTCATAATCTTCGTGTCGGACCCGGCTCCTGGATGCGACCATGACATGAAGAAGCTGGAAGGCGAGGTGAAGAAGATTCTCGACCTGGCCGGGTCAGTTATCGCCGACAAGGGATTTCAAGGGTCCGGCTACGTCACGCCAGCCAGGAAGCCAGAGGATCGTGAGCTCTACATACGCGAACACGAATACAATAGCCAGATCAGTTCTATCCGCGCTCCCGTCGAGCGTGCGGTTGCGCACCTCAAGGCCTGGAAGATCCTTTTCACCGATTATCGGCGGCCGCTTAACACGTTTCTGGATTCCTTCCGCGCAGCCATCGGTCTCTATTTCTTCGAATTGAGTTTTTAATAATCCTCTTGGTGAACCGGGCGAATCAGGGTTATTCAGGCGAGGATGCCAGGCATGTGGCAAATTTCCCGGTTAGCGGCGCGCCTACGTGAAAGGCGGCCTGCTTCTCGAAAGGATTGGGTTACCAGACTCAGTCCAGAAGAAACAGGCCGCCCGTGTATCATACCACCGGATTCGCCAAAGACGAGATCATCGACCTGTGCGCACTGATATATGCAAACGAGGAGGACTGTGACATCGATCCGTGGCCGCTGTCCCTCGGTCTTTACAAGTCAGTGGTTATAGCGCTCACCTACATGCGGAGAAACCACGTTCAGCAGGAACTTGCAGAGACACACAAGACCTCCCAGCCAACCATTAGCCGAGCTAATTCACGGATAACTTCCCGGCTAGCGATCGTGCTTGCCCCGTTCGTGCCCACGGCGGACGACCTCGACCCGGACACCCAGTACATCTACGACGGCACGCTGCTTCCCTGCTGGTCATGGCGCGGGCACCGGGAACTGTACTCGGGCAAGCGGAAAACCACCGGTAAGAACGTCCAGGTTGCGTGCAATCTTTACGGACAGCTCGCATGGATATCCGACCCGGTCGACGGCAGCCGCCACGACGCGCACTGCATCGACGAATCATCAGTGCTTGCCGGGTTTCCCGAAGGAAGCCAGATGGGTGATAAAGGATACATCGGCAAGGGAATGATCACGCCCATCAGGAAGCCGGAGTTCCGGGATCTTGTCGACTGGGAGAAGGAATTCAGCACTCAGGTAAACAGGATTCGATACATGATCGAGCAGGTCATCGCGAACTTCAAGACCTGGAGGATTATGCACACCGATTACCGTCGCCCGATCGACACCTTTGACACCACCATCTCAGCCGTTGTTGGGCTGCACTTCTACCGGATGACGTGAATAAGCCTCCATAACTAGCCGCCTGTTCACGGTGGCATCCCAGATCACGCCGGGCATTCGCGGCTGCCATCGGCGATGATCATCGCGAAGTGATCTACTACCACGTACCTGCCCGCCGGGTCGTGGTAGTAGATCACCATGCCCGGCGAGCGG
>QIAL01000797.1 GCA_003225535.1 Acidobacteriota bacterium | reverse complement strand
CTTCAACGGAACCACTTCCTCTTTTTTCGGCTTCTCGTTTTCAGCCGAATCGGTCGGCTTTGGTTTATCCGAGTCCGATGAACCTTCAGGCTTATTAATGTCGCTGGCCAAAGCGGTGACTGATTCCGTCTTTGGAGGTTTGGGTTTATTTTCGTCTTTTTGCTTTTTGCCCTTCTCAAGCCGCTCCCGAAGCTTCTTTATTTTGTCGGGCAGGGCAGAAATGTCGGCGGCGGCGGCCTGGGCGTCGACGGCTTCCATGCGCCAGCGAGCGCGCTCCAGTTTTTGGATTGGCTCACGGAAGCTCAGCAACTCCTCCATCTCGTTCAGGCGCTTTCGGGCCAAAGTGAGGGCCGCCAGTTCGTGCGCAATTGTGTTCCGAATCAGGAGATAATCGATGCGCCCCTGCTGATTCAGCGGATCAAACTTCTCCGCGTTCAGCCGTTCCCGCCATCCGTTGAAGAGCCGTTCCAGCCGATCGAATCGCACTTCCGACCAGGGCAGTTCGTAAAAACTGCCCACACTGCCCCAGTCAGCGCCGAATTCCAGCACGAAATCCTGGAAATTCGAGTTCCTGATCTTCTGAAGATCAACTGCCCGGCTGCTGGAAGCATCCGAGGCCTGAGTCGCACAACCTGCCGAAACCAGCAACGCGAACAAAAAAAGCAAACGCAATCTTTCCATCCCCTCAGTATTTCAAGATGGCCGAAAAAGAAAAATCAAATGTAGATGCGGGTGATCGCTAAATCACCATCCCATGCGGAATGACACCGTTTTTGGGAATAATCACCACGCCATCGCGAATGTAGTAAAGCGCATGATCCATGTTCTCCGCCTTGCCGGCGGGCGAGATGCGCACATTGTCACCGATGCGGGCGTTCTTATCGATAATCGCGTTCTCAATTCGCGTATTCTGGCCAATGCCGATGCGCGGTTTGCCCATCATTTCGTTTTCCAGAATGGAATGGTGCGATTCATAATAGTCGCCGCCCATCAAGACCACCCGGTTCAATTCACTGCCCGCGCCCACCACGCTGCGAATCCCTACAATCGAATGGCCGATCGTCGCGGAATTGATAATACAACCGTCCGAAATGATCGCGTGATTGATTTGCGCTCCGTTGATTTTCGAGGCCGGCAAAAATCGTGGCCGGCTGAAAATCGGCGCGCTCATATCGAAGAAATTGAACTGCGGCAGCTCTGCTGTGCAATCGAGGTTCGCCTCGAAAAACGAGCGAATCGTCCCGATATCCTCCCAGTACCCCTGGAACACATAGGAGAAAACCCGCAAATCTGAAATCGCCATCGGTATGATGTGTTTGCCGAAGTCGGTAAGTGTATTGTCCAGAACCCGAATCAGAATATCGCGGTTGAAAATATAAATCCCCATCGAAGCCAGGAAGAATTCCTGATCGCCTTCGATATCCAGCCGGCCGTACCAATCCCGATCCAGGCGGAGCGAGTCGAGCACCTCCGGGTCTTTGGGCTTTTCCACGAAGCGCGTGATGCGCCGCTCCTCATTGATTTGCATGATGCCGAGCGAATTCGCTTCCTTACGCCCCACTGGCAGCGTGGCGATAGTCAGGTCCGCATGTGTGTCAACGTGCTGAGCGATGATGCGCCGGAAGTCCATCCGATAGAGCTGATCACCACTCAGGATGAGCATGTATTCGAAATCGTGATTGAGAAAATGAAGCAGATTCTTGCGAACCGCGTCCGCTGTTCCCTGATACCACGAAGCATCGCTCAAAGTCTGTTCCGCAGCCAGAATTTCCACGAAGCCGCCGGAAAAATGATCGAACTTATACGATTGCGAAATGTGCCGATGCAGCGACGCCGAGTTGAACTGCGTGAGCAGATAAATCCGCCGCAAGTTCGAGTTGATGCAGTTGGAAATGGGAATATCCACCAACCGGTACTTGCCCGCCAGCGGCACCGCAGGCTTGGAACGCTCCTTGGTCAGCGGGAACAGGCGGCTCCCTTGCCCTCCTCCCATGATGACAGAGAGCACATTGCCCACCGTCGGCGCCATTCGTTTGCTCTGCATATCCGCGATGTTCTGCCCCCTTGTATAACCCGCTGGATGTTCCTTCCGCAAGCGGCGATGGTGAGCCCCTTCCGAGGTTTCGCACGTCGACGTTTTGGCTATTGCGGCTGCCTTCGCCGCCGCACGCCTTAAAAACAGATAAACATTTCAGGTCGGATCGGGTGGGATTGGCCCGGATTGCTGAATCGTTGAATAGTTAAACCGTTGAATCGTGCAACCGGATATAACAGGCTGAAGCCTGCACTACGAACTTCATCCAGGCTGACCGGTGTTCACCCCGGCAGTGGCGCCCAACTTTCGTCGGGACGGGAGTAGTTCACCTTGAATTGTCAGTGCAATTATAAGGCCGGCGGAGATTCCCTCGACGAGTGACTTCACCTGTCGCATTCTCGCAAAGGTTTTTGGTTGCAGGTTTTGTGTCAGTTTTGGAGATCGGACGGATGCAGCCAATAGCGACCAGCAGAGGACTGTTAAGCCGGTCGTCGCCAAAACCCACTTCACCCTCGGGCGCGGGTCCCGACCTCTCGCCCAAACTGGGTAGAGCACGAGCGCAATTCCGCACAAAAAAGCAATTCCCAACAAAAAAGCAGCTACGAAGGTCATGGGGTTTGATTCCTTAAAAGCGGCGGTGACTGGCACGAGGCGCCGGTCCAGTTCGTCGATCCAGCAGTACCAAACTGCGCGGGGACGCGCAAGTTTCAGACCTCACTATTGACAGTGGTTTCATGTTTCGATCCGGTGGCGAGCAGGCTTAAGCATAGATCCAACTCCCCATTCGAAGCCGTTGTGCGATCGATTGCGGTGTCATCATTGCCTCTGTTTGCAGCCGTCGTGCGATGGCTACTTTCACCGGATCGCCGTCGAATGCAATCCCTGAGTCACACCTCACGGCGCCGAAGCGCGCGGGAACTGGCCCAGCTTGCCGGTCGTGTTGCTGCAAATGTGCTTTCCCTCGCCGTCCGTATAAGGAAAATCGCAACAGCGCCAATACTCAAAAGTCAGCTTGAGCAACCGGAACAATTCCTCAATTTCCACCGGCTTGACCAGGTACGAATTTGCTCCCAGGGCGTAGGCGAGCCGAATGTCATCCGGATCCGACGATGCCGAGAGTACAATCGTGGGCGTGATGGCCCGGTCCGGATTCTCCTTCAAATGCGACAACACTGAGAAGCCGTCCAGGCCGGGCATCTTCAAATCGGTAATCAAAAAGGATGGATAAGGAAACTGCTCCCGATCGCGGTACCTCCCTTCGCCACGAAGATAAGCCAGCGCTTCGGCTCCCCCTTGCACGATTGTAAGAGGATGAGCAATTCCGATCCGGCTGAAAACCAACTGCAGCAACAATCGATCATTTCCGTCATCTTCGACGACCAGAATCGATTCGATCTGTCGTTTCATAGTGGGACCGGCCCTGTCCCGGACAATTCAATCTACCTCCGGGTAACCCCGGACTTCTGTCAGGAGAATCAGAAGATCCATCTTCTCACTCTTTTCGTTCTGCATTTTGAGAATTTTTTGGCTGGGGCGGACGTTCGCATCGCGACCAATAATCAAAGGCAAGCCGAATCAGTTCCGCGAGCTCATCCAGCGTGGTCGGCTTTGTAAAATATGAGTTTGCGCCGAGCTTGTAGGCGCTTACAACGTCGTGCTCGATCCGGGAACCGCTCAACATCACAATCGGAATGACCGAGCAGCAGGGATGGCTCCGAACCCATTCGATCACCTCCAGGCCATCGCGCCGGGGCATCTTTACGTCGCTAATGATTACGCCCGGAAAAGGATATTTGGCCCGGTCCGAATACG
>QIAL01000796.1 GCA_003225535.1 Acidobacteriota bacterium | reverse complement strand
ACTCAAAGCGTACAGCAGCGTCAAAACAGCAATTCGTTTCATTCGGATTTCCCCTTTTGACTTCAAGAACGACACCAGTTTATACCCATCTCGCCCGGTCGGATCAGGAAAGGCATCAAGAAATTGTGGCCTAGAAAGTCTATGACTGAGATTCGCATGGGCAAGAGCGCATTCACGGCGGCGGATTGCCAGCCTGTGACTCCGTCATCCCGGTGCCGCAGGCACAGAACTCATGTCCTTGCGAGTCTTGATCAACAAGCTGGCTCTCACTCCGGAACCGCTGCCTGTGGGAGGAGGCAGATAAAACAGCAGGGAAGGGGATACAGCGCAGATCAGAGAAGGGCAAGATTTCCTTGGAAGCAATCAGATGTCGGCAGCGATCTACTTTGGGAATGGGTAATTCAATCGCCTAAGGGCCGCCCGGAAAATTCCCCTTGACAATACCCAGCAAACTGTCCTATTGTCCTATGACAGAGAGACGCGCATGATACTCCAAATCAATTTCAAGTCCGGCATGCCGATTTACCTTCAGGTCGTAGATCAGATCAAGGCCGCCGCCGCATCGGGGGCGCTGCGGCCCGGCGAGGTGCTCCCATCCATCCGTCCGCTGGCTGAGGAACTTCGCGTCAACCGCAACACGGTCGCCAAAGCTTATTCCGAACTGGAAAGCCTGGGCGTGATCGAGACGCTGCCGGGGCGGGGTTGTTTCCTGAAAGGGAATCACTCGGCATTGCGAAAGGAAGTCCGGCGCAAGTTGCTGATCGTGGAGATCGACCAGGCCATCGTGCAGGCGCACCATTTGCAAGTGCCCCGCCAGGAATTTCTGGAACTTGTCAATGAAAGATTGGATGTGCTCGAAGACAAACGGCGCGCCAACGCAAACCATAAGGAGGATTAACCAGCCATGAAATCTCCAACTCCCGCCATCCAAATCGAAAATCTCACCTACGCTTACGGGCGCGCCGAGGCGGTCCATGACCTGAACCTGACGGTGCAGCCCGGCCGCTGTTACGGACTCTTCGGTCGCAACGGCGCCGGCAAGACAACTACCATGAAGTGTCTGCTCAATCTGCTGCGACCGCAGAGCGGGCACGTGCGCGTATTCGGTCTCGATCCGGCAGAGCACGAAGTCGCGGTCAAGCGCCGTCTCGCTTACGTGCCGGACCAGGTCGCGTTCTATCCGTGGATGAGCGTTCGCGAGACCCTGGATTACCTCGCTTCGTTTCGTGTTCAGTGGAACCGGAAGACTGAGCAAGAGTTGTTTGCGCGTTTCCAGCTCGATCCGGCGCAGCGCACCGGTAGTCTGTCGAAAGGTCAGCGGACCCAGGTCGCGTTAATTGCGGCGGTCTGCCCGGAGGCGGAGTTGCTGGTGCTCGACGAACCGACGTCGGGCCTGGATCCCATCGTCCGCCGCGAGTTCATCGAGACGGTGATCGGTGCGTACCAGGAAGGCAATCCGGGCAACCGCACGATCCTGGTCTCCACCCACCTCATCACCGAATTCGAGGGATTGATTGACGAGTTCACTATCATAGATAACGGCCGCACCATGCTGACGCTCGACTCTGACCAGGCCCGCGAGCGTTATCAGAAAATCCGCGCGCGCTTTGCTCAATCGCCGCCGGAACTCGACCTCAAAGGGGCGTTGCGCGTGCGCCGCAACGGGCGCGAACTGGAGTTGATCGCCAATGGTGCGGGTCCGGAATTGATGGAGCGCCTTCGGCAGCACAATCCGGAGGCGCTCTCGACGGAAGCGCTGACACTCGAGGAAATCTTTGTCGCGACCTTGAAATCGTAGGAGACGAGAATGAACGCCAAAACCACGAGAATCCTCAAGGAAGCACGCCCCCTTTTGAGGCCCTGGTGCGCCGTGGCCATCGCGGGCGTGCTGCCGCTCTTTCAGCCGTTACATTCGATTGCGGACATTAGTTCGATTGGGTTCTTCCTCGGCATCCCGCTGTTGGCTACTCTCTCGCTCGGCAACGAATTCCAACACCGAACGCTTTCCCTCTTGCTCACTCAACCCGTCGACCGGATGGAAATCTGGGGCGAGAAATTGAGCGTCACGGTCGTTGCCGTCCTGTCGGCGGCTCTGGTTTGTTTCTTTGGCTGGCGACCGGCCGGCCTTGTGCTAGACCCACGGGAATCGGTGGTGGCTGGAGCGTACGTCATCGCCACCATTGCCGCGGCGACATTCTGGACGCTGGTTGCAAGATCGACGCTGGGTGGCCTCGTCCTGAACTTTCTGTT
>QIAL01000795.1:814-3064 GCA_003225535.1 Acidobacteriota bacterium | reverse complement strand
TTCAGTCAGGCCAACAGGCGAAGCAAAACGTGGCATGAGAGGAAAATAGCACGCCTGAATCATAACACCAGTTATTTATGAGACACTACACTAGCGGAATCGCCCCGTTACTCGGCATTATCGGCTGCTACAGAAAATAACCATAGAGGGAGCGATTCTTCAAGAAACCGAGGAATCGCTTTTTTTTCATTTTCCAACTTGGCATTATCCGCGAGGTGGCACACAAAACCGCTGAGCACCGGTGTCTATTCTACGATGATATCTCGATATGAAGCGGTTTGCAAGGGCTTAGTGATCTTGCTCGCTTTAGGCCACGTCTTTCCCTGCCCGGCCGGTGGTCAGGAAGTTCCACCAAGACTCTTACAGGAGGATTTCCAAATCCTGCGGCACGCGTTGGAGATGGCGCACGGGGGACTGTACCGCTACACCAGCAAAGCAGAAATGGATCGCACATTCGATCAAGCTTACAAGAAGATTGATCACCCTATGACGGCCCTTGAGTTTTGGGCGCTGGTTGCTCCGGTTGTTGCGCACATTAAAGACGGCCACTTGTTCACTTATTGGCCCGAGAGGTTTCCCTTCGACCAACTACCCTTGCTGCCGTTAACGGTCAGAGTGCTTGATCACCGCCCCTTCGTTTACAGGGATTTCTCAACCGATGACCATCAGCTTGAGGGAGCGGAAATTCTTTCCATAAACGGTGTCTCCGCGAAACGGATTCTAAAGGAGATGATGACCATCCATACCGGTGAAGACCGCTCAAGGACCGCAGCCCAGTATCGAATCGGGCATTACTGGAATTTTAATGTCGACCTCTACGGCCTCTTGAAACTTGAGAGTCCGTTCCACGCTGTCTATCGGAATACGCACGGAGAACGCCATCACGCCGCCATGGTGGGCAAGACCTTCCCTGAGTTGCAAGCGTTGTCAGCGGCAAGGGACACGCGACCAAGCACGATGGCAGATCTCAAGTTTCTGGACGAGGGCCGCATCGCCGTACTCACGGTCCGCAGTTTCGAGGAATATGTTGAACCACAGCGGAAATTGACAATTCACGATTTCCTTCAGCAATCATTCGAGCAAATTCGCGACAGGCAATCGAGCAGCTTGATCATCGATGTCCGCGATAATTCCGGTGGACTGGATGCACCCGGAGCGCAGCTTTTTTCATATCTCTGGGATCAGCCGTTTGAATACTACAAGGACAAGACGATCAACGCTCGCGAGTTTGATTTTTTTAAATATGCCCCGGACGCAAAAGCGGTCCCGGAATATCGCGTCGAGAAAAGAGCGGATGGCAAATTCCATTATCACAGCGATCCCGGCCTGGGCCTGCAACAACCGCGCCAGCCGCATTTCGGAGGGAAAGTATTTGCATTGATGAATGGAGGCTCATTCTCAACAACATGCGAGTTTCTCTCAATGCTTCCGCTGCACAAACGCGGAGTATTGATAGGTGAAGAGGCGGCAGGTGGCTATTACGGGTGCACCTGCGGCTTTAGAGTGACCCTCACACTACCGAATTCAAACGTCCGGGTGCCTTTGGGAATGGTCACCTATTATTACGCAGCCGCCGATTACAAGCACGCAGGCCGACGCATGATTCCAGATTATCCCGTCACTCACACAATCAATGAGCTTTTGGTTGGCAGAGACAGAGATATGGAATTGGCGCTCTCGCTGGCCCGGTCAAAGTAGCGCGTGATTCTAACGCTCGGTAATGCTGAGTAGAGGGAGCGATTCTTCGAAATACTGAGGAATCACTTTTTTCAACTCGGCATTACTCCATGTGAAGGTGACGAATCTGTTTGACAGCACACACTCGACTCCAGCTCAAAGCCGCCCTCAGCTTGGCGAGGGTCAGCTTTTCGGACTTCGCGGATTCGGTCTCGGCTTCCTGAATGGCATGGTTGATTTCCTGAAGCTTGGCAAAAAGCTTCTCGCGTTGCTTTACCAGGCCACGCTTCACTCGCACCGCTTTCGTTGGCCGTTCTTTGACCGCTGTGCTCATGGAATACCTATCGGGCAGGAGGTGAAATATTTCAAGAAGTGTTTCATTCCAGCGGTTTCAGGATGGGGGCGTTCAACGTTTCAGGCACTTTGAGCTTCTTCGGGAAAATGACAATGATCCTGCTTCCCGGCGAAGCCTGGGATGGCGCGATGAGTCCTGAAAAGCAAACTTCCTGAATGGCCCGGCCAATCGCCTGTGAGACGGCTTCCCGCCGGTCCTGGATGGCCCGCCAGTGGATT
>QIAL01000795.1:0-721 GCA_003225535.1 Acidobacteriota bacterium | reverse complement strand
ATTTACAACCCGTGCATGGACTCAGCGTTGCTTTTTGATGTTAATTTGGACTTCGGTTGGGATGTTGGCGAGGAAGACGACGCGATTCCGGAGCGGGGTGGATGGCGAACGGAGGAAGTGGCGGAGCGCCGAAGCCAAGCTCACAACGGAAGCCCTCGCGACTGCGCGCTGATCCAGTCGTGACGAGTGCGAGCGCGGGAGGCGACGAGCGGGGGCAAAAGGGCGCCGTCGCCGACGAAGCGAGCGTTGGTCACGGCGGCAAGTGAGTTTGATGCGAATTTGGCTTTCCGCCGGCTGGTGTGTCGGATTCCGCCTCAATTTCTCAGTCGATAGCTTCCGAAATTGGTCAAGCCCTCAGTAACGCCAACGCTTCGACGGTGGGATACCGTGCCACCTCCGCCAAAAACCTTCGGAAAGCAATGCGCTCGGGATGATTAAAATCCAGCAGCCGTTCCGTCACTTCACCGATGTCCGTCAACGACTCGATCCGCGCTCCGTTCCAGCAGAAATGCTCCTTCCAGCCGTCCGACCTCGGATTGTAGAATCGGGTCAGCTTCTGCGTGCGTACGCTAATGGAGCCAAGGTCGGTGCCCTTGTGTCGGTTACAGTGGAAGCACGCCCATGCGAGGTTCTCGGGCACGGTCAAACCGCCGTGCTTTACGCTGATGACGTGGTCCACTTCGCAGCCGTGGTAAAGATCCTCCTCGTGGACCAGACAATA
>QIAL01000794.1:1471-3647 GCA_003225535.1 Acidobacteriota bacterium | reverse complement strand
TTTCGTATCATTACGAGTCAACACTATTACTTTCGTTTATCCTGAAAGTCAAGACAAATCGCAGCGAAAAGCTACCATCGCCCGCATCTGTAAACCCGCGAAAACGAATGTCACCACGCCGTAGTTTCGCCACGAGGACCAGCCGCTGTCCAGCGAATGCCCATTGAATCCGTAGGATGAAATCGGCCAGAGGAAATGGATTGCGAATATTCCTTGGTGGGTGGGGATATCGATCAGGAGGTGAAATGCCCAGCCGAGCAGTCCAGAATCGGACGCCGTTTCAGCGCCCACATAACTCTGAAGACCTCGGTAAACATCAGCAGACTGTGACTGCAGCGATAGAGCTGCCAGACGAACTGAAGATGTTGGTGCGGAAGTGATGTATCAGTTGGCTGCCGCGATCCTTTTGCCAAAGGATGAGTTAGCTAAACTGCGCGAATGCTTGGCCTTCAGGCAGACTTCTTTGCAGGCAGGCAGAACTCGATTACTTTTCCCCGTTCGTGCTCAGGAATCCATTTCGCACGCCACCGGAAATTAATCGGTATATAAAACTCAATCACTCTTGCCACGGCTTTGTCCTTCGAATCGTCTGCTTTTCGGCACGTTCTCTCACGGGTGGCCTAGCCATTCCCACCCGCACTGACAGCGTGTGGAATCGCTTAGCCTGAGCTTTTTGAGGAGCGCCTTGCACAATGCACATGATCTCATCCACATCGTTTTGCTCCATTCTTCGCACACAATATTCGACGCCATGATCGTTGTTCCGGATGCAGCTGCGATGTCATTTGATTGTCAAACGAATCCCTTCCACTTTTCTGCATACCTCGGTCGAGTGTGCTTTCACTGACTCCCGGCGTCCGCGATCAAGAGCGTCCCAGTTTCGCCCACACTTCATTGTGTCAATCGAAGCCAAACCGTTTCGCCGATTCGTATCAGGGAATGCTTTTCAGTGCTGCCTCATAGTTACAAGGGAAGGCCGTTATCACGTTGTGCAACCAGAGCGATAAGCAACAGGACTTCTCCGCCACGCTCGCGAATGGTTGGAACCCTAACTCTTGGCCTGCGACCGCAATAACGCTGGCGCCTAGGCGGTGTTTCACTTACACCCGGGTATGCATACCGGCAGGGATAGAAGAGTCGCGGTAAGTCTGGCATCATGAAGCGGGAAGTCTCCTCCCCATGAAAGCCGCAATTCTTGCCGAGCCCGCACCAATTTCAGAACGTCCTCTTCAGATTGTGAATGTGGCTGATCCGAGGGTGAGATCCGGACATGTGCTGCTGCGCGTGCGCGCCTGTGGCGTGTGCCGCACTGATCTTCATATCGTAGAAGGCGAATTGCCATCCAAGCAGTTGCGGATCATTCCCGGCCATCAGATTGTGGGCGAGATCGTCGATGGGGCCACGACGGACATTCCTCTTGGCACACGCGTGGGCGTCTCCTGGGTGGGTGGCACTGATGGCACTTGTCCATATTGCCTGAAGGGCTTCGAGAACCTTTGCGACGCACCGACGTTCACGGGCTACACGGTCGCAGGCGGTTACGCAGAGTGCGCTTTCGCACGAGCTGACTTTGTGTTTCCGCTGCCTGATTCACTCGACGATCTGCACGCCGCCCCGCTGCTCTGCGCAGGCATCATCGGATTTCGCAGCCTGCGCGTGGCTGGAGTCCAGCCCGGCGAGCGCGTGGGCCTGTTCGGCTTTGGCGCTTCGGCGCACCTTGCGATTGCCGTACTGCGCTCCTGGAAGTGTGAGGTGTACGTTTCAACGCGCGGCAAGTCTCACCGCGAACTGGCCGAGTCATTGGGCGCTACCTGGGTTGGAAGCGAAACAGAGAAGCCGCCTGTGGAACTGGATCGTGCGATCACCTTTGCGCCAAGCGGTGACGTGGTCATCGCAGCGCTTGCCAGTTTGCGTAAGGGTGGCGTTGTGGCAATCAATGCCATCCATCTCGATCGGATGCCACAGTTCGACTACGACACGTTGTTGTGGGGCGAACGGCAGATTCGGAGCGTGGCGAACATGACGCGCGCTGACGCGCGCGACTTCCTTGCGCTGGCCGCAGAGATTGGTTTGCGGCCCAGGGTGACTGTGTTCTCACTTGATCAAGCTAATGAAGCGCTCATGGCTGTAAAACGCGACGCTGTGGATGGGGCTGCGGTGATCGTGCCCTAGGAAA
>QIAL01000794.1:0-1430 GCA_003225535.1 Acidobacteriota bacterium | reverse complement strand
CTGTCTGTCTCGGTCTAGCCACAATTTGTCCGGCGCACGGCCAGCAAGCCGCAACAGTTCGCGAAAGCCGCATCGATGTCGGAGCTGCGGAGTTGTATGCCCGGGAAGTCGGCAAGGGGCCGGCGATCATCGTACTGCATGGCGGGCCCGATTTCGACCAAAGCTACCTATTGCCTGAGATGGACCGGCTCTCCGATTCGTACCGCCTCATCTACTACGATCAGCGCGGACGCGGGAAGTCTGCCAACAATGTCCGACCCGAAGATGTCACACTCGCCTCCGACGTCGCTGACCTCGAAAAGGTCAGACAGTTTTTCCATCTGGAGTCCGCGGCCTTGTTGGGACATTCCTGGGGCACGGTAATTGCGCTCGAATACGCTTTGAAGTATCCACAACGGATCTCGCACTTGATCCTCATGAACCCGGGCCCAGCGTCCAGAGAGGACTACCTCCAGTTGCGGAAGGATTGGCTCGAAAAACGGCCGGATGCCATGTCTCAACGCAAGGCGATTGCCGAGACGGCCGCTTACAAGGAAGGAGATCCGGAGGCCGTCACTGCCTACTATCGAATTCATTTCAAGCCCGCGCTGGCGCGACCAGATGACTATGAAAAGCTGATTGCGAGGATGAAAGCGAGCTTCAACAAGGAGGGTGTTCTCAAGGCAAGAGCAGTCGAAGACCGACTTATGCAAGATACGTGGTCACGGGCTGATTTCGATCTGCTACCCAAGCTCAAAACGTTAAAGATTCCGACGCTGGTCCTCTCCGGAGATCACGAGTTCATCCCGGCCACAACCGCCGAGCATATCGCGCAAGCAATTCCAGACGCTCGGTTGGTCACGTTGAAGGGCTGCGGACATTTCACATACATGGAATGCCCGGCTGAGACTCACGGCCAGATCGACGCATTCTTCGCAGGCACAACGAAATCTGCTAAACCACGGTAAGCGGCGGTGCGGGCTGTACTATCGCTGCCTTGCCAGAATGAAGGTCGCAATCAGCAGCACGCAGAATGCTGTGGCGTGCTTCAGTTCACTCCAGCCGAGACGGCGCACGACTAATGGAGTCGGCTCCTGAACAAAGTAGAACCATCCGCGGAACAAGAGCGGGGCAAAGGCCAAAGAAGCGATCGGTGGCATCAGGCGCGCCAAGCAGGCCAAGGTGATGATCGCAGTCATGAGTGTCTGCCCAAGGGCGAATCCCCAGCCGTGAGTGAACTTCGCGCGGAATCCCTGGATCTTGGCGGTGTGGATGCGGAGTTGGACGTAGTGAATCTGGTCGCCCGCGAACAGGATATTTGCTAGCCAGAGCATCCAGGCGGTCGCGTTGAACTCTCCGGTGATGACGTAATAGGCGGCGGGTGCGGAGGCAGTGAGGCCGATAGTTCCTACCATCTCGGAGAGCATCCGGGTCCGCCGACCCAGTTTCTT